>JAMCWF010000023.1 GCA_023481295.1 Armatimonadota bacterium | reverse complement strand
TACCAGACAGGAAGTGATGTCGACTCCTCTCCAGCGATTGGTGCGGATGGAACCGTCTACGTGGGAAGCGAGGGCTATAATCTCTACGCCATCAAGCCGGACGGAACCCTGAAGTGGAAGTACCAAACAGGAGGGATTGGCTCCTCTCCAGCGATTGGTGCGGATGGAACCGTCTACGTGGGAAGCGCTGATCATAATCTCTACGCGATAAAGTAGGGCATGCCTACCGCCCCAACTGGGCAGGCAGGTTGATGTCAGTGATTGCGTAGGGGTTTGGAGGAGATACCACGTCGGCCATGTCTGCCGACAGGCAGGCTCAAATTAAGAGCCTGCCCTCAATGACCGTACAGAGGGAGGCACACTGAAAATGTCTCGATAACCTAACCCAATCAATTGGAAGCTTCCATTTAGACTGACTTTCTTCATCATGGTGGCGTTAAGTGGGTCTCTTACCGGCCTGCCTGACGCCGTGCCTGCCGGTAGGCAGGGCAAGGCAGGCTGCGGCGGTGGCTCGTGACTCATGTCCCGCGACCCGTAACCGCTACTGCGCCCGCACAATTGAAACATCCAATTTGGAGACCCGACGGTAGCTCCATTCACCCACCAATCAATGATGATCACTGCCCCCCCCGTCACCCCCGCGTAGGCGGGGGCATCACGAGCTATCTGCCGGTCAGCGGTCACCCACATCTAGATGGCTATGATAAGCGATAGGACTAAATCGGTGGGGACTATGCCGATTTTGAAACAGTAACGACCTTGAGATTACCCTACCCCTGCCCAACATTGACCCATCCTCGCTCCATCGGCTATACTAAAGTGATGATATAACCACCAAGTGTATCCCCACAAGGACTTAGATTGGCAGAGACAACCCACCATCGTGAGCTTGGGCTGAACGACTCGGAATACGATCGAATTAAAAGCATCATGGGCCGGGAACCCACCCTGACCGAACTCGGGATGTTTTCCGTGATGTGGTCGGAGCACTGCGGCTACAAGTATTCCCGCCAGATCCTATTACTTTTTCGCCGTTATCGGGAGGCGGAGGAGAAGGGCGCGCTGGAGAATGCCGGAATCGCCCCCCTGGATGAGCAGCTCGGAATTGTAATGAAAATGGAGAGTCACAACCACCCATCGGCGATTGAGCCGTATCAGGGAGCGGCGACCGGAGTGGGCGGCATTCTACGCGACATTTTCACGATGGGTGCCCGGCCCATCGCCAATCTAAACAGCCTTCGATTCGGCCCGCTCGATGACCCCCACAACCGCTATCTTTTTGAACGGGTGGTGGCCGGCATCGGGGACTACGGCAACTGCGTCGGCGTACCCACCGTAGCCGGTGAAATCTACTTTCATCGTTGCTATAGCGGCAATCCGCTGGTCAATGCGATGGCGGTTGGGTTGGTGCCTCTCTCACATATTGCCAGCGCGAGAGCGGAGGGAATCGGTAATCCGGTACTGTACGTTGGATCCAGTACCGGTAAGGATGGCATTCAGGGCGCCTCGTTTGCTTCGGTGGAAATCGGGTCCGATTCGGAATCGAAAAGACCCAACGTTCAAATGGGCGATCCGTTTATGGAAAAACTGCTCATTGAAGCGACGCTGGAAGCACTGGATACCGGCGCGATCGTCGGCATTCAAGATATGGGAGCGGCCGGGCTGACTTGCTCCACTTGCGAGACGGCTGCCAAAGCATGCACCGGAATGGTGATCGATATTCAAAAGGTGCCTCGCCGTGAAGCAAACATGACGCCTTTTGAGGTGATGCTCTCCGAATCGCAGGAGAGGATGCTTTGTATCGTGCAAAAGGGGGCAGAAGAGAAGATCAGCCGAATATTTAAAAAATGGGGGCTGCAGGCGACCATCATCGGTAAGGTGACGGGTGATGGCTTTATTCGAGTATTGGATGGAGAGGTAGAAGCTGCCTGTATTCCGGCTCGTGCTCTAACCGATGAATGTCCAACCTACCATTTAGACGCCACTCAGCCGGCCTACCTCTCGGAGTTGAATAACGTGGATCCACTCAACTATCCGGAGCCGGAAAACTACGAAGAAGTGCTATTGCGACTACTGAGCCAGCCCTCGATTGCCGATAAAAGCTGGGTGATTCAGCAATACGACAGCATGGTGCAGACGCAGTCCGCCTATCTTCCCGGCGCTGACGCGGCCGTGTTGCGGATTCGCGGAACCAAGCGAGGCATCGCGCTAAAGGTGGATGGGAATGCTCGCTACTGCTTCCTTGATCCCTACGTTGGGGCGCAAATCGCGGTGGCGGAGGCGGCCCGTAACGTCGCCTGCGTGGGAGCGAGACCAGCAGCGGTGACGGATTGCCTGAATTTCGCAAACCCGGAAAAAACGGAGACCTTCTGGCAATTTCAGCGAGCGGTGGAGGGGATTGCGGCTGCCTGCGACGCGCTGGAAACGCCCGTGATCTCCGGCAATGTCTCGTTCTACAATGAGACAAAAGAGTTCGGCCCCATCTATCCAACGCCGACCATCGGAATGCTTGGTATTTTGGACGACATCCACAACCGCTGCGGTGCAAGATTTTACCAGGAGGGAGATCCCATTCTCTTGCTGCGAGCCGACTCGGATCCGACCGGAGGCCTCGGCGGCAGCGAATACCTTGCGGTTGTCCGCCAACTGGAGGCGGGAAGGCCGCCGGTCGTTGATTTAGCTGGCGAAAAGCGCCTTCATCAACTTTTACTCACACTCATACAATGGAAACAACTGGTTTCAGCCCATGATTGCTCGGACGGCGGCTTAGCGGTATGTATAGCTGAGAAGGCGATGCTCGGCCGGATCGGCGCCTCGATCTTGTTGCGCAGCAGAGATTTCGACAATTTGCCGCCATCCGCCATCTTTTTTGGTGAAGCGCAATCGAGAATCGTTGTTTCAGTGCATTTTGAATCGTATATTAAAATGCTGGAGCAAATCGCCGAACAATACCAAGTCAAAGCGCAATGGATCGGCACAGTGGGGGGAGACCGTTTACGGCTATCTCTTGATGGCAAAGAGATTATCAATCTCCCACTTGAAACGATGGAGCGAGGATGGCGCAATGCAATTCCCAATTGGATGGATTGCACTGAAACCCAAAGTGTGCTCAAAGCAGTCTAATAAGCAGACATTCTGACCATGAGCAAGTCATAGCGGTTCGGGATGGAGTTTTTCATCGAATGGCGAATGGCATAATAATAGCATCGGAGAGCCCGAGTGAAGAGTGCGGTATCTTCGGCATCTACGGTCGCGGAGAAGATGTAGCGCGGCTGACCTATTTCGGCCTCTTCGCGCTGCAACATCGCGGTCAGGAAAGCGCTGGGATCGCCGTCTCCGATGGTGTCACCATCAAGTTCCATAAGGAGATGGGGCTGGTCACTCAAGTATTCGATGAAGGGGTATTGCGTGACTTAACCGGATTTATGGCGGTCGGGCATACCCGCTACTCCACAACCGGCTCCAGCATTTTACGAAACGCCCAGCCCTTAATCTGCTCATCAGCGATCGGAACGATAGCGGTCGCCCACAATGGAAACCTGGTCAATACCGAAACGTTGCGCGAGGAGCTGATTGCGGAGGGCATCGAGTTCTCAACATCGAGCGACAGCGAGGTCATCGCAAAGCTCATCAATAAGTTGCGAGGCGAGAACACTGAGGATGCCGTCTTGGGGACAATGAAACGATTGGAAGGTGCCTACTCACTGGTGGTGATGTCGGAAGACCGCTTGATCGCGGTGCGAGATCCCTACGGCATCCGCCCCCTCTGCCTTGGGCGGCTGAATGGTAACAACTATGTGATCGCCTCCGAAACTTGTGCCTTGAACGTGGTAGGCGCTCAGCTCATCCGTGAGGTGGAGCCGGGCGAGATGATTGTGATATCTGATGGCGGAATGAGGGAAATTCAGGCGTTGCCCACCGTGCGCCATTCGACTTGTCTGTTTGAGTTCATCTATTTCGCCCGTCCCGATAGCATGATTTACAATCGCTCTCTCCATGCGGCCCGACGCCGGATGGGCCAAGAGCTGGCGCGTGAGCACCCGGCGCCGGGCGCACACGTGGTCATTCCGATTCCGGACACGAGCATACCGGCTGCAATTGGTTTTGCGGAGGCATCCCACATCCCTTATGGTGAAGGCGTCATTAAAAATCGTTACATTCAGCGAACCTTCATCGAGCCGGATCAAAGGATGCGTGACCTGGGTGCTCGCATGAAATACACCCCATTGAAAGAAGCGCTGGCCGGTAAGCGGGTGGTGATGGTGGATGATTCCATCGTTCGGGGCACCACAACCGGCAAACTGGTACGCATGCTGCTTGAGGCGGGTGCAACCGAAGTGCACGTCCGCATCTGCGCTCCCCCGGTGCGCCATCCATGCTTCTACGGAATTGATATGGCCACCCAGCAGGAGCTGATCGCAGCCCGGTGCAGCGTGGAGGATATTCGGAAGCGCATCGGCGCCACCACGCTGGGATACCTATCCTTAGCCGGAGTTGTGCGGGCAGTGGGGGTGGGGAAGGACAAGTTTTGCCGCGCCTGCTTCGATGGCAAATATCCGATCCAGGTGCCCGCCAACGTGGTCATGAGCAAAATGATTTTGGAAAAATGGGCGCAGCCATGGCACGATGAGACGCCGGACCCAAGTGAGGAGGTCGCCGATTCAGTGGAGACATCGCTGGCCGTATCCGGCCATAAGGGTGCGACATCGCAATAAACCGGATGATAAGTTAACGATTTTAATCTCAGGTGTTTGACGGTTGTAAATAGCAGCAAGATCTCCGCCGGTTGTGGAAACGCATGAAAAACGATTGATTTTTCATCCCCGTAAATGTTGGGTGAGCCGGTTAGTGGGTAGTTAACGCACGCTTGTGAGCTTCAACATAAAATATCCAGCGAGGGCTGCAGTCCATTGTTTTGGTTTGGGCGGCTGAGCTCAATAATGAAGATGTGAGGACATATCTCAGCCGTTTGTCGTTTGAGCTCAACTTTCGCCCGGGGCACATCGAGCTGACCGACCTTTACTGGGGGGGATCTTAACCAGCGATGTGGTCTTATGTGGATGAGATGGCAATATTGAATAACCTGATTGTGCATGACTATCCGGTTGTCATATCATGTTTCTAATCTGCGTCCATTTGTCGTTCTAGCGCAGAAAATCTGTAATACAATGCTCACGAATGATCTAAGCTAGAAAGGAGCCGTTGGGATGCTGCGAAATTTAATACGTAATTCGGTTCGTGTGGCCGCGATCGCTTCAGTGGGAGCGGCGACCGCAGCAGCCGGACGATATTTTAGCAGTCGCCGGGTCAATGCCGCTCAGCGTCTGGGCGAAGCGCTGCTGGAGGATGATCATCTGCGGGAGGCACAGCGATACAGCGATACCGAATCGGAAGCGGCCCTTGCAAGTTGTGCCGCTTACCTCATCAATGCCGCCCACCATGCCAGTGAAGGAATTGTGGGGCCGCCGGCTAACGATCCTATCGGCTACGAACGCCGAGTCCAGCACAAAGCGGGCGGCGCGGTGTCATCCATCATCACGACCTCGCATGAGCCCGAAATGCGCTGGCAATTCCAAACTGAGATTCCAGGGATCGGTCAAATATCCGGCAGCCGTCGGTTGACGAACATCGGCATTTCAAAGTTGACAACCCAGATGAAAACGCCCGATACCATGTCAATCCGATTGCCGAATGGTTATGCGGCCACTTTGGAATCGGATTTGAAATTGAGCGGCCCACTGTTGGCCGTTCCCTGGAAAAAACAGACACCCCACGGTGTGATTTCACTCTCGGATAACAAGGGTAACGTAGGGCGTTTGGAAATTCTAAACGACGGTCAAATCCAGGGGACGATAACGCGCGGCTCCGAGATCGTGGGACGCTTCGATGGATCGCTGGTCAGCGGCCTACGGTTCCACCAGTATCCGGCGAACTCCAATCATCGCTCGTGAAATCCGTGGCATACGGTAACCGGTGCAATCGAGCTTCACTTTTCAAAAAAGAAATATTGTCGTTTTTTGCAATTTGTCGGAACGGTCAATAATAGTGCTGGATGTTCTAGGACTGATATGAACGATGGAATAACCTATCGCCAGGCAGGCGTCAATATTGACGCAATGAACGATGCGCTTTATCACATCCGGGAATTGGTGAGGACCACCTATACCCCGGAAGTGCTTACCGAGATTGGCAGCTTCGGCGGAATGTACGCGCTGAGCGGCGTTGATTACTCCGATGCGGTGCTGGTATCTAGCATAGACGGCGTCGGCACCAAAATGCGAATCGCATCGGCGATGAATCGCTACAGCACGGTCGGCCGCGATCTGGTTGCCCACTGCGTTAACGATATCTTGGTGCAGGGAGCAAGGCCGCTGTTTTTTCTGGACTATTTCGCCACCGGCTCTCTCCAGCCGACTCAGTTGCAGGAGGTGGTAACCGGGATGGTGGAAGCATGCCGCGAGGTGAACTGCGCCCTGATCGGCGGCGAGACGGCCGAAATGCCGGGGATCTATAACGAGGGGGATTACGACCTGGTTGGCTGCATTGTAGGCCTGGTGGAACGCAGTCACATCATTGATGGGAGCACCATATCGGCCGGCGATGTGGTGATCGGCCTCACTTCCAGTGGCCTTCACACCAACGGTTATACCCTCGCCCGCCACGTTTTGTTCGATACCGCCTGCCTTACGGTTCAAGATACTCCCACTCCGTTGGCCGCCCAAACGATCGGTGAGGTCCTCTTAGCGCCGCATCGCTGCTACGCGCCCTCCGTGCTGCCACTGCTAAGGTCGAAAAGGGTGAAAGGGATGGCTCATATCACCGGTGGAGGGTTTTATGACAACATTCCGCGCATCTTACCCTCCGATTGCAGCGTAACGGTGGATCGGCGGTTGTGGCATATACCACCCATTTTCGATCTCATCCAGCAGTTAGGCAGTATCTCGGATCCAGAAATGTTCCGGACGTTTAATATGGGTATCGGTTATGTCATTATTGCCGACCGGGATGATGCCCGGGAGATAATCGCACAGCTCACCCTGGCCGGCGAGACGGCCATCCAAATTGGGGAGGTATACCGCGGGGTGCACGAGGTGAACGTGCTGTGATCGAAACGGCTGGCACCGACCTGCAAGCACAACTCTTGAGTCAAAATACCCGGGTGCTGCTGTGGGACATTGATGGAACCTTAATTGATACCACAACCCTCATTGTATCCGGATTGGATGAGATGTATCGGCGATTCATTGGGAGAACGCTGGAGCGGGATGAGCTGCGCAAGCTGATCGGGATTCCGCTTTCCGCCCAGATGAGGGCATTGGGCGATCCGGCCGAGTACGGGGTCGACATCGGCGGGATGAGTCGGGAGTTTATCCGATATTACGAAACGCACCGGCATCTTGAGCGGGTGATCGAGCCGGCGATTCTTGCACTGAGGCGGTTTCATGAGAATGGGGTGCCAACTGCGCTGGTCACCTCAAAAAATCGAACCGAGCTAAGCAATACCCTTCCTCGCTTGGGAATCACAAAGGATGTTGATACGATCGTATCAGCGGACGATGTGAGGAATCCCAAGCCGGCACCGGATAGCATCATCATGGCGTTGAGAAGGCTGGAGGCTGACCCAGTAGATGCGGTTTTTATCGGCGACACCGTGCACGATCTTCAGGCCGGGGGCGCGGCGGGTGTGCGCTGCTGTGCGGTAGGATGGGGCGCGGGACCGATTGAGCAGCTCATGGAGATGAAACCGGACTATCTCTGCATTGAGCCGGATCAGTTAGTTGACACGCTTGTCGGCCGGTGCGACAGGTAATTTGAAATGCGGATTCACCGAGATGGTTGGGTTCTCATCCTGTTAGTTGTCCTGTTTGTGGCCGTTAACGGTTATCTTTCCAGCATCCTTTCGAAACGACGCACTTCGCTTCTCCCAACCACCTACAACAGCTCGAAGCGGGGTGTTAAAGCGCTCTACGAGCTCGAACAAGCACTCGGAGTGAGTGTCGAACGCTGGGAGAAGCCGTACACCAAGCTGGATAACTCGATCAAAACCTTGGTTGTGATCGAGCCGCTTGACACCGCGGAATTTCCCGGTGAGGAAAAAGCCGTCCAGCACTGGGTGAAAAAGGGCGGCACGCTGGTCGTTTTTGTTGGCGATGGTTCCAGCATGAACGGTAATCCATATTTCCCACTGACCGATATCGCGCCAAGGCTTGCAATGGCGGGCAAAATTACACGTCCGAATTTCAATCCCAAATGGTCGCAAATATCACGCGGCATATCCAAGCTGGAGCTGACTCAATACACACGCTTAGATACACTTTCTACCTCCTGGGAATCGGTGGCCAGCGACAAGTGGGGCAAGGTCATCACGATGATGAAGCATGGCGCCGGGCGTGAATTTGCGGTAGTGGGCGGTGATTGGCTATCCAATTTACAGATCAGAAGGGCCGACAACGCGATTTTACTGGCTAATCTGATCACACCCGGACCGATAGGCTTTGACGAATTCCATCACGGTTATACTCATGGGTTGACGGTTCCAGGCAACCGCCGCTCGTTATGGAAGGCGATTGGGTTGGCGGGCCGCCTGCTTTTCTTTCAGATATTGGCGCTGTTCCTGCTGATCGTTTATAATTTGAACCGGCGTCTTGGCCCGGCCAAGAGCCGGGATATTATCGGTATGAAGGCTCGGACCGATTATATGGCCGCAATCGCCCAACTGCACAAACGCGCGAAAGCAAGTGCGATTCCGCTTCAGGCGATGGCGGCCGCCTTAAGGCAGGAGATCGCTCGTGATCTGAACGTGGAAGATGACCCACAAAAAGATTCGCTCTGGCTAAAGTTTGAGGAGGCGTACCCCGATATCGGCGCGCCAACTCGTCGAGCGGTGCAACGAATTGAAAGCATTCAGCTCACAGGTAAGCGAATGGCCAATGAGAGTGAAATGATGGCGTTAGCAAAACAGCTAGATCAAGCCAGGAGGGCATTGCGCAATGGAAGAGGAATTAAATCTACAACCCATCCTTAATACCGAAAATGAGGAGCATGCGGGCGGTTACGTTGAGGGTATATATGAACGGTTGAAGGCCGAGATTGGCAAGGCCATCGTGGGACAGGAGACGATGGTGCAGCAGATTATCATCGGTTTTTTAGCTCGCGGACACATTTTGTTGGAGGGGGTGCCAGGAACCGCCAAGACCCTACTGGTGCGTTCGCTCTCTCGGTCGTTGAACCTAACCTTTACCCGCATTCAATTCACACCGGACCTGATGCCGTCTGACATCATCGGGACGCGGGTCTTCGATCCCAAAACGGTGGAGTTCGTGGTGCGGCGGGGGCCGCTGTTCGCAAATTTCATACTAGCCGATGAGATTAATCGGACTCCGGCCAAAACACAGGCCGCGCTGCTTGAGGCAATGGAGGAGGGCAACGTCACCATTGACGGTGAGCCTCATTCGTTGCCGGTTCCGTTTTTTGTGGCCGCCACCCAAAACCCGATCGAATTTGAGGGCACCTACCCGTTACCCGAGGCACAACTAGATCGTTTCATGATGAAAGTTCTGGTGGATTATCCGTCATCGGAGGACGAAACGTGCTTGCTCTCCCGATACCAATCCGGTTTTCGCTCACAAAACCTTGAAACCGCTGGTTTAGCTTCGGTGTTGAGTCCGGAAGAGCTGCAGCAATGTTTTGACGAGGTTGATCGGGTGCGGGTGGAACTGCCCATCATTCAATACATCGCCCGAATCGTGCGAGAGACCCGAACCCACCGCCAGATCACTTTGGGCGCCAGCCCGCGGGCTGGCGTTGCCCTGCTTTTAACCGCCAAGGCGATGGCCGCCATTCAAGGGCGTGATTTTGTGACGCCGGATGAGGTAAAGTCACTGGTTCATGCAGTGCTACGCCATCGCATCATTTTGCGGCCGGAATCGGAGATAGAGGGGCAGACACCCGATCGAATCATTCAGGCGATTCTTGATTCGGTTGAGGTTCCACGCTAAGAAAGGGCGTCATTGCTCAATTGACCGACCCTATATGAACCAGAATAATCCGAACTCCCCTCGCATCCTGATGGTTTGCCGGCAAGCGTCCGGTGGGATTCGCAGGCATCTTCAGATCTTATGTGAGGAGCTGCCGAACAGGGGCTTTAACCTACAGCTCGCAGCACCCGAACCGCTCTCAATATCCAACGTTCCGTCAATCTCTCGTTACACCCTTTCGATTGGCAGCGGCGGATATGGTATGGATATCCTTTCAGCCCTCCAATTGACCCCTATCGCAAGGCACAACGATCTTATTTACGGTCACGGTGTGCGGGGCGGCTTCGTGGCGGCGATAACCGGTCTCCTATCAAAGCGTCCAGTCATCGCGACCATTCATAACCAGCCACCCGACTCACGATTGGCACGATCGGTGTTATCGTTCCTTGGAAAGAGATGTCGGTTCGTCATCGCGGTGTCTCATGCAGTTGCAGCGGACCTAGCCACTAAAATCCCAGCCGATAAGCTACGCACCATTCCGAACGGTATTCGGTCGCTGCCGTTCCTGACCGATGGCGATATTCGCGCCAGAAAAAGTGAGATTGGAGTTGACCCGGATCGCCCGTTGATCATGTCGGTCGGGCGAATCGCGCCGGAGAAAAATATGATCGCGACGGTTCGGACAATGCCGATGATCTGGCGCACCTTTCCCGATATGGTACTGGTCATCGTCGGCGACGGCCCGAATCGAGGGGAGCTGGAGGCGGAAGTCAAGATGCTGGCTGAGAGGAGCCGGCAGATCATACTAACCGGTTTTCGGGAGGATGCGCGGTACTTCATCGGGGCGGCCGATGTGCTGGTAATTCCATCTACTCAAGAGGGCCAGGGATTGGCGGCGCTGGAGGCGATGGATGCCCAAGTGCCAGTAGTCGCCTTTGCGGTGGGCGGGATACCTGAAACGGTACTCGACGGCAGGACCGGCTTGTTGGTTCCCCCGAACGATTTGGATGCAATGGCAAAAGCGATCGTGAAGCTCATCGGTTCCGCCGATCTACGACGACAACTCGGAAGCGAGGGCCGGTGTCGAGTGAGGGATAGCTATTCGGTCGTTCAAATGATGGAAAGCACGATTACAACCATCCGGGAGGCTCTATCACCAACCCACTGAGGATCAAAATAATGTTCGGTAAATTGAGGGTAGCGGCAAGTTGAAACCGCTACCTAAAATGTGGTAGAGTGAAGCGGATAATTTCGGGGTGTGGCTCAGCTTGGTAGAGCGCACGGTTCGGGACCGTGAGGTCGGGAGTTCAAATCTCCCCACCCCGACCATCTCTCTCATTGCATTTAATCACGCTTGAACCCGTTAAGGGATATAAACTCCGATGAAACAGCAATCCGATCTCTTGATGCGCCTTCCCAACCTACTCAATATGCCGCCGGTATCCGCACCCTATCCGGTACGGCAATGTCAGACTGATGACGCGGAACTTCTTGCGTCGCTTCTCGATTCTGCATTTGAGGAGCACTGGACGCCCAAGATGGCGTGCGATCGGCTGCTTCAAGCGGACGACGTGGAATCGGTCTTCATTATGATAGACAGCCCACAACCCATTGCGACTGCCAGTTGCCGCTTAATGCCGGAGGTCTTCCCCGACTCAGGCTACGTTCACTGGGTAGCCGTCACTCCCGCCTTCCAAGGCCGCGGACTGGGGCGTGCCATTACCTTGCAGGCACTGCACCGATTTTATGAGCTGGGATGTCAAGATGCCGTGTTAGAAACTCAGGATCATCGTTTGGCCGCCATCCGTACCTATTTAAAGCTCGGTTTTATTCCTGAAATGCGTGATGAAACCCATCCTGAGCGGTGGGACAAGATACTGCAGGAACTGGCTGCCTGGTCGCGTGAGTAGGGCAACCTTTTTTGGCCTCACAACCATTTCCCAGGCGTTCCGTTAACTCACCACGCACCACCCTCGTCTTATTTACCATAACCGGCTTTGTGGAGTCGCTAGCTTTCGGCCATCTGGGCGTTTTCACCCCTCTCTTTCTGCAGCAGCTTCGAGTGCCTCAATCCTCGATTGGATACTGGACCGGTCTGCTCTCGGCGCTTGGCTTTGTAATTGGCATCCCCTTACTGCCGTTCTGGGCGGTTTGGGCGCACCGTTTCGGGCGAAAGCCGCTCATTATCCGCAGCTCGGTGGTGGAGGCGATTCTTTTTACCATCGCGGCATTCAGTCAAAACGTCTATATGCTTGCCGTCGCTCGGTTTCTGGTTGGATTCGTGCTGGGTAATACCGGCATCATGATGTCGGTGCAGGCCGATATCACTCCTAAAGAACGGATCGGGACGGCGCTTTCCATCGTTAGCTCGGGAAGTCCGGTTGGGATGGCGGCCGGACCCTACCTGGGCGGGCTGCTCGTATCTCGAATTGGAATACGCAACCTGCTGCTCATCGATTCGGGGTTGACGATGCTGGTCGTCTTTATGTTGCTCATCTTCTTGAAGGAGGAGCCGATCCAGATCGAGAGCGATGCGGATGATAAGCTGCCCGGGGTGATCGAGCTATTGGGCGATGTGGTTCGAATTCCGATTGTGGCCCTTTTATTCGGCTGCACCTTCATAATGGTGCTCGGCATCAACATCGCACAGCCGTTTCTGCCCATTTTGGTTCAGCAGCTTCATCACGGAGCCGGCTTACCGGTAGCGATTGGCGCGGTCTCCACTGGGTCAGGGTTGGCGATGGCGATCGCCACACCGTGGTGGGGATGGATTGGGGATCGAATTGGCCATGCTCGCAGCTTGAGAGGCTGTGGCTCGATGGTGGGGTTGGCGCTTATCAGCCAAGCGACCGCAACCAGTGTGCTGGCGGTCGGGCTGTGGCGGGTTACGCAGGGACTGTTCCAGAGCGGCATCGGCACGTTGGTTGCGGTATTACTGGCAACCGCTTCGCCAAGTGACCGTCGGGTATCGGTATTAACCCTGTCATTGTTGCCGCAGCAGATCGCCTGGTTTTTTGGACCGCTCATTGGTGCGGCCATCGTACAGGGAAGCCTTAAGGCCGTCTTCCTGGCCGCCGGTTTCACGGTGGCGGCCGGATCGTTGATGACGCTCTTCGTACATCTGACGATGAAGCCTTCTCATCTGGCCGCAAGCGAATAATACCTGGTATGAGGTAATTGCAACTTAACATCGGTCATCGTAGGGCACGTTGCAACGTGCCAGTCGGCGCCTGCCTGTGGCGGGAATCCAATAGGTAGGAGCGGCCCCCCGTGGCCGCCCTCCGATGAGGGTCGAAGACATGCTTCGCGGGAAGACAGGCCTCCTTGCACAGCATCAATACTTCTAGGTTTTTCGGACAGGATGATTGATCCTCTTATAGCGAATAGACCGGTAACCATACGGTGATTGCCGGCTCATGAATCGCCGATAATCCCATCAAGTATTTTTGATTTTGGATACTGAATTCAACAACCAATGTTTTTGACAATCCAAAATCATTGAATTAGGGCCTTTTTAAAGCTAAGTTATAATGGAATCCAGATTAGTGACTATTCGTGATAATGTGGTTCTGCTGCGCTCGCTCTCCAGCGGTAAGAACCTTATGGTCGGAGTTGGACGAACCGGTCCTGGATTTTGGATCTTCACGACACCGGCACCACCCGATCCAGACGAGTTTCCGAACGGCACCATCGCTCACGGATTTTATCTCACAGAGAACGCATTGGAAACCAGCGCCTTTGAGATAATCCACACCTTTGAGCGCGGATTGATTGTAAAGGATCTCCAGGTGCCCGCCATTTTCAGCCGCCGCCAGAACGCCCGCTACCTCTGTAATTTTCGTTTTCAATTCTCTTCGCCTGAGGCCAGTGGGCCGGGAATTTGCGTGAACATCAGCATTGGCGGGATGTCGGGTTTAATTGAGCGCGGCATCGAGATACCTTCCCAGTTGGATGTGAAGTTGCTTTTGCCGGATGACTTTGATCCCATCGTGACGCGAGGTCAAACTCAGTACCATTCAAGTGACGGTGATGACTCCGGTCCGCTTCATGAAATCCGCATTATTTTCAACAAACTCGATCGGATCGAACACCATCAGTTGGTCTTATTTCTAAATTACTTAAAGACAGAGGGGGCAACCGACCTTTCGATGTCTGATCGCGGCATTCAAATTACATCCGCTGTCAAGCGTGCTGAGGAACCAAATAAGGACCGAAGTCATCACCGTCA
>JAMCWF010000062.1 GCA_023481295.1 Armatimonadota bacterium | reverse complement strand
ACCCTCCCCCTCATAGGGGGAGGGAGATTAGATTATCCGCGAGTGAATCCCTTCCCCCTCCTAGGGGGAAGGTGAGGATGGGGGTCGTCGGCTGTCCTTCAAGGCTTGACCCTATCTTTTTAACACCCCTCAGGGGGAAAATCAGGACGGTGGTGAAATCCAGCACGCTCCAAAAATTCCCGTAAAACTGAACTGTTACTAAATGCCAGCTATATCTTACCTCTTACATCCACTGAATAAAATAATTATCGGCAGTCGAGATGAATTTCATACCTTCCAACCTTCCGATCCCCCGTATCACCGCTCAACCGTTGTGCGTTGAGCTCTCTCGAATCGTCTGCATCTCATCGAGTGCGCGGCCGGTTCCGATCGCAACGCAGGAGAGCGGATCATCCGCAACGTAGACCGGTATGCTGGTTGCCGCACCCAGCAGCTTATCGAAGCTGCGAAGCAGGGCGCCGCCCCCGGTCAAACAGACCCCTCGCTCGATGATGTCGCTGGAAAGCTCCGGCGGGGTATGCTCCAGCACCGAGCGCACCTTATCCACAATGGCGGTCACCGGTTCCGAGAGCGCCTGCCGAATTTCGACCGAGCTGACCCGCACCGTTTTCGGCAAGCCGGCCACCAGATCGCGGCCGCGGACCTCCATCTCCAGCTCTTCATCGAGCGGGTAGGCGCTGCCGATCTTTATCTTGATCTCTTCGGCCGTTCGCTCACCGATCATTAAATTGTAGGCGGTGCGGATGTGGCGGATGATCACCTCATCCATTTTATTGCCGCCGATCCGCAAGCTGTTACTGATCACGATACCGCCGAGGGAGATTACAGCGATGTCGGTTGTCCCACCGCCGATATCCACCACCATGTTGCCGCCGGGCACTGAGATGGGCAATCCGGCACCGATTGCGGCCGCCATCGGCTCCTCGATGGTGTGCGCCTCGCCCGCTCCCGCTTCCCGTGCCGCCTGAGTAACGGCTCGCTCCTCCACACTGGTTACATTGGACGGCACGCATATCAGGACACGCGGCCGAAATACCCGCCGTCGCCCAACCACCTTATTGATGAGGTGCTCCAACATCTTCTCGGTCGTGGTGTAATCGGCGATCACTCCATCGCTCATCGGACGGATCGCGACGATATTGCCCGGCGTCCGGCCCAGCATTAAGCGGGCCTCCTCTCCCACCGCACGAATCCGCTTAGACCCGTTATCTATCGCTACAACGGAGGGCTCCCGTAAAACGATACCCCTTCCACGCACGTAGACCAGGATATTGGCGGTACCCAGATCGATTCCAATGGACGGCACTAAATTGAACAAACATGAACCCCTTCGCTGTTTTCGATCTCTTCACCCCGCCGAATCAATGCGCCCAGACCGGCCAATTTTCCCACGATATCCTCGTATCCACGGTCAATGTGGTCTACGCCGGAAATTTCGGTCTCTCCTTCCGCCACTAACCCGGCAATGATCAAGGCCGCCCCAGCCCGTAAATCGGTGGCAGTGACCGGTGCGCCGGTTAAGCGGGGTACCCCGTTAATGACCGCCGTCCGCCCCTCCACGTGAATGTCGGCGCCTATGCGGTTTAGCTCGTTGATGTAGCGAAATCGGCTCTCGTAAACGTTTTCGGTGATCGTCGAGGTCCCATCCGCCACGCAGAGCATGGCGGCGAACGGCTGCTGCAGATCGGTGGGAAAGCTGGGATGAGGCATCGTTTTGATAGTCACCGGCCGTATCCTCCCCGAGCGCCGGAAGCGGATGCCATTTTCCTCCACGCCGTGCTGCACCCCCGACTCGCCCAGCTTGGTGATGACCGGCTTCATATGCTCCTCCACCGCATCTCGAATAAAGATATCCCCCCTCGTGATGCCGGCCGCGATCGCGAAGGTACCCGCCTCCATGCGGTCGGGGATGATCGTATATTCGATCGGATTGAGCTCCTCCACTCCGGTGATGGTGATGGTGGGAGTGCCCGCCCCATCGATTTTAACACCCATCGCCCTTAAAAAGTTCGCCAAATCCACTACTTCCGGCTCGGTCGCCGCATTTTCAATGGTCGTTATGCCTTCGGCCATGCCGGCCGCGGTCATTAGGTGCTGGGTTGCGCCGGCGCTTTGAAAATCGAGGTAGATGTTGCTTCCTTGCAGTCGCTGGGCGTTTGCAGCGTAGAGGCCGTGCTCCACATCAATCCGCGCCCCCAGTCGGCGAAGGCCGTCTATGTGAAAATTCACCGGTCGTGCGCCGATGTCACAGCCGCCTGGAACCGGCACCCTCGCCTCACCACAGCGGGCCAGGATCGGTCCGAGCACCGAGAAGGAGGCGCGCATCTTGCGAACCAGCTCGTAGGGTGCTTCACAGGAGCGTATCTTAGTGGCATCAATGGTGATTGAGTGTGGTCCGACAAACTTGGATGGGACACCGAGGCTGTTCAGCATGGCGATCATGGTGTCCATATCGCTGATCCGGGGCACATTGTGGAGGATTGTCTTTCCAGGAGCCAGTAAAGCTCCCGCCATAATGGCAAGGGCTGCGTTTTTGCTGCCGCTGAGCTGCACCTCGCCCCTGAGCTGCGCACCGGAAACGATAAAAAGCTTCTCCAAACCTAAAACGACCTCCAAACCTAAACTTCAATCGGCGCTTCAATGGGAATCTAACTGCGTCGTTATTCCGATTAACCAATGTCTAGTATACTGAACAGTCCCCTCTTATGTCTAGTATATCCGATGGAATTCAGTTCAGTGGGGACAGGGTGATGGTTTCGTTGCTCTTCTTCCTAACCAGACATATCCGCCCCTTTAATATATCAGTATCGTGCTGAGAGCGGATTTTGTGATTGAAAGGCGTGACGATTTGGTCGCTTCATCTGAGTGGCTGTTGAAACACCAGCCGGAGTACGCCGTTTCGTCATTCCCGCGAAAGCAGGAACCCATTCCGATGCTTATTTTTTCCTGAAAGGGCGAACGACCTTTTTAGGTCAAGCTCCGGTGGAAGGATTCCTGGATTCCTGGTTCCGCTATCGGTCCCGGCAGTGAGCAGCCAACACCCGGTGATACTCGCAACACGCAAACCAAAGCATACCTCTCAAATGCGGTGATAACTTTAACAAGGGTCACACAAGTCACCGCGCAAACTAACGAAGACGAAAAGGCGCGCATCAGGAGGCGCGGCGAAACACGCCAAGCGACAATGATAACAGCCGACTACGAAATGTTACCTGAAAAATACGTCTAGTGGAGGAGACCGGTCGCCGTCAACCCGCAATGGCCGGGAACCGAAGCGCAGAATAAAGGAAACCTTTCTCGTTTCGTTGAATTAACTGCCTATGTGAAGATTATTAATCGAGGATGAGCGGCCATTTCAGCGATGGAAAGCGAGCTGACCGGCTCACCGTCACTTTGCGAAGAGGGGTGAAGAAAAAAATGCGATTGGGGGCGGCTTGGTATCCGGAGCAGTGGCCCGAGGAGCGCTGGGTGGAAGATGTGCGCTTGATGCGAGAGTGTGGTATGAACGTTGCCCGAATTGCCGAATTCGCCTGGTCCACGATGGAGCCGGTGGAAGGACATTTCGAGCTGGATTGGTTGGCGCAGGCGGTCGCTCTTCTGGCCGACAACGGAATTGCGACCGTGATGGGCACACCCACCGCAGCCCCTCCCGCCTGGTTGACACAGGCACATCCGACTACCTTCGCGATAGATGAGAATGGACGGCGCGCTCAGCATGGGAACCGCTGCCACTACTGCGTAAACAGCCCGATTTACCTCGATTTTTGCCGGAAGATCGTGGAAGCGATGGCGATCCGATTTGGACAAACCCCCCACATCATCGGCTGGCAGCTTGATAATGAGTACAATCGCGTTTGCTATTGCGAGGAGTGCCGGCGCGAATTTCAGCAATTTCTTAAAAAACGCTATGACTCGATTGAAAACCTCAATCAGCGCTGGTCAACTGCTTACTGGAGCGAAGCGTACAATGACTGGCACCAGATCCCAATCCCGATCGGTTACCACAACCCAGGGCTGATGCTGGAATGGCGGCGATTCATCACCGAGAGCTACCGCCGCTATCAGCATCAACAGATCGCCATCCTGCGCCGATATATTAAGCCCGAAGTATGGATTACCCACAACTTTATGGGCTGGTTTGATATGTTTGATCACTATGAGATGGCCGCCGAGCTCGACCTCGTCTCCTGGGATAACTACATCGGCACCGGCCAGTTCGATTACACCACAAATGGCGCCGTTCATGACTTGACGCGCGGCTTGAAACGGCAAAACTTTTGGCTGATGGAAACCCAGCCCGGCCACGTCAACTGGTCTCCAATTAACAACGACTTAAGTCGCGGCGCGGTGAGAGCGATGGCCTGGCACGCAGTCGGGCACGGTGCGGAAGCGGTTTTATACTGGCAATGGCGATCGGCTCTTGGCGGCCAGGAGCAGTATCACGGCACATTGATCGGTCCGGATGGTAATCCGCGTCTGCTTTACCATGATATTCAACAAATCGGGAAGGAATTCGGTCTGGCCGGCGAGGCATTGATCGCCACCTCGCCCAAAGCCGAGATGGCGATGCTCCACTCCTATCCCCACCGCTGGTCAATAATGTGGCAAAAGCACCATCGGGACTTTGATTATATCCAGCATTTCATCCACTATTATCGTCCTCTTGCCGAGCGTAACATTCCGGTGGACGTCATTTCGGATCACTCTTCGTTGGACGGCTACAAATTGGTCATTGCTCCCTGCCTGATCATGCTGGATGATGTGCTGGTTGAAAGCCTGACTCAATTTGTAAAGGAAGGCGGCCATTTAATTTTGACCCTACGAACCGGCATGAAAGACGAATACAACGCCCTGCTGCAAAGCCGCCAACCCGGTGGCACCCTCAGTCGGCTGGCCGGTTGCTCAGTAGAAGAGTACTATGCGCTGGAAAAGGAGGCGCCGCTCTTCTCCATCTGGCGGGATGTGGAGCGAGGGAGCTGCTCGATCTGGGCGGAGCGATTGGAGGTCGGCGATGAATGCCGCGCGCTGGCATCCTATGGCAAGTCCAACGGTTGGTTGGATAATAAGGCGGCGGTCACGATGCGGGATGAAGGAGCTGGCCGAACCTACTACGTCGGGACCTGGTTAGACGAAACGATGCAGCGCTCCTTCATGGAATTTGCGTCCGAAGAGGCCGGTGTAAAGCCGGTCTTGGATTCCACGAAAGGTGTGGAGATCTGCCGGCGCGTTGCAGAGGACGGCCGAACGATCTACATCATAATAAACCACTCGCGAGAGCCGGCTCAGTTGGATTTACCCTTCAGCGCCACGAACCTATTCACTCAAAAAGTTTTGGAGACACCGCTCGACTTAGAGCCTTATGGGGTGGCCGTTATCGCTCCGGCCGCTTCAAGTAATTAACGTATCAGGAGGATATCCAAGAATGCGCAGGTTCAAAATCGGCAAACGGGTTGAAAATCGCCGGATTTGCCTGATTGCAATGGCCTTTGTCGCCACGCTCTGGCTGATTTACGCAATCACCGCTGCCAAAAATGCGAAAGCAGAGGAAAGTCTCCTACTGCAGGCGGAGACACCGCCGGCCAACGCGGTCTGGCTGGATAGCCTAAACCTCCATTATATGTCCACAGGCTGGGGAGAACCTCATGCGGCGAAATCGGTACAGGGCAATCCCATCACCATTAACGGCGTCGTCTACCCTCACGGCGTCGGCACCCATGCCCAGAGCACCTTCCTCGTGGATTTACACGGGCAGGCGACCCGATTCGTCTCAGCGGTTGGAGTGGACGACGAGACACACGGCTTGGGTGCGGTGGATTTTCAAGTCTGGGTGGACGGTAAAAAAGAGGCCGACTCCGGTGCGATGCATGGTAAAGAAGCGGCGAAACTGATGTCGGTTAATTTAACCAATGCAAAACTGATGATGTTGTTGGTTAATTCCGCTCAGAACGGCATTAATTTCGACCACGCCGATTGGGCCGGCGCGATGATTATCATGGCGCCGGGGGCCACCGCCAAGCCGCAAGCGATTGGAGCGCCGGTTGAGCCGCCCCGAATGGTGATACCGCTCGTCTCGCCCAAGCCAGCCATTCATGGCCCATTGGTAACCGGTGCGACGCCCGGCCACCCCTTCGAGTTTTTGATACCGGCTACCGGCGAAAGACCCTTGATCTATTCGGCGAAAAACCTACCGGCCGGATTGTCGTTAAATCTGCACACCGGAATTATCACGGGTGCGCTGAAAAAGTCGGGGATTACCGAAGCTCAGCTTATCGTAAGGGGCCCGCGCGGCATCGCCCGCCGACCGTTGCTGATCATGGGCGGATGGCACAAGCTGGCCCTTACCCCACCGATGGGCTGGAACTCCTGGAACGTTTGGGCGGGCGAGGTTAACGATCAAGACATCCGCCAGGCCGCGGAAGCAATGGTAAAAAGCGGTCTGGCCGCCCACGGTTATCAGTTTGTCAATATCGACGACACGTGGGAAGATAACCGGGATGCGCAGGGTTTCATCCAATCCAACGGTAAGTTCCCGGGCATGCCGGCGCTGTGTCATTTCGTGCATTCTCTCGGATTAAAGATCGGGATTTACTCATCCCCGGGGCCGAAAACCTGCGGCGGTTACGAAGGCAGCTACCATCATGAGCTTCAGGATGCCGAGACCTACGCCAAATGGGGAATTGACTACCTGAAGTACGATTGGTGCTCTTACGGTGGAGTTGCAACCGGAACCGGTGTGGAGAAGTTTGAAAAGCCCTACCAGGTGATGCGTGCGGCATTGGATAAGGTGGATCGTGACATTGTGTTCAGCTTTTGCCAGTACGGTATGGCCGATGTCTGGAAGTGGGGCGCACAAACCGGCGGCAACCTCTGGCGTGTGACCGGCGACATCAACGATAGCTGGCCGAGCGTGGTGAACAACGGTTTCAGCCAGAGCGATCATGCCAAATACGCCGGTCCCGGCCATTGGAACGACCCCGATATGCTTGTGGTCGGTTGGGTCGGCTGGGGCCATCCGCACCCAAGTCATCTTACCCCGAACGAGCAGATCACCCATATTACGCTATGGTGCCTTGAATCGGCGCCATTGCTCATGGGCTGCGATCTAACCAAGCTCAACCGTTTTACCCTCGCCCTGCTGACCAACGATGAGGCACTGGCCATTGATCAAGATCCGTTGGGAAAGGTGGCCAGCCGTGTGGAACAAACTCCCTTCACACAGGTGTGGGCGCGCCCTCTCTATGACGGCACCCACGCGGTAGGCCTCTTCAATTTGAGTCCGCTGGATGCACCGGTGACCGTTCACTGGAGCGCCTTGGGCATCAAAGGGCTTCAGCCGGTTCGCGATCTATGGCTTCACAAATATGTGGGCGCTTACGACGGCAGCTACACGGTAAAGGTTCCCGCTCATGGGGCGGTGCTGCTGAAGATCGGCCATCCAAAGAGGGTTAATCTCCTCTCGCTCTACCGCAAAGTCATGCAGCGGAACCCCTAAAACACCGCTTTTTAAAATCGTCTGTTTTCTATGAACGCATGCCCCGCCGGAAATATAAGGTTGACCGGCGGGTCTTTTTTATGTCACAATAGCCCGGCTTGCAAGGGAAGTGGACGGTAGGCTCAAGTATGGGTCTGCCACCGTAGCCCCGCAGCTTCTAATTGGGAAGCAGGGGCGCAAGTATAGGGAGGTTGACGGAAAACTCCGAAAGGTGGACCGCGTCGCGGTCCGAAAGGAGGGACGGCTTTGGCCAACCGATCCGTTCGGGGTGGAAGCATGCTCTTCGGGTTGTTTACGCTAGGCCTCTTCGGCCTCGCGCCGATGGTGAAGAGCGCAACCGCCAAGGACAAAGACAAAGCCGCCGCCAGCGTAAAACAAGCACGCAAGGCGACGCAAAAAAAGCCGATACACTATTCCACCCTAAGGAAGCAGAGCATCCATCGGCGAAAAGCGGTGAATTCGGCCGCTCAAATGAAACGAAAAGTCTCTCAATTGGCTCTCAGCCGAGATAAGAAGGTTGTTCATACCATTTCACGAAGCGGTGAAGCTTATCGTAGTTACGGCAGGTTGCCATCTCGACATGTCAACTGGGCAAGTCGGGGGAGACTAGCGTCACGAGGCTATTTCTCGGGACGTAATACATTGGTGATGATCGCCACCGCCTATGACCCAGGCCCCGCCTGTAATGGCGGAAGCCGAACCGGCCGTACAGCAACCGGGTTAAAGGCGGGCTACGGTGTGGTCGCAGTGGACCCGCGCGTCATTCCATTGGGGACGCACCTCTACATCGAGGGGTACGGACGTGCGGTGGCCGCGGATGTTGGAAGCGCGATAAAAGGAGATCGTATCGATCTGTGCTTCGGCACCCGCCATCAAGCCGACGAATTTGGTCGGCGGAAAGTGATCGTTCACATCCTGGATTGAGCGATCCAGCTTCCCTGAAGCAAGCGTTATCTCTGCTCCGGACGGCTAATTTCCGTCCTAAGAGGCGTCTGGGGCAGAACTTTATTTTTGATCACAATATCCTTGATCGAATCGCAGACATCGCCGGCCTTAGCTTCCAAGATTATGTCCTTGAAATAGGAGCCGGGGCCGGCACTTTAACCCATACTTTGGCGAAACGAGCCGCTCTGGTCACCGCTTTCGAAGTGGACCGAAAGCTGGAACCGATATTGCAGCAAATGTTGCGGCCGGTAACCAACGTTCGACTCCATTGGGAAGATTTCATCAAGGCCCCCTTGATTGAAGACCTAAAGGAGGACGGCTGGCCGCTGGAAAAGGAACAAGCTGCCGGCATCGTCGTCTCTAACCTACCCTATTGCATCACATCTCCGGCTATCGAAAAGCTGCTTGCGATGAAATCCATCTTCCGCCGACTGGTGCTGCTGGTTCAGGCGGAGGTGGCGGAGAGAATCACCGCTGAGCCGAACACTCCGTCTTACGGATCGCTTTCCGTCTTTGTTCAATATCATTGTCAAGCAAAAATCGTCGCCAAAGTTTCGCCGGGCGCTTTTTGGCCTCGGCCCGATGTGGATTCTTCTTTGATACTGCTGCAACCAGTCCATCCCGGCACAACCGCGGTTACCGATGAAACGCTCTTTTTTGTGGTGGTGCGAGCTGCCTTCGGAAAGCGCCGAAAGATGCTGCTGAACGCGCTCGCCAACGTTCGGGGACCCTGGAATTCGGACATTATCCGTCGCGCATCGGAGCAGGCAGGCATCTCGCTGGATCGCCGAGGCGAAACGCTGTCGGTAGCGGAGTTCGGCCGATTGAGCAACGCCATCAGCGAATCGCTTGCATTGGAAGCGGAGGATTGATATGATTCAATGACTCAGCTCAACCCATTATCGTAACGTCTGAAGGGATTCTATGCCAGTGCAGTCGGGAAATGAGGAATTATCGCCGATGATTCGAAATTTAATGTGGGGATTTGCCATTGCCAGCGCCGTCTTGATCGCTCCACTCGCTTTCAGTAAACCATCCGCTGCGTTTGAATCCGTTGTAAAGCAGCAGGTTGACTTTTCCAATTTAGGGCACGAGCTGTTGCTCGATCCCGGCTTTGAGACCGGCGCCGGTTGGAAACCTCAAGGTAAGGGTTTCGAGCGCGAATCGTCCCTCGTACACTCCGGCCGTTATGCCATTGTCTGTCATAACTCCAGTTCCAATTCAGAGCGTGGAGCAACGGAAGTCATCCAGTTGAACCAGACCGTTGCCACACCGATCGTCGCAACCGCCTGGAGCCGGTGCAAGGCTGTCAGCGGCTCGCCCGATACCGGCTACTCGCTCTACCTCGATATCATCTATCAGGATGGCACTCCACTGTGGGGCCAAGTTGCCGAATTCGATACCAGCACACACGGATGGCAGCGTCGTCGAGTAATTGTCTGGCCGATAAAACCGATCAAGACGGTCTACCTTTATGCGCTCTTCCGTAACCATATCGGAACCGCCTGGTTCGACGATGTAACACTACACCAATTGACTCCGGAGAACGGCATTACCTTTTTCGATACGGTTCCGGTGTCAACCCACCCGCTTCATCTCAAACCGGCGCCTTATCATCCGATCACATTGGGTGGGAATCTCTTTCAACTGAAATTAAATCTTAACAATGGCGAACCAACCGGTTATGCTTATCGCAACCAAAAGGTAACCGTTACCCCCTCTGAAGCGGGCGGTTCCGGTTTTTTTGTGAGGGACGCCGCCGCGAAATCCAACTTCTATGGGTGCGACGCACCACTGGTGAGATATACCAGCGAATCGTATCATCAATCCTGCCTTATCGCGCCGATTCATTTACGATTGGAAGCGAGTTACACCGGTTATCCCGATCACGTGAGCATCTCCGGCCGAATAACGGACACCTCCGGCAAAATCCGCGCCGTCACCCTCTATTACGCTCTGCCGGCATCGCCGAAAAATTTGATCTGGTGGGATACGTTGCGCTCGTCGCGCCCAATTCAGCCAACCGGGATTTACGCCGATACCGTTTATGCCGGGGTTGGCACCAGCGGCCTCATCAGTCGAATCCCGTTTGCCTGTCTTCAATCGCCGCGGATTGGGTTGGCGATTGCGCTGCCTATGAATCGACCGCGTGTCGCCAGGATTGTTTACGATGCGCCGTCCAAGCAATACTACGTCGCCTTTGATTTCGGTATGGTTCCTAACGGTCCGCCTTCCACTTTCCATTTCGTCATTTTCGCCGGCGATCCAAAATGGGGCCTGCGCGCGGTCGAACGCCGCTACATGAAAATATATCCCTCATTCTTTGTGAAACGGGTTCACCGTGAAGGCATCTGGATGCCGTTTACCGCTATCTCCTCGGTGCAAAAGCCGCAAGACTTTGGCTTTGGCTTTCATGAGGGCAATAACGATATGGCCTGGGACAATGCCCATCACGTCTACTGCTTCCGTTACACGGAGCCGATGAGCTGGTGGATGCCGATCCCTAAAGGGGTGAAACGCACGTATCAATCTTGCATGACCTGCCTGGATCAGTACGCCAATGGAACGCTCGGCAACAAAAACGACCAAACCTACGCTCGCGCGGTCCAAAGTTCCGACGATTTTACCGGCGATGGCCACTACTTTATGGCGACTGAAGATGCGCCCTGGGCACCCCACTCCGCCCTATTTATCAACAACTGTAACCCCAAGCTGCCCGAGCGCCCCGGATACCTGAACCGCGCCCACGTTGCTTGGTCTAAGGAAATCGCCCATCAACTCTATGGCAAGCCGAAAAATAGTTACCAAGATGGTGAGTACCTGGATTCGTTGGAGATGGGATCGCTGATGAAAAACTACCGAACCAGCCAATTTCCCTATGAATCGGAGTCGCTCACCTTCGACACAAATGACAAGCACCCCTGCATCCTTGAGGCGGTATCCACCTACGAATTCGTTCGATGGATCTCGAAGAGCGTTCACCGGTTAGGCAAGCTGATGTTCGCCAACGACACACCGGTCAACTTCTACTGGTATGCCGGCCAGCTTGATGTGATGGGCATCGAGATCAACTGGCTCGATAACGGGAAATACCAGCCGGAATCGGATTCAACCTTGCTCTATCGCCGCATGATCGCCGGCCAAAAACCATATCTGTTAATGATGGACACCAATTTTGATCAATTCGACCATGACATGATTCGAAAATATATGCAACGCTCCCTGTTTTACGCCATGTATCCCAGCATGTTTTCCTATAATGCCGCCAACAACCCCTACTGGGAAAATCCGAATCTGTACAATCGGGACCGTGGCCTGTTTGAGCATTATATCCCGATCATCCGGGCCCTCTCACAAGCCGGTTGGGAGCCGGTGACCAAGGCCTGGACGGGAGACCCGAAAGTTTGGGTGGAGCGGTACGGCGGATCGAGCGGTAAACCGGTCTCCTTTACCGTATTCAATAATTCGCCGGGCACCCGCGACGTTCAGCTCAACATTTCAGCATCGCTGTTTCGGCATGGGTTGCCGAGCTCCTTCACCGATCGGATAGACGGCCGGCGAATCACGCTGGTAAATAAGGGTAAAATTTTAACAGCGAGCTTCCGGCTTGGGTCGCAGGAGGTCGCCGCTTTATTTCCCGAACAGTAAATCGAAGCCGGTGGCTGATAGAAGAATCCTTCGATTTCGATGGTAACGCCGAACGGTATGGAGGTGGGGTATGAAAAAAATAGGGTTTATCGTTCTTGTGACGTTGGGGATTGCAATCTTGGTTCGAGCTGGATTTGCGCAATCAGCGGAGACGCAGAGCCAGCCTTCATCCGCCAATCAGTTCCAGCTTCCCAAAGCGGCCGCGGATTTGTTTACTGAAATCGCGGATATCGACAAGCTGCGCATCCTCAATCCGCTCGGCCTTACGGCGGATGAGATCCAGCAGCTCGTAACGATCATTAAATCGGCACAGGTGAAATACAACCAGAAACTGGTCAAGTTAGCGGTGGATCCGCTGGAAAAGCTTGCAACTCAAATTCATCAGACCAAGCAGCAAGCGCTGACCGGCGCCCCCATTCCCAAAGATTTCGATCAGCAGATTAAAGACCTGCAAAGCAAATTCGAGAAGGAGCGAACCGACCTGGACAATCAGACATTGACCTCTCTGGCGGACCAAATTCACAGCGTAGTCACTGATAAACAGTTCAAGATGATGGTCGATCAGGCGCGTAAGGTGGAACCCAACAGCAAGGGCACTGATCAGCAGTATTTCAACTTGTTTGTGCGCGAGGTATTCATCCGTTATCCCCGCATCGTTACCTTACTGGAACAGATGCATACGGTCAAAACGGGCGCCGGTCAGTAGCCGCTGCGGTGGCCAACGCTGGAACTCGCACCACCCCATCGTCCGACGATGAAGGCAACAATCGGCGCGCGCGCTGGAATTTCTGGGTTCTTCAGGCTGACGCCGTCTCTTTCTTCTGGGGAGTGGTCTTCATCGACTCCGCAACCGTGCTGCCTCTGTTACTGCTGCGGTTGCATGCTGCGCCGTGGGCTATCGGCTGCATTAACTCGGTACGGATACTGGCCGTTTTCCTGCCACCCCTATTTGCCGCTCATTTAATCCATGGCCGCCCACTGCATAAACGTTTCCTATTAGGCGTCTGTGCAATCGGCCGATCAGCCCTGTTCACCTTGGCGCCGGTGCTCTGGTTAATGGGCGGATCGCACCATCGAATCACGCTGATTTGGCTGTTTGTCACCTATGGACTATTTTGGAGCTGTGACGGCGCCTGCGGCGTTTCTTGGTTGGATATCATCGCCAAATCGGTGCCGGCCCGCATCCGAGGTCGCTTTTTTGGCACCATGCAACTGCTCGGAGGCATCGTGACCATCCCGGCGGCCGCCATAATCAGTCTCATTTTAGGATCGAGCCGATTGCCGTTTCCGACCGATTTCGCGGTGCTGATCAGCCTCTGCTCGCTCGGTCTGTTGAGCTCACAAATCGCCCTCTCCCTGATTCACGAGCCGATCGGTGAAGTGGAAGGCATTTCCAAGGGTTCCTTCAGTACCCATCTCCGACGGATTCCCGGTTTCATCAATGAGAATCGAACTATGCTTCGATACACCGCCGTTCGCATCTGCTTGGAGGTGGGAGGGATGGCGGCGCCGTTTTACGTCGTTTACGCCCGGCAATCCCTGCAAATTGCGGTGGCGATGACCGGCATCTACCTCGCCTTTCAAAAGTTGGGCGAGATATTAACCGGCCCCCTTTGGGGATGGCTGTCGGAGCGCTGGGGCGTTGTGGCCGCATATCGTGGTATCGGATTGGCTATCATCGCCGCTCCATCAATAGCTATTCTATCCAATTGGAATTCGCTGCTGCTGCCGGCTACCTTTTTTTGCCTTGGCGGAGCCACCCAGGGGCTTTGGATGGTTTTCAGCAACGCACTGTTGGATTCGGTTCAGCCCTCCAGTCGTCCGCTTGCGGTTGGGGTAAGTAACGCGATGATCGCACCAACCGCCCTTTATCCGCTGCTGGGAGGCATTATCGCACAATCTTTCGGCTACTTCCCCGTCTTCGGTGTAACGATCGCAGTCGCCGCGGTTGGCTTACTGCTCACTCTGGCCTTCAAACCAGAACCGACTTAAATCCCCTAACACCAATCCCTTCTATCGGAAATCTTAGTTTCCACCGCTTGACGTGAATACAGCCTGAACTGCACCCATTGATGAGACAAATAGTTAACGAATGGTTCTAATTGTAGCGTATCATACACTGGTTGTTTTTCCCAGGTGATTTCCATTTTGAACATCATC
>JAMCWF010000019.1 GCA_023481295.1 Armatimonadota bacterium | reverse complement strand
CGGCGGGTTTGGGGCGGCCCCTCCCCATACAATGAGAGGGCAGTAGGGTGAGGACCGATCGCCAAGACGTTTGCTTCGCACAGTGCAAGTTTGACTCGATTATCAACCAGCATCCTGAACTCCAGGTTTTTTCTATTTCTGAGTTTTCCGCCCACACATCAATCACAAAGGAAAAACTTGACCAAAACGTGAATTTTTAATGATCTCGGATAACAACGCCACGGCCTAAAATTGGAGGAACATCATGCGTAGATCAAGCGAGCGTGAGGGTTATTTCTTTGCCACTGGCCACTGGACATGCCTGATTTTGACCGCATCGCTGGTTATCGCAATTCACCAAATCGGAGGGGCCGCCCCAAACCCGCCGCTGGGTGTGAATGTATGCGACTATGGAGCGGCAGGTAACGGTAAGCAAGATGACACCGCCGCTTTTCAACGGGCAATGCGGGCGGTGGGGGTTTGGGGCGGCGGTCGGGTCTATATTCCAGCCGGTAATTATCGGATAAACGGCAGCCTTGATGTGCCGCCCAATGTGACGTTGCAGGGCGTCTGGGTTGCTCCATTCACCTCGTTTAGAATGTCCGCTCCTCCATATTTTGCGCCTCCAAACGGCAGCGTACTGCTCGCTTATGGAGGGAAAGGAGATGCCGATGGTACACCGCTTATCACCCTGCATACCAACTCGGCGCTGGACGGCATCGCCGTCTTCTATCCCGACCAGACCCAACCTACCCCGACACCCTATCCCTGGTGCATCCGTGGAAACGGCGATGATTGTGCGATCCGTAACGTGTTGCTGGTAAATCCATACCAAGGGGTGGACTTCGGCACCCATCCGGCCGGCCGCCACTTTATTGACGGATTGTACGGGCAGCCCCTCTATAAAGGGCTTTTCATTGACCAGTGTTACGACATCGGGCGGGTTGAAAACGTGCATTTCTGGCCGTTTTGGAACTCCAGCGTTGGGAAATGGACGAGCGAGCACGGTACCGCTTTCATCATCGGGCGCGCCGATTGGGAGTATATGTTCAACTGCTTCTGCATCTGGTACAAGGTGGGCTATCATTTCATCCAGCACAAAAACGGCCCCGGAAACGTGGTGCTGACCCAATGCGGCGCCGATGGAGGCGCGGATGGAACCGCCACCACGCCGGTAATCGTTGATAACTGCCAGGGGCACGCCGGCATCTCTTTCGTGAATGGCCAGTTTATGGGTGTCACCGGGGTGGTGGTGAGGCCAACCAATACCGGGCCGGTAAAATTCACCGCGTGCGGCTTCTGGGGGATGATCAACTCAATACAAGCGGCAAAACTGGCCGGGCGCGGTGGCGTGACGTTCGACGGCTGTCATTTTATTTCGTGGGGGCTATCCGAGTCAAAAGTTCCCACCATTGATGCCGCTTGCCAGGGCCTCATCGTTACCGCCTGTGATTTTATGGATTCCGGTAAGACGTCGATACGGATAGAACCAGGGTGCCTTTCCGCGGTTATCGTAGCAAACCGACTGCGGCTTGGCGATCATATCGAGAACCGATCGGGAATTAGCGCTCAGGTCGGCTTGAACGCTTTTCAAGCGCCGCCGCCGATGCCTAAAGTATCGGCCGGCACAATCCTGCTTGATGACAGCCAAACGGCGCCGAGCGTCGTTTTCATCGGGCAATGGATGATCGCTCCTGGTGGTGGTAATTTCTACCTGGGAACGCATTGGGCGATGAAAGGACATGGGAATGCCCGTGCGATCTTCCGCCCCCGAATTCCTGAGGCCGGTCGTTACGCGGTTTACGCCTTTTTTGGCCCCGACCCGAACCATGATCATGCCTCAAACGAGCCGGTTGCCATACGCTCTGAGGCCGGGGTAAGAACGGTTCGGGTTGACATAAGCAATTTGGTGAAAGGCTGGTGGATAAAGCTGGGCGTCTATCGTTTCGCGGCCGGCCTGAGCAGCTTTATCGTGATGAGCAATGACGCCAATGGCAACGTGCTGGCCGATGCGGTGAAGGTCGTCCCGGTGCGATATTAATTCAGCGATTAAATACCGTTATTCCGGACTTGATCCAGTATCCAGAGCCTTCTGGATTCCCGCTTTCGCGGGAATGACAAATCCGGGATATTTATTTGCCGGGATAATAGCTTGTCCTCCCTAGGGCAGACGGCTCGCTATTACGGCGTAAAATCCCGCCTCTTTTGGTATTTTCCCGGCGGTTCGCATCGGCACCTTGATGCTGCAAAGCTCCTTGATCAATCCCTACCGGTGCGAACCCACCCGCCGACAGGCAGCTTGACGTGTTACGCCGGGCGGTGGTCGGGCCTGCCCTCGACGCAGACCTGGCTGTAGAGCTGATGAACGATCTGCGACACCCCATATCCACCCGGCACTCGAATCAGCTTGCTGCCGCTGCGCTCACAGATATCGCTGACACGCTTCCAGCCGGTACGGATAAATCGGATGAGCAGGATCACAAAATCGGCGTGCTGGATGCCGTCTTCGAACTCACGGAAGCTCTCGTTGCCTTTGGTGCTGGGCCAATCGAGGTCTGCCAGCTCCAAAACGCGCTGAAGCTCGGCGCGGTTTTCCTCCCGCTTCTGACCGCCGATGATCAGGCATTTTTTATTCTGAGTAACCTTCAGCACGCTCTGCAGGATCGCCGGATCAATCGCACCGTTGGTTGAACTCTCCTCGGCCTCCACCGGCGCCGCGTGGTGTGCGCTTGCTTTCTCTTCACGCCGATCCAGTTCCCGAAGCAGCTCCTTGATGTGCCTATCGTCGCTGTCGGCCAGCAGTGCACGCCAATCGGCGACCAAGTCGCCCAGCTTTTTGTTGGAAGCGGGAATTCCGGCGTTTCGGCAGGTGATGACCTTCTCGCAGAGGTCGTTGGAATCGCTTTTATAGGTGCCGAAATCAGGCCAGGTGAGCATAGCTTCGAGATCCCGCAGCGCCTTCTCTTTCGTTTGATCTTTGTCGATGCGATTTTGATGCCGCTGTTCGATCGTCTCTTGAGTCGCAATACGAGCCTCCAGCTCTTCATTGCTGTATTCGTTGGAAAGGCAGCTCAAGAAGATATCATGCTCGCTCACCATATTTTTAAGCTGCTCATACAGGAGTCGCTGACTGAGGTCGAACGCCTTTTCGCCCAATGAAGCCATGATAAAGCGATGCATCAAGGACTGCCGGGCCGCCACCACCTCCAGCAATTTGTGCAGCTCGTTATCAGTGTACGGGTCGCTGCTCTCCTGGAGGTTGTTAAACAACTCCCAAGCGACGGCCAGTCCTTCGTAAAGATCGGCCAGGCGATTCCACTCGTGGATATCCAATTTGGAGTGCTTGGGATCAAGGGGAATGATGTAATGGAACTCGCCAAATTGCGAATATATTTTGTCCTTTATTTTACGGCGCACTTCGTAAAGCTGGAAGAGGTCCCGATTTTGATACTCTAATTCGCGCTGCAGAGAGCGGAGCCGGCACAATACCGCTTTTTCGCGGCAGAGGGCGGGCCAATCTTCATTCGATCGCGCGACAATTTCGGAGTCCGCCTGCTCCAGCTCATCCAGATTGGCCAATATCTCCCTTAAGTCACGAGCCGGCGCTTCCTCAAACACCTCCGTTTCGTGGATTTCGGCCGCCATCGCCGGTTTTAGCACCGGAGTCGCCTCCTCGACCTTTTCAACCGCTGAGTTCACCTCTTCATTCCGGGACTCGGCCTCCTTTAGCTCGTTCGCAATGGCTAGCCCCTGCTCGATGACTATTTCTGGCTCAACCGCCATTTTTGGCAGCTCCATTTCAGGGATTTCCCGCTGCCCGTTAAACCGCTCCAACCGCTCCAGCGACATCCTCGCTTCAGCCAGCAGTTCATGTAGTTCCTTAGCGACATCCTCAATCTCCAGATCATGAGCGATTGCGATCCGCTCTTCAATTTGATGGATTGCTCTCACCAGAAACAGATGCCGATCGCGGGCGCGATCGGCCAGTTTTATCGTGATGGAATCTAAATAGTTCTGGAAATCTTCAGAAGAGCTTAAAACATTTACTGAATTCAAGTCCGACATCATAAGATCCTTTCACCATGGATTGATTTTTCTTCTTCGATACGACCTCATTAAATCGGAAGCGCGGCCGGATGAGGCATCAGCGCCTCAAACCAAATGGCGCCCTCCCAGGCGATCGGGCATCCGATCCGCCGATATACCTATTATACGACCACCCGGCTCCCGATTGTTCACCCTGAAAGTACGGGCATTCCAACTGTAGCGGCCGACTCAAGCCGGTACAGCGTGTGGATAATCCCTTCTATTTTACAACGCGCGACAGGGAAATTAATCATCCGGCGGGGTGACTGCCGATTTTCGATGCTCGAGTGAGAGCGCCAGCGCCCCCATTATCACCAGCGAGATGCCGATTACGGACTTCCAACCGACCGGATTATGAAGCAGGATCACATCGTATAGCGCGGCGATCACCACCGTGATCATGGTCAGCACGCTGCCATAGGAGGCGGAGATATATCGAAATGCGTAGGTGAGGGACATCTCAGCCAATACGCCGAAGACCCCCACTGCCAGTAACAACTCAAAGCCCCATAGATCGGGGAGCGTGAAATGCTGGAATGCAGTTGAGGTCAGCGCCATTGGGATGCCGATAAGGCAGAGATAAAAGAAGATGACGGTGGTGGATTCGGTGCGCCGTAGGTGGCGGGTAGCCACGATGGTCAGCCCGCCCGCTATGCCGCTCAGCAGGCCGATCAAATCACCAATGCGGGCGACGGTGGTGTGGCTGAATTGCATCCCGATCACAAAATAGGCACCGGCTAGGGCTGAAACGATCCCGGCCTTGCCCAGCGCTGAAATCCTCTCACGAAGCCAGAGAGCGGCAAAGAGCGGCCCGAAGATGCCGTAGGTGTAGCTGAGTAGCGTGGCGTTGGTCAACGAGGTTAACTGGATGCTCAGATAAAAGGTAAGGATAGCGGCCGCACCGGCCGCGCTGCGCCAGAATATACCCCGCCGGTCCTTCCCCGCCAATGCGATCGGCTTTACGGCGCGGACCGACAGCACGATGACCGCGCCGATGAGAAATCGGAAAAATACGACCTCACCGGCCGCCACTCGATGAATGCCGCCGGTTCCTTCGGCCAGCATCTTGGTGAACAGCGCCATTGAGGCGAAAAATAGCGACGAAAGGCCGGCCACGATCGCCCCGCGCCACATCACGAGCGCCGAGCACGCTGGGTTAATAGTGGGGGTTGACGGGGACACCGTTGATGCGAACCTCAAAGTGGAGGTGCGGCCCGGTAGCCAGTCCGGTGCTGCCGACCAATCCGATCACCTTCCCCTGTTCAACGTGCTCCCCCTCATGCACCAGCAGCTCCTCGCAATGCGCATACAGAGTTGAAACGCCGCCTCCATGATCAATGATGACCGTATAGCCGTATCCCCGCATATAACCGGCCATAATCACCACGCCGGCCGCCGCGGCATGGATCGGCGTCCCATAAGGCACCCCGATATCTACGCCGGTATGCATCAGCCAGCGGTGCAGGATAGGATGGAACCGCATACCGAATGGAGAGGTGATCGGCCCGATAACCGGTTTGATGAAATGTCCGTTCCAGTGTTGGATATATCGGGCGTGGCCGCTCGGAGTCTGCTCCAATGCCCGAATGCGCGCCTCTATCTCCGCCGATTCGCGCTCCAGGATATCCAGCGATTCCTGATAGCCTTCGCGGGTCGCCTGCAAGTTGTGCAACAGCGACTGCTTTTGGTTCATATCCGACTTAAATTGAACGGTCTGAGCCTGCACTTCACCCCCCAGAACCTGCGCCTCCGACTGCTGGCGAGCCAGGCGCGTTCGGTCGGCGATTAACTGATGCTCCTCCGACTGCACTCTACGCAGCAAATCGGTGTCGCTCCTCACGATGTAATGAACATAATAGGCGCGTGAGAGGAGATCGTTCATGCTACGCGAGCGGAAAAGCACCTCCAAATAGTTCCCATCCCCGTGCTCGTAGTTTTGCCGGATACGCAGGCTAAGCAGATGCTGGTGCCATACGAGCTTTCGTTGGGTCAGTACGATGCGCCGGGTCAACTTCGTATGCTCAGCGGCAAGCCGATGGAGCGCGGTATGAATCAAATGGAGCTGGGTGACAGTGTGACTTAAGCGTCCCTCCACCACCCCGATCTGCCCGATGACGGTGTGCTCCTTGCGGCGGGTGGTGTAGATTTGGGAGCGCACGTGGTTAATTCGTGATCGCACGCCCTGCAACACGTTCAGCTTTTCCCGGATCGTTTTTTTCGCGGCCGGTGAGGGGCGTTTCGGGGCGGCGTAGACCGACATCACGGTGCACAGGATTGCCGCCGAAACCAACCATAATACGATCCGAATGCGCAGCGGCGGGATGGCGAGGCGGTGCGGCATCATCGGGACTAAGCTCGCGCTAGAAAGCGGCGGATGGAAAAGAGGCTGGCGCCCATCCCGATCAAAGCGCCGACCACCGCCAGCAGTAACACGATAAATATGGGGTTACCGGTTGAGACGGAAACGAGCGACAGCTTGGATTGAAACTGCGACATTAAATTGCTGATTGAGTTGGCCGCTATAAGAACGATCACCCCGGCAATTACTCCTCCGGCCAGCCCGTGGAAGGTGCCCTCCAATACCAAGGGCAGGCGGATAAACCAGCTTGTGGCGCCCACGAGCTGCATAATTCGGATTTCACGTCGCCGAGCCGCCAGAGTCAACCTCAGCGTGTTGTGGATGATGAAAGTAGTGGCGCAAAATAACAGAAATGCCAGCAGGCCGCCCACCACCCGCAACAGGCCTACGCCTGCTAGCAGTATTTTCAACAAACGGTGGTCATCCATCACCGATTTAATCTGAGGAAAGAGGGTTTGGTTCCTTAACTGATCAGCGACCGCGCCAAGCTCGTGGGGATTCTTCACCTGGATATCGAGCCGGTCCGGTAAGGGATTACCGGTGAAGGCGGTGGTGAGATTGGTCTTGTTCAGGCGGTCCTCCGCCACAAAATGCGCCCAAGCCTGCTCTCTGGTCACCAGGTTGACGCTTTTTACCAGCGGCAGCTTTTGGATCTGCTGCATTACCGTCAATGTTTCGGAGCGCGGTGTTTTGACGCGCATAAAAGCGAGGATTTCCAATTGCCTGGGCTGCGCCGATACGATCTGGTTCACCCGGTAAATTCCATACAGGGCGCCGCCGAAGACGGCCAGGGACATCGCCACCGTGCCCAATGCAGCAAAGGACATCAGGCTGTGGCGACGGATGTTTTTTGCCGCTTCTTCAAGCAGGAACGCTAGGCTGGATATCGGCATTGAAATAGGCTCCACCCTCTTCGTCACGCACCAGATGACCCTTATCCAACTCGATCACCCGGCGGCGAAAACAATCTACCACAATCTGGTCGTGCGTTGCGACCAGGACGGTGGTGCCGCGCAAATTGATATGGTGGAGCAGGTCAATGATGCCCTTCGAGGTCTCCGGATCCAGATTTCCGGTCGGCTCATCGGCCAGCAACAAGGGAGGATTGTTCACCAGGGCGCGGGCGATCGCAACGCGCTGCTGCTCACCGCCTGACAATTGAGACGGCAAGGCATCGCACCGCCCGTCCAATCCCACCATCTCCAGCACGGCCGGCGCTTGGCGCCGAATATCCCTCCGCGACGAGCCGATCACCCGCAAGGCAAAAGCCACGTTTTCAAAAACGGTTTTGTCGGGCAGCAGGCCGAAATCCTGGAAGACAATGCCCATCTTGCGCCGGAAATATGGCACGTCGCGCGGTCTCAGCTCGTTGACTCGCTGTCCGGCCACGATCACCTTTCCGCTGGTGGGCAACTGGCCGTGATACAGCAGCCGAATCAACGTGGACTTACCCGCCCCGCTCGCACCGACCAGAAACGCGAACTCGCCCTTTTCAATGCTCAGGCAGACATCGCGCAGAGCGTAGATGTCCTCATAGGCCACCGAAACATGTTGCAGATCAATCACGATGTGAAGGCCGCCAGACTCCGTAGTCTCCTGTCATTAAATCACCTCATCTCCACCCCTGCCAAGCAAGCCGGCAAATCTACCGGCGATTCCGATTTTCTATTATAGACGATGATCTTGTCCGACTGTTTCGTCACGGTATGATTTCAATACCTATCCCCTGCTCTCTGGAGCTCATCTCCATCGTAAACTTGACCTTCACCTTTCTTATCGGATATGATGGGGAATAGAATGATCCCCTTTTCTGAAAGGAGAAATCCGAATGCGATTTTCGTTACGGGTGGTGCTTGGCGTAATGGTGATGGTGCTCGGCGTAACTGCTTCCGCCGCTCCCTTGAAAAAGCCGGTCCACAAAACGATAACAAAAACAGCCCCTAAAGCGGTCTCCAAGCACCACCTCAGCTCGCCCGGCCTGCCGAACAACGTGGTGGCCACCGTCAACAGCGTGCCGATTACCCGCCAGCAGGTGATGGCTCAGATCGTGCCAGATCAGCTTGCTCGAATAAAAGCGACCTCCTTCCCCGACCGGGTACGTCCGCTGGCAGCCAGTATCGGTACGCTGATGCTGGAGCGGCTATTCAGCCCCGCCAACCATGATAAGCCGATCGTGGTCTCTGAGCAGGAGGTCGAGAACTGGCTCTTTAAGGAGCGCCCCTCCGTGCTGACTACCGCCATACAGGACCTGATCCGCGCGCGGCTCATCCATGAGGCAGCGGTAAAAAATCATATCGTGGTGACGCCGGCTGAAATTGCAGCCCGCATGCACCTCACCATCGAGAAGGTAAAAAAACAGATGAGCCAGCCGCAGCTCGCCGATTTGGAGGTGCTGAAAATGTACGGGGTGCGCGAGCTGGCGCTGGAAGAGGCCACCAAAACCCAGCTTGAGCTGGAAAAACTGGTACTGCTTAATTACGAAAAGAAAATCGGCCACACCATCGGCCCCGACGACTTCATTCAGGCTCGACATATACTAATACGGGTCAATCCCGGCAGCACCCCGCAAGCGACCGACGACGCCTACGCGGCCGCGAAAATCAAAATTGACCAAATCCGCCAGGACATCATCTCCGGCAAGATCAAGTTCTCGAAGGCGGCCGAGAAATACAGCGATGACGGCGCCAGCAAATTACGCGGCGGCGACCTGGGCGTTTTTGTGCGCGGCGCGATGGTTAAGCCGTTTGATGAGGCGGCCTTCAACCTTAAGCCGGGAATCATCAGTGAGCCGGTCAAGACCGAGTTCGGTTGGCATCTCATCGAGGTAACCCGCCTCGGCAGTGATATCAGCCAGGGTGAGCGGGATCAGGCGCTCCAGCAGTTCCTGCAAAACCAATACGGCACCGAGATCGCCGACTTAATGAAGAGTGCGAAAGTAATTAACCGCTACCCGCCCAAACCAACCCAGTCTCCCGTTTTTGGCAGCAATCAGTAGTCCCCTCTATCGATTCGTCATTGCTTCGCTTCGTTTGCGATGACGAATCGATATTGAAATATAGAAGCGATACAAGAATCCAAATATTGCTGTGGTTGCAACAATATGTTGGGTGCTTAGTGACATTTTACAAATAAAATGATTCTCAAATGGATATTTATGATGATTGCAATGCCATCATGATTTACACCATCAGTTATTATTGGTTGATAGAGTTTCTGGAATCCATTGTTATAGCGGCTCTCGTTAAGAGTAAAAGATTGTGCCGCCGGATAAATCTTACTCAGGAAGCATTGCTGTGATTCGCCTACCGATAATGCTCTCCTGCATCTCCATTTTGAGCGTCCTTAACAAAGGAGCGATTGCGGCTTATCCTCCCAATCCCACCTGTTTTCAGAATCCATATGGTAAACCGGTGGCACTCATCGGTGATTACACCTGGGGTACGTTCTCAGAGGAGAAATATAACTTTGCGGGAATGTTCCATACACTGAAATCCAATGGACTGAATCTGGCTCGTATTTGGGTTTGGTGTGGTGAGGAAAAAGGGCTTAAGAATTATGTCTACATGTCCCCCTTTCTACGTACCGGACCAGACCTTGCTAACGATGGACTACCCAAATATGACTTGAACCGCTTCAATCCAGCTTTCTTTGTCCGATTACGGAGGGTATGTGAAGCGGCACAAAAGAGACACATATATCTTCAATTGATTCTATTCGACGCTTGGATGATCAAGTTTGCTAGTCTTTGGAAAATGAACGCATGCAATCGGGCAAACAACATCAATGGTGTGAATGGGGACCCGAATCGCACCGGTCTAGGAACCGATTCAATACGAGGTTTCTGCTCATTAGGAAACCCGGGCGTGCTTGCGATACAAAAATCGTTTATTCGCAAAGTTATCAATACAGTGGGCTCTTTTAATAACGTTTTCTTCGAGATCGCCAATGAAAATTTCTATAACCGGCAATGGGAACTAAGTCTGGCGCGTTATATCCATCAATACGAGAAAAACAAGCCAATCCATCACCTCGTCATGCCTTTAGATTTACCGGATCACAGTTATGATGGCATTCAGACCTGGGATTTGAAGTCTTTGCATGCCAATTTGCTTAAAGCTCGCAGACTTGCACAACCTTTGATTTATGACACCGATGGACTGGGAAACCCGCCCGATTCTACCGTGCGAAAAGCGGCGTGGACCGCCTTCATAAGCGGTGGAAATTTTGATTTCTTAGATCAAAGTCTAGAGCCTGGGATCGATTTCCATGGGAATGTGCAAGGTACGCGCAGAGTAAGGCTTAGGCAACAACTTGGCTATCTTGCCCGGTTCACAAAGCGAGTGAAGTTCTGGAAGATGCAACCATCCGATAACCTTATAAAGGATGGAAACGCCTCTGCAATGGCATCCCATCAAGAAATATTGGCCTACCTACCTAACGGCGGCACGGCCAAATTAGATGTAGCCGGTCTGAAAGATAAGCCCATTGCTCGTTGGTACAGTCCGGTATCTAACGAATGGTTGAAAGCGATCCCGGTAAAAGGATCCGCTGATCGCTTTACCGCGCCGGATGACCACGATTGGTTGCTGGAGTTAACAAGATAGGTCATTGTGACCCCGAATTATTTCAATGGCAGGACGACGGCAATGATCGGAACCTAGATTAATGTCGGTGCCGAAATGCCGTTCTTCCCGCTCAGGGGACCGTCTCAGCGAAGATACAGATCATACTGATAGCTGCCACGCCTCGACCTCGCGTCGCCCCAACGCCGCGTTATCGCCGCAGGAAGTCCCTCCCTGCAATCGAAGCTCTCGCGAGAACGGCCCTAAAAGCCAGCAACGAAGTGTTTAGTCTCAATTTCCCCTTCCAAAGGGTATGTGCTTGGGGAGGAAAAGAATCATCGAAATGTGTGAATTTGCCAGTTCCGCACGCGAAAAACGATCAAATATCCTACGCTCGCGCACGAACAGTGGATTGCGACGGATTTGAGCCGGGTGCCTCTCCGGTGTGAAGGAAGCGCTCTCCCACTGAGCTCACCGCCCATATACTTGAAAATTCTTGCCGGATTTTTCAGTCAGCATTATACTTTCCCACCATTTTACTCTCAAGGTAACGAATTGCTGAAAGAGCTTAGCGTTGCGAGAATAGTTATCGATTATACATTCCATAGCCACCATATCGTAAGGGTCAGGGAGCCAAAAATCTACACGCCGGGGGCTATCCTCCTTCCAGTGCAAAGGCGAAGACAGGTGTGTTTCCTGCCGCCCTCCAAGCAAATTAACGCACTGCTGCATTGTCGCCGCTTGGGCTGCGTTGAAAAACCGTTTGTGTTTTAAGGTAGACTACAAAAAGCTAGCGGACGGCACTGATGAGCTGCGAGCAGGGCATGCCTTCCTGATCTGAAGCAGCCGCCCCTTCTAGTTAGCCCGGCAGAAAACCAAATGCCTAGTGCTTTTCACTGAGGAGCCGAATCGGATGAATACAATGTTCTGGGACCGATTTCAGTTCGGGTTCACGGTGACCTTTCACTACCTCTTTCCCCAGCTCACGATGGGCCTCGCTTTCCTCATTGTGCTATTCAAATGGCTGAGCTTACGCACCGGCAACCCGCGCTACAATGAGGTGGCTCGATTCTGGATCCGCATCTTCGGCATCAACTTTGCGATCGGTGTGGTGACCGGCATCCCGATGGAGTTTCAGTTCGGCACCAACTGGGCGCGGTTTTCCAACTTTGCAGGCGGAGTGATCGGGCAGACGCTCGCAATGGAGGGCGTTTTTGCCTTTTTCCTGGAATCCGCCTTTCTGGGTCTGCTGGTCTTTGGCGAGAAGCGATTGGGGCCGAAGGGACACATGCTGGCGGCGGTGGCCGTCTTTCTGGGCTCGTGGCTTTCCGGCTATTTCATCATCGCGACCAATGCCTTTATGCAGCACCCGGTGGGTTACACGATGGATGCGCACGGCAATTTGCAACTCGCCCGCTTCTGGACCTTTGTACTCAACCCATGGGCGATTTGGGAGTACGCCCACAATATGTCGGCCTCGGTGGTGACCGCCTCGTTTGTGGTCTGCGCGGTGGGCGCCTTCTACACCTTGCTCAAGCAACATATCGAGCACGCCCGATTGATGCTGCGTGTCGGTGTGGTGGTGGGGTTTATCTTCTGCCTGCTGCAGCTCTTCCCGACCGGCGACCGAAACGGTAAGTACGTGGCCCGCTATCAGCCGGTGGCGCTGGCCGCCATGGAGGGCGTATTTCACGGTGGCCCGCGAACCGGCATCGCCATCATCGGCCAGCCCGATCTTACCGCGCGGCAACTGGAAAACCCGATCGTGGTGCCGGCCGTGCTGAGCTTTTTAGCCTACGGGTCTTTTGGAAGCACCGTCCACGGATTGAATGATTATCCCACTTCCTTGTGGCCGGATAATGTGCCGTTGCTTTACTACGCCTACCACATCATGGTGGGATTGGGAACCATCTTTATTGCAATAATGGGAATCTCGCTGCTCTTGCTGTGGCAGGGCAAATTATTCCAATTTCGGCCGATGCTGTGGGTGTTGATGCTTGCCTTCCCGTTCCCCTATATCGCGACCATCGCCGGCTGGCTGACGGCCGAGTTGGGTCGCCAACCATGGTTGGTTTATGGGCTTTTCCGGACGATACAGGGCACTTCTCCATCGGTGAGCGGCGGCAACGCGACCTTCTCCTCGCTCGGATTTATGGGAATGTACGCCGTATTGGGCTTGTTGTTCGCCTACCTGATTATGAGGGAGGTCGGCCGGGGCCCGAAAGAGGACGCCCCACAAGGAGTAGAGGGATGATTGACCGGCTTTATTCAAAGCAAGGACAGGGATAATGAAATATAGAGTAATTATTGAACAAGACGAAGACGGAGTATTTGTTGCAGAGGCTCCGTCTTTGCCTGGATGCATCTCTCAAGGAGCTACAAGGGCGGAGGCGCTGAAGAATATTCAAGAAGCCATAGAAGCTTATATAGAAAGCTTAAAAGCACATAATGAGCCAGTTCCCCCATCAATAGAGGAGGAAGTAGTCGAGGTAATGATGTGAGTGTTCTTCCTCGCGTCTCAGGTCGAAAAGTTGTTGTGGCCTTAGCTAAGATTGGTTACGAAAAGGATCGTCAGAAGGGCAGTCACATAGTTCTTCGACAATTGGCGCAACCCCATCGCCGTCTTGTGGTTCCAGATCATAAAGAAATAGCAAAAGGGACACTTCGTGCAATCATTAAGCAGGCGGGATTAACAGTGGAAGAGTTCAATGGATTGTTGTAATAAAGAACGCCCGGCGGTCTGCACATCTGTTTGTATACCAATCTCGTTACGCTTTGGCTGAATGTGTAAGAGGCAGATGATATGGATGTAACTGTTCAGTTTTGCGAGAATTTTGTTGGAGTGCGGGACCCCCACCCCCATCGGAGGGGGAAGGACAGGACGGGGGTGGATTGTGCGCTTGAGATTGATCGGAACTAAATTGTTACCGTTAGGTCGATTGGGAGGCAGGTATGGAAACGCTATGGTACGCTCTCGTATCGGCGATGATGGCGGTCTACGTCGCGCTGGACGGCTTCGATTTCGGCGCCGGCATCATTCACCAAATTGTCGCTAAAACGGATGAAGAGCGCCGGACCGTGCTCAATGCGATCGGCCCGATCTGGGATGGCAATGAGGTATGGCTGCTGGCCGCCGGCGGGATTCTCTTCTTTGCCTTCCCCCGCGTCTATGCGGTCGGGTTCAGCGGCTTTTATTTACCTTTGATGATGGTGCTCTGGCTGCTCATCCTGCGTGGAACCTCCATTGAGTTCCGATCCCACGTGGATGATCCACGCTTGGGACGCCAACTTCCGGCTCCTCTCC
>JAMCWF010000013.1:5388-14808 GCA_023481295.1 Armatimonadota bacterium | reverse complement strand
TGGTTGGGAGAGACGCTTGAATGCCAATCAAATCCCAGCACACAGCCGAAAGCCTGAAACCAGTACGGATCGCTGAGACGACGGAAGAGGCCGGTGGTGTCCTCGTTTTCAATGATGACGGCAACCATGGCACCCGCCAGCCGCACCATTCTTTCGAATAGCCAGCGAGGGGCTCTACCACCGTGAAGGGGCAGCTCCGCAATTCCGGTTCGCGCAGTGGGCATTGAAAATTCCCCGATTAAGGCGTTGTCCCATCCATGGTTGAAAGTTTAAAAGGTTGATGGTGCGATCCAACCCGATTCGGCTGGAATCGGGGAGATAGACTCATAACACGAGGAAAGAACCAACATAAAAGAAAGATACCAGATATGGATGTTAAAGTCGGCGGGACCAGGAGACTGGCAAAAGTGTCAGCGAAAAGGTCGTGATGGTCCAACGCTTCGTCATTCCCGCGAAAGCGGGAATCCACTTCTTTCCCGACCGGCAGTCAGGGAAACTGATGTTCTGGATTGCGGGTTCCGCTTTGCGGCCCCAGAATGACGACCCGACGGATGTGGCCGTCTGTTTCAACATCCTCCTCAGTCACTTGTCCTCCGCTCTTTGGGGAGATTCTCAAGGAAAAGCCAGCAAAAAATGCAACTAATCAACCGGCTCCGGCATATCGGTTGAGATTGGCTCAGCGATACCATTCGATTCACGCTCCATTCCTGGCATTGCCTCAAGCTTCTCTGCACGCTCCAACCTTCTTCGCCGAATCGTTAGGTACAGATCGTCGAAGAGAGTGTAGACGACCGGTACGATGAACAGAGTTAATATCGTCGAAGTGAGTAGACCACCAATTACGGCGGTTGCCATGGGTTGCTGCACCTCCGACCCACGGCCGATTCCCAGTGCGATCGGTAACATTCCCAACGTGGCAGCCGATGCGGTCATCAAAATCGGCCTCAAGCGAGTGGGCGCCGCCCTCAGCACCGCCTCCTCACGAGGCAAACCTCGGTGGCGAAGTTGATTCGTGTAGTCCACCAGTAAAATCCCGTTTTTCACCACGATTCCAATTAACATCAATAGGCCGACAAACGCGGTTAGGCCGAAAGCCAGTCCGCTTAAAAATAGGGCCAAAATAACGCCCACTGCGGAGAGCGGCACCGAAAGCAGTATCGTGAGAGGATGAATGAACGATTCAAATTGTGAGGCGAGCAGCATATATATCAGACCGATGGCCAGCCAAAGAGCCAAGCCTAGATTGGAGAACTCCTGCTTTTGGCGCTGCTGAGTTAAGCCCCAGTTCCAGTAATAACCGGCAGGAAGATGTATTTTCGACATCGCGACCTGGATTGCAGCCATAATCTGGCCTTCCGAGCGGCCGCCAGCCGGTGTGCCGGTAACCGCAATATATCGCTGGCGATTCATTCGTGTGATTTCACTCGGACCCATTCCATAAACGGGATGAGCCACCTGGCGCAAGAGAATCTGCGGCGGCGATCCCTGGTCCGATGGATAGGGTGATATGCTCGGTGAAATCATCAAGTTTTCCATCGTGGCTACCGTTTTGCGGTCCTTTCGTGGCAACTGCACCATAATAGGGTATTGAAAGCCTCCCTGCTGAAAATAACTCGCAATGGTGCCATTGGTAGCAGTATTTAGGGTGTCCGCAATGTCGGAGAAAGTCACACCCACCTGAAGCGCTTTCCGCCGATTCTCAATCCATTGGATTTCGGGTGTTGCCTGCTGCCAGTTGGTATCCACGTTGGTGTAGCCGGCTATTGTGCGGAGTTTAGCCGCCACTTGCCGACCGATTTGAGCCAGTTTTTTGAGGCTGGTACCAAAGATATCCACCTCTACATTTTGGAAACCACCGGTCATAATAAGACTGACCAGATCGTATTGAAAGGCAAATACGCGCACCCCTGGCAATTGAGAAGCTTGCTTTTCGATCTGGTTGATTACCTGCTGCGTGGATTGCTTCGAATTTGCCTTCAATTCCACCATGGCCGATCCTTCATAGGGGACCAGGTTGGTGGAAGCTCCGCGCAAGTTGAGGGTCGTGCCGGATGAAGAGAAGACGGTACCCACGTTCGGATTTTTCAGCAACATCGCCTCGATTTTCTTCATCGTGCGATTAGTTACCGATAAAGCGGTGCCGGGTGGCAGCTTGACTGTCAGAGTAAAGTCGCCGGTATCAGTTTGGGGCATCAGCTCGGTCCCGATGTAAGGGATCAGCAGAAAGCTGGATACCGTGATGACGATTGCACCTAAAATAACCCATGTTCGATGGTAGAGCGACCATTTCAGCCGTCTCCGATAGGCTTGGTCCAGCGCGTCGAACCAGCGGCCGAATCGGGCGAACAATCGGTCGCTGAATGAGCTGTGCTTGTCGGCAGCCATTAGCTGGTGGTGCGCCTCCCCGCGGATCAATCGAGAGGCTAACATCGGTACTACGGTGGTGGCGTCCAGCAGCGAAACGGCCATCGCAAAAACCACCACGATGGCGAACTGGGCGAACATCATCCCGGCCTGGCCTTGTATGAGAAAGAGTGGCAGAAACACGATTGAGACGGTAAACGTGGAGGCGAGAACGGCTGACATGATCTCATTGGTGCCGCTCACCGCTGCTTCAGGAGCCGGCTTTTTATCCCGCTCAATATGACGGAAAATGTTCTCCAAAACCACCACCGCATCGTCCACGATTAATCCGGTGGCCAGTGCCAGTCCTCCCAGCGACATAGTGTTCAAGGTGTAACCGCATAGATAGATCAGCGTAAAAGTTGAAATGATTGAAATCGGGATTGAAAGCGCAACCACCAATGTGCTTTGAAAATTGCGAAGAAAGAAGAGCAAAATCAGTATCGCTAAGATGCCTCCCAATAGGGCGGCATCACGAACCGAGTTGATTGATTGGGTCACCGCAGTCGCCTGATCGTAGGCAACTTTAAACTTTAGCTCGGGGAAAAGGCGGTGAACCTCCTTCAGCTTATCAAATACGGATTGGGCAGTGGCAACCGTATTCGCATTGCTTTGCTTGGTGATGATGACTCCGGCCGCCGATTTTCCGTTTAATCGCGTGTAGATGCGGGTCTCTTGATGGCTGTCTTTAACGGTGGCGACCGCGCTCAAGGGAACCACGCGGCCGTTGGAAGAAGTAACCGGTATCTCTGCAATCTGCTGCGGACTAGAAAACCATCCGAGGCTACGAATGGTATATTCGGTTTTGCTTTGCTTGGCGATCCCAGCCGGCAGATTGATATTCTCTTCTGCTATCCGATTGATGACATCGTTTAAGGTGAGGTGGTAAGCGCGCAAGCGGTTCGGGTGCACATCCACAATGATGGCTCGCTGGTCGCCTCCCGTAGCAACGGCGGCGGCCACTCCATCGGCCGATTCCAGGATCGGCGTCACCTCATTATCGAGAAGGGTTCTCAGCTTTACCGGATTGTTGATGCCGGAAACGCCGAAAATAAGAATGGGTAATTGGGAGGGATCATATTTGAAGACGATCGGTGCTTGGAGAGTGGGATCGGTCGGGAATTGCTGTCGTGCCCGTTCGACGAGCTGCAATACATCCACCGCCGCGCGCCCGATATCAGTGCCCCATCGGAACTGAACCGTCACTATCGAGCTGCCCTGCTCTGAGCTGGAGCTCACTTCATACATATTGGGGGCGCCCGATACCGCTTCTTCAATCGGCCGCGTGATTTGCGCCTCGATCTCTTCCGGCGATACGTTCGGCCATTGTGTGATCACGGCCACGGTTGGAATGGTCACGTTTGGGAGCAGGTCAACTTGCAGCATTTTGAGGCAGACCAAACCCAACAAAACGAGCGCCGCGATCTGCATGGTCACGATCACCGGTCGCTGAACTGAAAAACGAGCGATATTCACTGATGCATTCTCAGAGTGCACACGGGCGTAGTTACCACTTCTCGATGGGTCAAATGACGGGGCATTTTACCCTCCATCCCGAAGCTGATCCCATTTCGTTGTAAATTGAGGCTTAAATTTTCCCACTAATCGCGACCTAATGGTGGGATTCAGCGTTGGCGATCTTAACTTTTTGCCCTGGTCTCAAGGTTACTTTGCTCAGCACCACCACCTGGTCCCCTGGGCGTATGGTAGGGTTATTGATTGCAATGTCGCTTGCGTCGCTGGCGCCGGTCGAAACCGGTATCTGCTGAATTGAGTGATCCGCACCCACCAGCCAAACGGTCGGACCCTGAGCGGTTGTTTGTATCGCCTCCCTTGGGACCGCTATGGCGGAGTTGACGCGATCGGTCACGATGGATACCCGAGCGAACATTGCCGGCTTAATGAGATAATGCGGGTTGGGTAATGCGATTCTCACCGTAAACTGGCGGGTGACTGGATCGGCGGCCGGGTTGATTTGTATGATTTTCCCGGTGTATTTTTTACCCGACAGTGCATCAAACGTAATATCGGCACTTTGTCCGAGATACAGCTTGTTACTCAACTCTTCCGGCACCGCCACGTTCACCCAAACTCGCCGTATCGCCTGCACCTGAAGGATCTCTTGGCCAGGGGTAGCAACCGCCCCCGGATCCATCATGCGCCCGGTCACAAAACCGTTCAATGGCGACCTCAAATCAGTATCCGATAGCTCCGTCTCCGCATAGAGCAGGCTGTCTCGGTCAGCCGCCACCGTCGCCCGCAACGCGCTCAAGTTTTGCTGATAAGCCGGTGTCTGAGCGCGATTTGATTGAGCGTAAGCCAGCGTCGCCTTTGCCTGATTCAGCTTTGCCAGCGTCACCGCAATTTGATCTTTGCCCTGCGTCTTCACCACCTTAAGCTGGGCTTGAGCCGCTTGCACTTCGGCTGCTGCTGAGATCTGAGCCGACTGTGCCGAATCAAGCTGGCCCTCAGCGACCGCCAGCGCTCCCTGCTGCACCATCATTTGCGTCCGGGCGTTTTCCCAATCTTGGGCGCTGAGTGCTCCCTGCTTGTAGAGCGCGTCATCTCTATTGAAAGTCGAGGTTGCATATTCCAAATTGGCCTTTGCATTTTGGATGGCAGCCTTGGCCGAGACGATCGCCGCCTTCGCGCTGCTCAGTTTGCCTTGTGCATCGGTCACGGAAGCCTGAGCAGCGGCGACCTGTGCGGTGTAGTTATCATTTGCGCTTTTGTAATCGGCCTTTGCGCTGGCAACCGTCGCTTGTTGCTGTTCGATATTGGTCGCTACCGAGACGTTGGTAGGGATGGACGTTATCTCCGCTTCAGCCAGGCGATGTTCGGCTTCGGCGAGAGTCTCACGCTGCTGCAGCACTTGCGCCTGCCACTGAGATGGATCGAGGCGAACCAGCACTTCACCGCGTTTTACCGGATCCCCTTCGTTCACTTTCAAATAGATGATCCGGCCTGTGATTTGGGGCGATATGGGCACGCTGAATGGTGATTGAACGGTTCCGATTGTCTGGAAAACGTGCACGACGTTGCGTACGACCACCGGCGCGACGTCAACGACCGGCGGCGCAGTCAGCATCCGATTCCGCTGTAGCAACAGTGCGGATGCCGCCGCCTTTTTTTGTTGAAGCCTCCAACCGATCAGAAAGCCTAACGCTAAAACAAGTACCGCAACCCAGAGGTATCGTTTCATATAATAAGGGAGTTCTCTAATCCAAAAGCCGGTAATGATGCTTTTTTTACGAAATATTGACGGATTTCGTCACTAATTAGTTCAATCAATTGAGCATCCCAGCTACATTCGAAAGCATGTCACCCTCTCGCTGGGGCGTGATGAGGATGCGGCCAGCAGGCTGTATGTAGTGAGTAAGCGGGCATAAGGAAGGCGATTCGATTCGCTCTCACAAATCGGCTATTATGAATCGGCCCTTTCACATCGTATTTCATGCATTCAATTCAACCCTTAGGAGCAATCGCCCGTGAAACCCGAAACTAATTCAAACCACTCCTCGTCACGCCGTAAATTTATCTTTGCCGGCGCAATCGCGTTTCTGAGCGCCCTTTTCGGCAAAAAAGTGGACGCCAACCCCAACCCCGAACAACTGGTGACAAGCGGCCAACCGTTGACCACCAACGTACGGTTGGGCAATCCCCCACTACAACCGCTCGACACCATGATCCTCTTTGAGAGGGGCGATGATAACAATCACATTCGCCCGATGACCCACGAAATTCTCTCCCTCATCCACCAGGAACTGGGTAAAAACTCATACCCATGGACCATCTACGCAAGCCTGGAGACCCACCATGAAGTGGGCGATGCCTGCGTGCTCTGCTCCCGATTAAACAAATACGGCCCAGGATGGTCAACCGGTCTGCATTCGGAGGTCTTTAACCATGCCCGCGCGGTTGCAATCGGGGTCAATGTGGAAATGAGCAGTGACTATAGCGGTCCGGAGGCTAAACAGGTGATTGGAGTGAACATCCAGGCGGTACACGGCCCCACACCGATTCAGCACGGCATTCACATTCATGACGGCGAAAATCACTTCGAAACCGGCATTGGGCTGGAGGGGAAAGGGGCGGTCGGCCTTGATCTGCCCGGTCAGTTTCAAACCGGTATTTACGCTCACAACAACCATATCCGCCTGAACGAGGGCGCCTGCATTGAGCTGGAAAAGACCGGCCGAATCCGCGTGCGCTATCACCAGGGAAGGGTCGAGTTTCTGAACGGTGATCGCTGCTTCGGTCACCTGGATGTTAACGGGGAAGACCACCCACTCTAAGTGGTTGTTGAAAAAATGGTGTCTCTTTGTCATTGCGAGCGGTTTTATCGCGAAGCAATCTCGTTTTCGGTGTGGAAAGGGAGATCGCCACGTCGCTGCGCTCCTCGCGATGACGCTAAAAAGAGTTTTTCAACAGCCACCTAAATAAGCCAGCAATTTTCACACTATGGAAATCAAGATTTATCTCAAATATAAAAATAGTTTCAGCAAGTTAAGGAGAAAAACCGATGAGGTGGCATCGCTCAGTGCTATTTTTACTCGTCATATTGCCGGTGCTTGCTCGAGCCGAACCGGCGGCGAACCCGTCCGGATCGTCCACTCCGGAAACCGTCGCCCTAATGCCGTGGAATTTCGTGAACGGCACCAAGGGGACTCATGAAATCTGCTCGCGATATATGGATGAGACGCTCACCAAACTGCTGATCGAGCCCCTGCCGCGCGCTCGAGTGAACGCAATGTGGCTCAATGGGCTTTCGCATAGTACGCTCGACTACAGCAAAAGCAAAGGTTTTCCACCCGCCAAGGAGCTTCTTGAATTGGGACAAAAACTGGGTGCGGATTGGGTCATCATTGCACGCGCACGCTGGCATACACGCAGCATTTGGATCGGCCTGGGGCCGAAAACCAAGTCGGACTGTTACATTGATATGATGATTATTGATGTCAAGCACCAGACGATCGCTCTTAACCAGAAACAGGTGGATATGGGCAGCGACGCGAAGGACAGCGCATTGAAAGATGCGGGCGCAATCTTGCTGACCCCGTTGATCTCGGTGGTCAGCGGCGGTCCAAAAACGCCGCAAGAGGAGCGGGGCGCGGTTTTTGCAATTGCCAAAGCGATGAAACCTTGGGTGACCAAGCTCTTGATGGTGAGAGAGCAAAAGATCACCCCTTGATCTCAAGGCAATCCTGACTCGGCATTTAGGTTCCGCTTAACGGCTGCTTTTGGGATATGATGACCTGTGGCGCCCCCTCGATCGTCCACTTATCTCGGATCTTCTTCACCCGAAACACGGCATGCAGATCGTTCTTGTCGTTGCAATAGTATCCAGCCCTCACCTCCGCCTCATTCTTACCAATCCATTTCATATAAGGTGAGATATGAAAAATTACGGCTATGCGGCCCGTTTCCTGATCTATCACACTCATATGCGCGCCCGGACCCACAAATTCGGGAGAATAAGCTTGCACGGGAGGATGATGCCTCGCAAATTCCCGCAAAAAGCGGCTGGTAACCGGCACTGTTTTTGGCCTACCCGATTGGTTGGAAGATATCAAGACAAAATAGGTGCTCGATTTCGGAAATTTGTACGCGTAGCGCGACAGCATGTCGCGTAAAACCGCCTCTCTGATGAGGTCGTTCAACCGGTTTTGTGTCCGGCTTACCGCGATGGGCGAAATTCCATCGTAATTCGGCCTAGCGGCGTAATTGGTCTGATGTTTGCAGCCGGTGCTGATGAAAAGGCTTATGAAAAGGACGCTGAAGGCTGATTGGATCACTCTTTTTTGAATCAACACCTCACCTCCAAACCGATGATACATCGCTTATCATAATACCAAAAGGTACGCTAAATATCTATCGGCCTGACGCCGCGTTCATCAAATGAGCAACATCCTGACATTCAGCATAAATAGCATGGAACGCCGGTTGAGAGCAGGATATTCTACCATCTCTGCCGAATTCGCAAACCAATCCAGTATTGCGGTCGGCTGATTGACTGTACCTGGGGGAGGTGTACCGTGTCGGAAAAAGTGAGAATCGCGATAATCGGTGCCGGGTTGATCGCACGCGAGTTTCATCTGCCCAGCTTGATTTTGACCAATGAGGCGGAGATCGTGGGATGCGCCGATATAGACGAGGAGAAGGTAAAGCAGTTCGCTCACGACAATCAGATCGAGTTTTTTACCGACGACTACCACCGCCTTCTAAGCCGAGATGATGTGGACGCGGTGGTCGTGGCGACCTACCACTCAAATCATGCATCTATTGCGATAGATGCCATTACAGATGGAAAGCACGTCTTGATTCAGAAGCCGATGGCAACCACGATGGAGGACGCGGACCGGCTCGTTGCGGCGGCGGCCGGCCGTGACCGGGTGGTGATGGCGCTCCCCTACATGTATTCGGCCGCCTTCATGGACGCTCGTGAAATGATCAATAGCGGCGCTATCGGAAGAATTACGATGGCCCGCAGCCGGGTTGCCCACTCCGGCCCGGGTCAGGAACGCGGTTGGTTTTACCAAAAAAAGATCGCCGAAGGAGGCGCGCTCTTCGATATGGGAGTCTATGCGATATGGCGTCTGGTGGCGCTGCTCGGTCCAGCAAAGAGGGTGGCCGCCCTGATTTCCAACACCACCGGTCGGGGCGATGTGGATGAAAACGCGGTCATCACGCTGGAGTTTACCAACGGCGCGATCGGTACCGCGGAAACGAGCTGGACGCAGCAGGCTACTCGGGAAGGCGATGCGATCTATGGGACCGATGGAACCATTATCTTAAATCACGACCATTCCCCCCAGATCGAGGTTTTTTCAAAACAGCATACCTTCCACCGGCAGCCGGCCTGGGAGCAGATAGATACCACCGCCCGTGATCGCGAAATGCCGACCGCTCATCAGCATTTCATTGACGTCATCAAAGGGCGCGCCGGCCTGCGCAGCACCGTGAAGCGCGGACGCCACATCGTTGAAATTATGACGGCGGCTTCTGAATCAAGACGTG
>JAMCWF010000013.1:0-5378 GCA_023481295.1 Armatimonadota bacterium | reverse complement strand
TACAATGGGGAGACTGGATCAGGTTGACCTCACACAAAAGTACGACAACCAGCACGACTATGAAAAGGAGCTGAAGCATCTGCAGCTCAAATTGCTTGACCTCGAACAGAAGCTGCGCAACAGCAAACGCTCCGTTGTCATCGGTTATGAGGGTTGGGACGCGGCCGGCAAGGGCGGCAACATCAAGCGCGTCATCGAGCGGCTCGACCCACGAGGTTATCGTGTCTACGCGATCGCGGCCCCGGAAGGGGAGGAAGTTCGTAAGCATTATTTGTGGCGCTTTTGGGAGAGGCTGCCGGAGCACGGTCAAATTGCAATCTTCGACCGCACCTGGTACGGCCGGGTGCTGGTCGAAAGGGTTGAAAAGTTCGCCACCAAAGACGAATGGGGTCGCGCCTACGAGGAGATCAATGAGTTTGAGCGGATGCTGGTTAAGGATGGAACCATTGTAATCAAGTTTTGGATCCACATCAGCAAAGAGGAGCAGCATAAGCGGTTTAAAGAGCGCGAGGACAGCCCATTCAAGAAATGGAAGATCACGCCGGAAGATTGGCGCAACCGGGATAAGTGGGACCAATACCTGGTGGCGGCGGAGGATATGTTTGAGAAAACCGATACCGCCGAGGCGCCCTGGAACATCATCGCCGGTGAGTACAAATGGTGGGCGCGCACCTCGGCGCTGAATGTAATCCTCCACGCCTTAAAGGATCTTTGATTGTGTCGCTCCATCGCTTTCAACGATCCATCTGGGTGGAGCTTTTACTTTTGTTGCCCGTTATTTCAGTTGCTTCGCCGAAGCCGATTACGCCCTCCTTTTTCGGCATAAATGGGGTTGGTTATTTTCACTATCTCACCGCACCCGACGCACACCAGATCGCCCGCCAAAAGATGAATTGGATGAATACAATCGGCGCTAAGTCCGACCGGTTTGACTTCTGGTGGAGCGTAATGGAGCCCGCCAAAGGAAAATGGGACTGGAAAGATTCGGATTGGTTAATTAATTTTTACCGCCGAAACAAGATCAGCATGTTGCCCATTCTTTGCTATAATGCCGCCTGGATGAAAAATTCGCCCTCCACCTCCGAAGATGATGCCGAGTACGCTCGCTTTGTCTACCGGGTGGTGCGGCGATACCGGAAACGGGTGCATTATTGGGAAATTTGGAATGAACCCAATATCCCCACCTTTTGGAAACCGCAGCCGGATGCCAAAGCCTACACAGCCATGCTGAAAGCGGCTTACCTGGCCGCGCACCGCGCCGATCCCCACTGCGTTGTGGTGGGTGCCGCCGCCAATGAAGCCGATATTAACTGGCTGCTTGATATCGCCAAATTCGGTGGCGCGCGCTATATGGATGCGGTTAGCTTTCATCCCTACTCGATGTCGGACGGCCCCGATCAAATGGATCTCGCTCGCCAGATCGAGGATGTCCGGCTGGCCATGAAACTGAGCGGTCGACCCCATATTCCGCTATGGATCACCGAAATGGGATGGACTTCCAGCATCAGCGACCCTGCCTCGGTGAATCGCCAGTCCCGATACCTGGTGGAGTCCTACACCATCGCGGCCGCTGAGGAGATACAGCGGCTCTTTTGGTTCTCGCTGCAGGATTGGGGGGCAGGAAAGAGCTTTCAGGGCTGGGGCTGCTACTCGCCGGATGGTCGGCCCAAACAGACGGCTCTTGCCTACCGGCACCTGGTTCATCAGCTCACCGGCGCCCGATTTGTAGGCTATTTACCTCTATACAAAAAAAGCACCGCCGGCTCGTTGGAACGACTTGGCGCCGGCTATATTTTTCAACGGGGCCGCCAAACCTTACTGATCGTCTGGGCGCGCAACCACCGAACGGCCAAGCTGAACCTTCCTGGCACCGCTCAAATCACCAACCTCTATGGAAACCCCATTAGAATAAAGGGACGCACCCTTTTCATCACCGACCGCCCCCTCTATATTGATTTCAACCGATCGGTCCATTTCAAGCAAATGACGGTTCAAAGGCCTCATCGCCGTAATTTGCTGGTCAACCCTTCGTTTGAGAGGGTGGATGGGGAAAATCCCTACGGATGGCATCGCGGCGTATTTTACGGCGGCAACGATACAGGAACATTTTCAGTGATAAAAGGCAGTGCGAAGGGGGGCCGGATCTCGGCTGGCTTGAGCAGGACGACCAATGCGCTCTGGGAGTCCTATCCCATCCCAGCGATGCCGGGTGAGCGATATACGTTGACCGGCTTTATAAAGGCCACCGATGCCACCGGCGACAACGGTATGCAGCTTCTCTTTTTGAGCGGGCCGGGATGGGGCTGGAAAGGCGGTCCGGAAACAAAAACAGTAACCGGCACCACCGAGGGATGGAAAAAGATGACGGTCAGAGGGATTGTCCCTCAAGATGCCGATGTGGTGCGCGTCAACCTGTTCAGTCGCAATAACACCGGGCTGGTGCAGTACGACGATCTTAATCTAACCCGAAAGTGACCGTGTCCCTACTCCGGCGTTGCGCCGTCGTTGAAGGCAAATTCAGAGGAGTAGTTCGGCGGCTCCTTGGTGATCCAGACATCGTGGACGTGGCTCTCTCGTAGGCTGGCTCCCGTTATCTGGATGAACTGAGCGCGTTCTCTCAATTCGTTGAGGTTGCGAGCCCCTAAATAGCCCATCCCCGACCGTATCCCGCCGGCCAACTGATGTATGGTGTCGGAGAGCGAGCCTTTGTAGGGCACCCGCCCCTCCACGCCTTCCGGAACCGCCGGTCCGCTGCCGGCACCGTAGCGATCGCTGCTACCCTCTTTCATCGCGCTTTCCGAACCCATTCCACGGTAGTCCTTGTAGGCCCGTCCCTGGTAGAGGATCACCTCGCCGGGAGCCTCTTCCGTGCCCGCCAGCAGATTGCCGACCATAACGGCCGCTGCACCGGCTGCCAGCGCTTTGGCGGCATCTCCTGAATAGCGAATTCCGCCGTCCGCAATCACCTGCAGGCCATGCCGCGCTGCCTCCATCGCGCATTCCATAACGGCAGTAAGCTGCGGCACGCCCACTCCCGATACGATTCGGGTGGTGCAGATGGAGCCGGCGCCCAACCCAACCCGAATGCCGTCGGCGCCGGCATCTGATAGCGCGCCGACGCCTTCCATCGTCGCCGCATTGCCGCCGATGACGGGGAGGTCGGGAAATTCGGATTTAATCGCGTGGATCGCATTTAAAACGCCGCGGGAATGGCCGTGAGCGGCATCCACCACCACTAAATCCACCCCCGCATCCACCAGCGCGGCGGTCCGACCGACCGGGTCGCGCAGCGGGCCGACCGCCGCTCCAACTCGTAGCCTTCCACCCGCATCTTTGGTGGAGTTCGGATATTGGCGCACCTTCTGGATATCTTTGATGGTTATCAATCCGAGTAGCTTGGAATCGCCGTCCACGATCGGCAACTTTTCGATACGGTGAGTCTGTAAAATTCGTTGCGCTTGTTCGAGCGTGGTGCCGACTGGTGCGGTGACCAGGTTTTCCCGCGTCATGACCTCCGAGATGGGGCGATGGTAATTGGTTTCAAAGCGGATATCGCGGTTGGTCAAGATTCCAACCAACCGCCCTTCATCGGTAATCGGGACGCCGGAGATGTGGTAGCGCTCCATAATCGTCACCGCGTCTTGAATGGTGTGGGTGGGCAACAGCGAGATCGGATTCACAATGATGCCGTGCTCCGACCGCTTCACCTTATCCACCTCCATCGCCTGCTGCTCCACCGACATATTCCGATGGATGATGCCGATGCCGCCCTCCCGCGCGATCGCGATGGCCATTCGCGCTTCGGTGACGCGATCCATCGGCGAGCTGATAATCGGTACCCTCAGCTCAATATCGCCCGCAATCACGGCCGATAAATCCACTTCAGCCGGCATCACGCTGGTCTCCTGTGGAACCAGCAACACGTCGTCAAAGCTTAGGCCCTCACGAAGCTTCACCTCAACCCCTTTCATAGTCCACCCCGATTCCGGTATCTCCTCTGCTTGAATTGCATAATTATACGAAGCTTGGCCATCTAAAGTCAACCGCGAAAGCGCTCAGAAAATCCATGCGGCGCATTCGGGAAAGAATAACATTCAGGTCGGCATTCCGGGGCCGCAAAGCGGAACCCGCAATCCATAGCATCGGCATCCCTGCCTACCGATGGGCAAGCCTGCCTGCTGCAGGCAGGGGACTGGATTCCCGCTTTCGCGAGAATGAGGGGGGGAGTGGAATGACGAATGATGGACTCCGGCGACGTTTTCAACAACCTCTTAGGAGGCCGAAATCAAACCGACCAACGTGGCCTGGAAACTCCTGAACGGGTTGAAACAAACCGTTAATACTGGGAACAATCTATATTTGACATTACCAGAAATGTGAACGGTTACTCTGTTTCAGCTTCAGCGCGAGGATGATGACAGCCAAGTTTCGACCAGGCCGGGGTTGATGAGGCATTTTAGCACCGCCTGATCCTGCGCGATGACGTCGCATTCGAGGTGGGCCAACGCGGCCGTCTTCATCTCAACCATTCCGCCCGTAAGCTGTAAGATCAGTTGGCTTAAGGTCGGCTCGTGCCCGACGATCAGTATCGAGCCGCCGGCCGGCAAGTCGCTGCAAAGTGAGCTGAGTTGGGTCAGCCCGAACGATTCGGCCAGGGCCTTGATCTCCTCAACCGCGGGGGTGCCGGCCATCTCGCCGGCCACCAACTGCGCCGTCTGGCGCGCCCGTAACCGCGGGCTGGTGCAGATGCGATCGAATTTCGTCTCCAACCGGGCCAGCGCCTGACCGATCAAGCGCGAATCCTTGACCCCGCTGGGTTTCAGCTTGCGGTTGTAGTCATCATTACTCGGCTCCCGGTCCGCCTTCGCGTGCCGAAGAATGTACAGGTTCATCGTCATTCACCCTCCTATGCAGGCCATTTTCACGACCGCCCCGCGCGTTACCGCCGATATTCCGGTATCATTTTATCGAAGATTCTCGCCGAGCACAAGCGGATTTTAAAATTTCTCTGCGATCCACTACAAATTTACGGTTAGGACAGACTTTTTGAAACAATGACCGATCGGCTCAAACAGAGTATTCGGCCGGCCGTTACGCTGACCACCGACTTCGGCCGCCGCGATCCCTACGTGGGCGCGATGAAGGGTGTGCTGCTGCAGCGTGCGCCCGGCTCCCAATTGATAGACATCAGCCATGATATTGATCCCGGCGATATCCGGTCAGCCGCCTACATCCTGGCCGCGGCGGCGCCCTATTATCCGGTCGGTACCGTTCATGTAGTGGTGGTGGATCCGGGGGTGGGGACGTCCCGGCGCGCGCTGGCGGCCGGCGACGGCCACGGCTGGTTCGTGGCGCCCGATAACGGCGTGCTTTCACTG
>JAMCWF010000061.1 GCA_023481295.1 Armatimonadota bacterium | reverse complement strand
TGTATTTAATTCGTTTCACGATCTCAGCGATGAGGGCGTCCGAAACACCAGCACCCTCCTCGACCGGCATTTCGTCCGGGCTTACCGATTGAGTATCTTCTGATTCGGTGGAAACATCCCCCAATGTAACCGGTGGAGCGGCAACCCGCCTGCTGATCGCTTCCAGACGATCCTCATCCATTTGCCTCAATTCGGCCTCAACTTGGCTGAGCATCTCATCCAGCGAATCGGCATTCTCCAAATCCACATCGAGACGTAAATCGGTCGTTAAGTAGTTAGACAACGACAGTTTTCTCTGGTGACGGGCAAAGCGATCCATCTCCTCGAGGATCTCTTGTTCGGTGGAGCCTTCAAAGGGCGGATTGACAAAGCTGCAATTTAAATGCCGCCCCACCAGACCAAGGTGCGTTTCCAGTATCTGTCCGATATTCATCCGCGAAGGCACACCTAGCGGGTTCAGCACGATATCCACCGGCGTTCCATCCGGCAGAAACGGCATATCCTCTTCCGGCAGAATCTTGGAGACGACCCCTTTATTGCCGTGCCTCCCCGCCATCTTGTCGCCTTCCATCACCTTCCGCTTCTGAGCAATGTAAACGCGCACCAGTTGGTTTACACCGGCCGCCAGTTCATCGCCGGGCAGCCGAACCAGATCGCCTTGACAGCGTTCACAAGTCGTGATATCGGGCCGTTTGCTGTAGTTGTAGACTGCTTTACAGCGGCCGCACTGGTATTTGAACCGGGAGAAGACCTTGACATCCACAACCCGGCCCTTTTCTCCGTGCGGAACCCGGAGCGAGACATCGCGAGTCTCCTCTGCTTTCTTGCCAAAAATAGCGATGATCAGTCGCTCTTCAGCGGTCAGTTCGCCCTGACCTTTCGGCGCCACCTTGCCGACCAGAATATCTTCCGGCCTCACTTCGGCACCAATGCGGATGATGCCGTTTTCATCGAGGTCTTTGAGCTGCTCATCACCAACGTTGGGGATATCACGTGTGATCTCTTCCGGACCCAGTTTGGTGTCGCGCGCTTCCGTTTCATATTTTTCAATGTGAATGCTGGTATAGACATCGTCCTTTACCAGTCGCTCTGAAAGCAATACTGCGTCCTCATAGTTGTAACCACCCCAAGGTACGAAGGCGACCAGCACGTTTTGGCCAAGCGCCAGTTCACCCCGGTCGGTGCAGGGTCCATCGGCGATCACCTGCCCGGCGCGCACCCGCTGGCCTTTATCCACCAGCGGCCGCTGGGTGATACAAGTCGCCTGGTTGCTCCGCAGCATATTGAGCAGCCGGTAGATATCCACCTGACCTTGGGTTACGGTGCCGGATCGCCAGGCGATCACGACCGCCCCTGAATCCAGCGCGGCGCGCCGCTCGATTCCGGTTTTCACCAGCGGGGCTTCCGGGCGCAAGGTCGGAACCGCCTGCCGCTGCATATTGGAGCCCATCAAAGCCCGGCTGACGTCGTCGTTCTCCAAGAAGGGAATCATAGCCGCCGCCACCGAAACGATCTGCATTGGCGAAACATCCATCAGCTCGACCTGCTCTTTTGCCACCACCGGATACTGATCCTCATACCGCACTTGAATTTGGGGTCGGATAAAACGACTGTGGGAATCGAGCGGCTCGTTGGCCGGTGCGATATGGTAGTGATGATCCACATCGGCGGTGAGATACTCGATATCATGGGTTACGATGCCGTTTTTCACCTTGCGGTAGGGAGTTTCCAAAAATCCGTACGCATCCACCCGGGCGTGAATGGCCAGCGACCCGATCAACCCGATGTTGGGGCCTTCCGGCGTCTCAATCGGGCATATCCGGCCGTAGTGACTGTGGTGAACGTCGCGAACCTCCAGCTTTGCACTTTGGCGGGAGAGGCCACCCGGTCCCAATGCGGAGAGCCGGCGCTTGTGTGCCAGTTCGGCCAGCGGATTGGTCTGATCCATAAATTGTGACAACTGGCTGGAGCCGAAAAAGCTTTTAATGGCGGCTGAGACCGGCTTCACCGAAAGAACCACCGACGGGAGCGCGCTCTCGGTATCCATGGAGGTCATTCGCTCTTTGGCCACCTTCTCCATGCGTAAAAAGCCCAGTCGAAGCTGGCTGTAAAGGAGCTCTCCGACTGATCGCACCCGCTTGTTCTCGAGGTGGTCAATATCGTCGGTGTTGCCCTCACCCGAATCCAGGTTGATCATATAGCGGAGGATACCGATCAGGTCGGACCGAGTTAAGGTTTGTGTGGTGAGGGGTAGTGCGTTACCCAGCTTACGGTTGATTTTATAACGGCCTACCTTCGCCGTGTCGTAGCGGCGCGGATCGTAAAAGATATTGAGCAGCAGCGTCCGCGCGCCGTCCAGCGTAGCCGGATCGCTGGGGCGGATCTTCCGATAGATATCGAGCAGGGCGTCTTCCGGGTTATGGGCGCTGTCTTGCAGCAAGGTAGCGTCAATATAGCGATTTAGCTCCAGCACCTCTAGCGTCTCGAGCTGTAAGCCTTCAATACGACGGGCGATGTCCCCGTCAATCTTTTCATAACCGTGAATGATAATTTTTTTGGTTCGAGGATCTTCCAGATCGGAAGCTAGGCGCTTGCCGGTCAGCTTATCGCGGGTAGGATGCTGCAGCGTTTTTCGGGTTGAAAACAGGTTGATGATGTCCTTGGTGGTATCGCACCGGGGCTCGATCGTCAACACCGCTTCGAGCCCGATCTGCTCGGCCAGCCGATTCAGCATCTTTTCACTGATGTTGGTTCCCGCCTCAGCGATGATTTCGCCGGTTTCCGGGTTGGCCACCGACTTCACCAGCGTGAACGGTTGGATGTAATCCTTAACCGGACCTGAACGCCCGCCCGCTTGAACCTCTTCCTTGCGGTAAATCCACAGCTTATCCAGCGCTTCTGCGATGCTCATCTCCATTGGAGTGCAGGCTGGGGGGAAGTGGTTTAACGCGCGAATTAGGGTGGTGACCGGAAACTTTCTTGTTTGGCCGATGCGAACGGTCACTTCCGTGCTGGCATCACTTTCAACGTCCACCCAAACGCCTTCACTGGGTATAATGGTGGCGTAGTAAAGCACTCGGCCGCTGATATCAATGTTGTCCTTGAAATAGACTCCGGGCGAACGGGCAAGCTGGCTGACAACCACCCGCTCGGCGCCGTTTATAACGAATGTTCCTTTGTCGGTCATCAAGGGGAGGTCGCCGAGGTATACTTCACTCTCGATCATCTCTTTGTTGGGCTGGGTAAGCTGTACCCTGACCTTAATCGGTGATTCAAAGGTGGCGTCGCGGTCACGGCATTCTTCAACCGAATACTTGGGCTGACCAAGCGTGAAATCAATCAATGAGATGGAGGTATTGCCGGTAAAATCGGTTATGGGAGAGAAGCTCTCAAAAAGCTCTTTTAATCCTTCTTCCAGGAACCAACGATAAGAATCGAGTTGCAGTTCAACCAGGTTTGGAATATCAATAACGTGTGAGGTCTTTTTGGTAAGGTGCTGGATTTCCTTCATGCAGTGGGGCCTCCTATTGTGACGCACAAACATCTATTATACCGCGAATAAAAAGTTCGCGTCAAGTAGAGGGAGAGCTATTCGGCCTATTTATCGCCCACTTTTTGAAAAAGGGAATGATAACGGCCGATTTTTCACTAAATCGCTCGGTTACTCAGAACCGGACAAGTCGCCCGCCAAGGCACGTAACGTATCGAACCGTAACGTGACCTGCTCCTTATAATTAGGATGGTTAACCACTAAAACAACCGGACCGGTTGATTCTCTCAGCAACGCTTCCTGAGCCGGTGTGAAGTTCCAGGTGACGTAGTGAACCGCACTGATCTTATCCTCCTTGCTGTAGCCCTGATCGTAGACGCCGTCGCAGCGGCTTCCATCCGGAAAATCAATCCAGACCATTCCCCGATCGTCAATTCCGTATAGGCGGTCCAGCAACTCTTTTACACGGGAGGAGTCATCTATCTCAATAAACATGGTGGAGCGAAGCCGATGGTGACCGCCGATCAGCTCGTTATAGGTTTCAATCTCGTGCTGAATTGCGCGCTCATCCACAATACGCTCAGCTCGAATCATTTCCTGAATTTGAAAAAGCACCGTATCATGGTTTTCAAAGACAAAGCTGAGATGGGGGCCGACAATGACACGCCGAGCGGCTTTCACCTCTTTGACGTGTTGGCGGAAAGCCGGTCTTGCCTTCTCGTATTCGGTTAAATCCTTTATTTCATTCAATGAAACCGCTCGCATCTTTTACTCCTATGTTGCTCTGAAAGAAATTAACAGCAGAAGGGCATTTTGTTCTACTTGCAGGCTGGTGCATTTTCCTGGGTTCCCGCCCTTCGTGCCTCAGAGCATGCTTTCGCGGGAACGACGATTCTCATCTTGCTGGTCGAAATGATTCTTCCAGCTCCAAACCGTAGGCTTGCGCCAGCACTTCAACCGGATGTAGGGTCTTTAGCCCGGCGCCTTTTTCAATCTGCAGTCCGCAAAATGAACAATCGGCCACCGGCTGGGCCGGCATCTCGCCTTCCTGCGCTTCCTGCATCCCCTTGATCAGGCCGGATCCCACCTGCAGCGACATCTCGAAGTAGTCCTTTTTAAAGCCCCAGGTGCCGTCCACTCCACAGCAGCCCTCGTTGATGAACTCCACCTTGGCGCCAGGCAGCAGGCGCAACATCTCCAGCGAGCGATTGCCGATGTTTTGCACCTTTAAGTGACAGGGTTGATGATAGGCCAGCCGGGGTGGTGGCTGCTTGAAATCGAGCTTGAGCTTATCCTCTTTCTTCAGCTTCATGAGGTACTCTGCCAAGTCATAAGTGTGAGAGGCCACCAATCGGGCATCTTCGCTATCCAACAGTTGCGGATATTCCGTCTTTATCATCATCGAGCAGGTGGGTTCCGGCACCACGATATCGTAACCTTGTCGAACGGCGGCGGCGAACTGTTTCACGTTGTAGCCGGCGTGATAATCGCGGGTGTTTTGCACATCGCCGACGTCCAGTTTCGGCATGCCGCAGCAGCGCTGGGGAGGGCATACGACTTCAATATCATTATGCTGGAGCACCGCCATCAGCGCACGGCCCACTTCAGGATAGTTGTAATTCACGAGGCAAGAGTAGAAGAGCGCCACTTTTGCAACCGGCTCTTCCGGCTTAGGAAATCGCTTTTTGCGGAGCCACTTCGCGAATGTGCCGCGATGCGCCGGTGGTAGGTTGCGATCGCGATGAATGCCTAGCACTTTTTCCATCAATGTCCGGTGCAGCCGATTCCGGCTCATCCGATTAACGATCGGTGACTGTAATCCGGTTTGCAGGTGCCCGACCGTTTCCGGGTTACCCAGCATCTTATCGGAAAGAGATTGGCCGTCCTCTTTCATCCGAACCGCGCGCGCCCTCACCATCAAGCGTGGGAAATCGAGGTGGTACTCATGCGGCGGGGTATAGGGACATTTATGGTAGCAAAGCTTGCACTGATAACACAGCTTTTCAATCCGTTGAAGATCGGAAGTTTCAAGCTTCTGGATGCCGTCCTTCTCATCGGCGGTGTGGAACATGTACTTGAAAGATGGGCATAGGTTGAAGCACAGACGGCAGCCGTCACAAATGGTGAAAATCCGGCGCATCTCCGTCTCGAGAGCGGCCGGGTCGTAAAAGTCGGGGTCGTTCGTGTCGTAAAACAGAGATTTCTCGACACCAGTCAACTCAGACATCCCACCTATGCTCCTTCTATGGAAATTGTGAAACGCTAATACTTGTGTATTCGTTTAAAAATACGGTAGCACCTTCAGGTCGTCAATCCAGTGCCGTGAAACGGATCCTGGAACACAGACTATCGGCATCGGAGGATTCCCGCTTTAGCGAGAAAGGCGAAGCGGTAGACCCCGGTGAACATTTCAACAACCACTTATGTGCCCTCGCCTGCCTTTTATCCCGGCGGCGAATGGTCGGGGGTACGCCGAAAGGTGTTATTATCCAAAATCACAGACCTAACAGCCTGACATACCCCCAATTAATCCCCTAATCTTGGGGGGATTGAAAGCGATGGGGACGGTCGGTCCCCGCCCATTCGATTAAGCGTCCAGCGTGTCGAGCGCCTTCTGGAATCGCCCCGCGTGTGATTTTTCAGCGCGGGCCAGCGTTTCGAACCATTACGCGATGTCCTCAAAGCCTTCCTCACGAGCGGTTCGTGCGAAGCCGGGGTACATTTGGGTGTACTCGTAGGTTTCACCTTCAACCGCTGACTTCAAGTTCAGGTCGGTGGCTCCAACCGGCATGTTGGTAACCGGGTCGCCAATTTTTTCCATAAACTCCATATGTCCGAAGGCATGTCCGGTTTCACCTTCGGCGGTATCGCGAAAGACGCCGGCCACGTCGGGATAGCCTTCGACGTCGGCCTGGCGGCTAAAGTATAGATAGCGGCGGTTCGCCTGCGATTCGCCGGCGAAACCTTCCTTGAGGTTTTTCAGTGTTTTTGAGTCCTTCAGATCGGGCATAGTTATCTCCTCGCTTTAGTGATGTGAATTTTCGGAGAGAGAGCTCCGAAATGGTTGGGCATCATCTCTACGAGCCCCAGTGTCCGGCAAGCAATTTTCGGGTTTCGTCGGAGTGCGTGGCCTCTTCTTGGAGGAAGTTCTCGGCCTGGATTCGAACGCCGTACTCACCGACTTCATCAGCCAGCTTGATGATCTCGGCATAGGCTTTCACCGCTTCCTCCTCGGCCGACAGCACATACTGCAAGAGCTTGCGTGGATCGGTGGAATGTGGAACCGCTTTGGGGTCGGTGGTGGGATCGCCGCCCAACGCCGCCACTTTACCGGCCAGGTATTGAGCGTGAATGGTCTCGTCGGCAACCTCAGCTTGGAAAAAGGTTACCAGTTCCGGCCGATAAGGTCCAGTTACGACCGCCGAATAGTGAAGGTACTGAATAACGGCCTGATACTCGGCTGCCAACTGCCGATTCAATGCGGCAATCAGTTGATCTTTACTCATGTTGAGCTCCTTTGTCGGAATTGTAATAGCTATCGGAATGCTTAGAACGCAATGGATCACTATTCGTCGCGCATCGGGGACACAGTCCAAACCATTCGAAACGATAATGGGATACCCGAAACCCGGTTGATAATTCAATCTTCTTTTGGGTGGATTCATCCGGCGCAGCCTCCACATCTTCAATCGCACCGCAGCGTAGGCAAACGATATGGTTGTGGGGGCCGGGATAGCCGTCGAAGCGGGTTCGGCGGCCGGCATATTCCAACGAAGCAATGACCCCTTCCACCTCAAGGGTCTTCAGGATGCGGTACACAGTGGCCAAGCTCACGCCTGGTACCTGCCCTCGAACCTGATCGTAAATCCATTCGGCGCTTGGGTGAGCCCGTGTGCTCCTCAGCGCCTCCAAAACCGCTTGATATTGGCGTGTCTTTCTCATACCAAATAAAAATGATAATCATTATCACTAACTTTGTAAGATTATAGCATTATCGGTTAATCGGCTGTCAAGTGTTTTTGAGCGATTTTCAATTGATTATTTCAGAAGCGATTCTACAATGCCTGAAGGAATGGTTTGAATGTGGAGGGGAGGTTCCAGCTCGACGATTAGGGCGCATCGTTGGGTTCTGGTTCCGTGCCGGTTTGCGGTGTTTCCGGGCGGTTCGGCGCCTTATTTCGGGGCGATTTGACGGATGGAGATACCGATAAGTTGATGAAACCCAGTGTCCTCATCTTGCTGAGGGGGCCGAAATAGTACTGAAGCGTGGCCCCATGTCGTGCCGTCACCCGGGCGGTGTGGCCATCGGTCGGCACCAGTCGTTTAGCAACCAGATCGTAAAGTTCGTTCTGCTCACCCTCGGAAGGGGGCAGACTGATGATGCGGGTACCGGGGCGATCGGCGTGAATGGTGAGCCAACCTCCATCCGCATACACGACATCACTTTCTCCAGAGGTGAAAAGGTGTACATTGGCGTATCGGCATAGTCCCTGAAACCATTCGATGGAGAGGGCCAGCTCACTGCAGAAAACGGAGCGCCAATCGGAATGGGTACGGGCTGCAATCGAGACGGCTCCACTCTGCTGGTAAACCGCCAGCGGTGTTGCATCATCGTCCACCACTGAGAAAGATGGATTACGGCGCTCGCGATTACCCAACTCGCGACGGCGCAATCGGGCGGTGACCGGATGCCGAGAATCCACGACCCGGCTACCGCACTCTGAATTCCACTCTTGTGGCCTCAGCGACATTCCTATCACATCGCTCACGTTTTCGGCCGTTTCCCCACGGTCGCTACAGGTTCCAACCGGACCGATCCAAGCCAGGGTGCGGCCGCCGCCATGCAGTCGTTCGATGATCGCTGATCTTTCTTCCTGGGTAAGGCGGTAGGCGTTCAAGAAGATGTAGAGCTTGGCATCCAGCGGAAAATTTGGGTGAGTGACGTCGCTTTGTAGGTGAAAGGAGACGGAGGCGCCCGTCCGTATCAAAGCGCTCCGCTGGCCCAGAATCTCTTTGACACGGCTCTCATCACAATTGATATGGTTAAGGCTGCGCTCATCAATCAGCGCAATGACCTGTGCATACGAGCCGGAGCAGGCTTTTAACGCACTGCGATAGTATTTAATGAATTCCGACATCTTTTCCCAGTAGGAGGGATCATCCAGCCAGCCTTCTCCCCAAAGATCCATCCAGCCGATACCGGCGGCGTTTGCCAGCGCCTGCCCAAATCCGCGGCGGTGTGCGCTTTCGGTATCGGAGCGGGTTAAAAAGCGCACGTTGTAATCGTCATCACCGCCCTCGGCGGCCAAATCGGTTTTAATATCCTCTTCCGAGATCCATAGTTTCCGATGGAGCCTCACTGAGCCGACCGGAGTCGGATAGGCAGCGCTCCCTCCCAGTGATCGGGATTGGCGGTAGCCTGGCGGCCCGGCCACGATGTCAATAGCCGGAGAATCCAAAAGCTGTTGCAAAGCTCGATGGCCGGAGTGGGGGTGGGCAAATTCAAAGGTATAACCGTAGCAGACCGAGGTCAGCATTCGGTTGAACGTCTTTTGCTTGATTACCTGAGCCAACCCCAAAATCCGCTGCACCATCAGCTCAGAGGTAAACGCATAAAAATCGAGCAGCCGGCGATTTCGGCGCTGCTCGAGAAAGAATCGCTCCGGACCGGTTGCGGGGGAGGGGCTGGGGATATCGGCGGTTGAAAACTGCACTTCACCGTCGTACCATGCCGCTCGCAGCTCAATCACGTCGTTGTGGTATTTTGCGGCCAGCCAACCGCGAAAAGCCTCCCGGTTTACATCACTATGGTCAAATCCATCCTCCTTAGCCAAGAACCATTCTCCCCGCTCCAGGTGAATGCCGAAAACGCGGCTTCCATAATCGCTGGCATTGAAGTGGTCCAATAGGCCGGCCAGTGAGCGCTCCGCCGCCTCCCAAAAAAGATCGCTTCCCAAGGAGGGATCGCCGGTCTGCTCATTGTGGACCGAAAACTCCCTGAAATGGCTGCGTCGCCAGCCGGGTGCCGGTTTAAAGACCACGCGCGGCATGACGTAACCGCCGGGGTCTCCTTCCAGCAGCTTCTTCAGTCGGCGGTCCACCACGGCAAAAAAGTCGTTGCTGTCCGATGCAGGGACCGGTATCTCCAACAGCGTGCTGTGAAAATGGACGCCGGCGCGCGCTGCCTTTTGCACCTGGGAGAGGATACGCCCCTCGTTACCCCGCGAATCGAGGTTTCCAAAGAAGAGAACGGGGGGGTGTAGGGCGCGCTCAATTTGAATTTGAGGCACCTCGTTCCGGATAACCAGCTTGGCGCCACCCGGCTTTGATACGAATCCGATCGCCGGCTTTTTTTTCCGGCGTACGGCTGATTCTTGGCCGCGCCCCGGCTTGGTTTCAGGAATTTGAGGCGCGAGGCAAGGCTCCTCGACCGGTGTTTGAGGTTTGCGGCGACGTGGTCTTCTCCTTGGCTTTTCGATGGGTTGAACCGGCGATTCGACCATCGGAGCAGCGACTTCAGCCTCCAACACATTGGTTTGTCCGTCTAATTGAGCCTGATCCACCGATACGATGATCTCGTTAACCGGAACGATAACGGGAGGTAGCGGCTGTTTCTTGCGGCTGCGGCGACGAGACTTAGAGATCGGGGTCTCTTCGCCCGATCCGGCCGCATCTTCCGTTTTCTCTTTAGAACCCTGGCTGGATACCGGCTTTTTGGCGTAACGCCCCGGCACACGGCGGCGTTTTATAGCGGGTGCCGATTGTTGCTCGGCGCTGGGAGCTTCAATCGCGCCTTCAATCTCCTTATTTACCAGCGATTCCTCATCGCTCATTCACTCTTCCTCCTGATGTGCAGAACCACATATTGCGAGCCGATTGAAAACATCCTATATTAGAACAGTGGTTCCTCGCTATTAACCTGGCAACTAAATATCCCGAATTTGTCATTCCCGCGAAAGCGGGAATCCATAATGCTCTGGATGCCGGATCAAGTCCGGCATGACGGTATTTAATCGCCGGATTAATATTTCAAATATGTTGTCGGAATCAAGGCCGGCGCCAGCGTCATTTCTTTGAAAATATCTGCAGCCCGGAAATGGTCGAGCAACCTTCCCTGCAAATTCACATACCTCCGCGCCCGGGCGGGCCAACTTGCCTCCATCCAACCGCGAGGAACCGGAATTATTATGGTGTCATTATACTGCCCAGGCGATACTGCGTCAATTTAGACCGTAGACCGTCGCGGCGTTCCACCGTTCGGGCTGCATTGGGAGATGTAGCGATCGAGTTGGCGCAAAAGGCTATCATTTCCATAAAAACGGGCTATGGGTTGGGCATTCCTACCACCTGGCGCGCCTTCTCAATCGCAGTGATATAGGCATCGGGTAGATCTTTCCGTGGCCACCAGTGCGGCTTTTGACAGTAGAGCCAGACGTATCGGTCGCACTTTTTTAACGCCATGGTGAGCGCTTGGGTAAGCTCGGTCGGCGTTCGTGGATTTCGAGAGAGGTCGTGAATATGCCATCCTTTGGTTTGTTCATTCAAGTCCATCCAAATGCCAAAGCCAATCGAGAGATGGTGACGATACGCACCGGGCACCGAGCACAGGGGTGAGCGCTTTGTTTTTTGCATTTGATAACCGTACTCAAAGTCAGCCGGAGTGGTGTAAGCATAAGCTCCCTCAAATCCATCGACGATAATGGTTTTTCCCTTCGCCGCCGCGAAAAGCCCATCCAAAAACGGGGCCAGCAGCCCATAGTGGCTAGACGGTAAGCTAGCACGATCTCTACCCGAAAAATAATAACTGAAGGTGAGAAACAACGTCAAGCCGGGGTATTTGGATTGGAAGGCCTTCATTATCTCCTCGCCCCGCTTTTTTACCTGAGCAGCGTACTCATCAAAGGTGTAGCTTTGATGATACTTAAGCTTGGAGTAATCAAAAATGGGGAAGGCGTAGGTTTCTTCATCAAATAGAATTCCCTTGAGGCCACCTTCCTTTGCCAGTTGAGCCGCAACGGCCGCATTATGGAGGATGGGGGAGAAATCATCAAACCAATCCACATCCGCCGGTGTGGCATCGAAGCGGAGAAAGTTATCGGTAAAGCGGTGAAAGTGAGTCGCTTTCAGATCGTGCAGTGCCGGTTGTAAGGCGGACCAAGGAATCTTTATGATTCCAAAATCGGTTGAATAGAAGTGAACCGGTTTCCCTTGCGAGTTCTTGTAATCGGCGTAGAGGACAAGGCCGTCAAAGGGCATCTTCTCCATTTCAGCGATATGATCTTTGAGATAGGCGGTACTGGGGCTATCCCAGCCAAACTCGATGAGCTTCTTTTCAGCCCCTTTGGCTGGTGGTTGGGTGCAGCCGGTCAGCAGATATGACAATCCAATCAATACCAAACAGCGGCAAGTTTTCACTGGGATCCTCTTTGTTAAACATTTCTCAGATATCATACCCGGCATCAGTAATTTGAGGGATTAGAGCCTGTCCGATAAACCTTCAAAAATGATATGCGACTACTATATCTATGATAGAATTAAATTATATCAACTATATATAATATATTCAAAAGCTCAATTTGAGTTTGTCGGACAGGCTCTAATATATGACTTTATCCCAACCGCCGGTTTTATGGCTCCGCAGCACTGCCTCAACCAGCGCGATCTCGGCGTGGCCGTCGGCGAAGGTAGGATAGTTCGGTTTAACCGGCTTCTTGCCGCTTTTTACCGCCGAGTAGACCGCGCGAACGAACTGCTTCAGGCCATCGGGATAGCCCTCCGGGTGGCCTCCCGGATAGTTGATGATCGCCCGCGCCTCCGGCGCCAGGATGGATGGGTCTCTCATCATGATGCGGTTCGGCCCGTCGCGGCGGCCAATCCACAAGCGCTCCGGGTCTTCCTGATCGTAAGCCAGCGCGCATTTGCTGCCATCAATTTCATAATAGAGGCGGTTTTTGCGACCGGCGGCGCACTGATGCACGGTAAAAGCGCCGCGTGCTCCGTTATCGAACCGTAGCAGCACGGTGCCGTAATCTTCAGTGGTGATGGGACGTGGCTCGTAATCACCCGGGTCCAGCTCCTTTCCCGCGTAGGTCTCGATTGGTTTCAGCGGCTTCTTGCGCACCGGGATCATCACCGCCAGATCGGCGAAAACGGAGGTGATCTTTGAGCCGGTGATGAACTGGATGAGGTCGCACCAGTGCGAGCCTACGTCGGCTACCGCCCGGCTTTCACCGCCGGCATCCGGCTCGATGCGCCAGTTGTAATCGGTATCCAGAAACAGCCAGTCCTGCAGATAGGAGCCGTGAACCGCGTAGATGCGGCCAACCTCGCCGGAGCGCACCATCGCGGCAGCTTGTTGGTTCAACGGGTAGAAGCGGTAGTTGAAGTCGAGCGCGGTAATGCGATCGGTCTGCTCGGCGAGGCGAACCAACTCCCGCGATTCCTCGGTGCCCATGCTGAGCGGCTTTTCACAGATGACGTGCTTGCCGGCGGCGAGCGCCTCCTTCACCATCTGAAAGTGTTTGGTGTTCGGTGAGCAGATGTGTACGACCTGCACTTCCGGATCCTTGAGCAGGTCGTGGTAATCGCCATAAGCGCGTGGAATGGAGTAGAGGTTTGCCTTCGCCTTCGCCAAATCATCACCCAGTTCGGCCAGCGCAATCATCTCCACATCGCCAAGGCGCCGCACCGCTTCAACGTGGGCCGGCCCAATGAACCCGGTCCCAATAATCCCTGACTTAATTAGCGCCATCTTATTCTCCCTTAATCCTGGCGGGCCAATCCGGTTGCAGCCGGAATCACCCTTACGTATCGGGGAATTTCATCGTCTGGAGGCAAAAAACCTTCTCGTGAACGCCGGCGCAATTCGATCGGCGGTATCTTATTCGCCTGCGTGCAGTGGGGGCGGCGGAACGAATTCCGGATCCGTCTCGGCGAGCAACTCGCGGCCTAGCATGGCGCCTAGCTCATCATCCGAATGGCGCTCCACGAAATGAGAGAAGTCCTCTTTCGCGTATCGTTGACTGCGATAAGCGAGAAGCAAGTTTACCAGGGCATATTTCACCTTGTCAGCCGGCACTTTCCGCTCGATCGGCCGGGAGAAGCGCGCATCGGATCCCAACCGCCCTCCCAGGCAGATGTCGTAGGCCTCGACGCGCTGTTCACCCACTTTCGCCAGACATCCCTGCAATCCGATGTCGCCGATGTGATGCTGGCCGCAGGAGTTGGGGCACCCGTTCAGGTTGATTCGGATGTCCTCATCCCAGACCAGTTCCTTTTCCAGAAATTCAATGATTTCCACCAGGCGGAGCTTCGTTTCGGTGATGGCCAGATTGCAGAATTCATTGCCAGTGCAGGCGACGGCCGCCTTGCGAAAGGGAGAGGCCTCCCACTCAAATCCTGACCTCCGGATCGCCGATTTCGCGGCCTCGAGGTCATCGCCGGCAATATTCGGAAAGATCAGGTTTTGTTGGTTAGTCGTGCGGAGATTGCCGTCGCAAAAACGGGATGCGATCACCGCAGCATCCAGCATCTTTTGGGCGGTCACTCTCCCATTCAGCAAGACCACCCCTATCCAATGAAGACCATGTTGCTTTTGCGACAGGATTCCGAGATGGTCGCGGTAACCGTTTGGCGGATCGTCGGGTTCGGTGCCCGGTTCGGGCGTCCAACCCAGGCGTTCGACCACTCGTCGTTTGAACTCCTCCGGGCCGATATCGGCGACCAAGAACTTCATCCGGGCCCGATTGCGGCGGTCACGATAGCCGTCGTCGCGGAATATTTCGGTGATGGCGCGGCAGACGTCCAGAACCTGGCTTGGATGAACGATCATGTCAAGTTTTTGTGCAAAATAGGGCTGGGTGGAAAGGCCTCCGCCGACCCTTACTTGAAACGCGATCTCCTCTCCAGAATGCGCCGATTTCGAGCCGGCTGGTATTGGGCGGCGAACGGCGGTGATTCCGATATCATTGATTTCAGGTTGAGCGCAGTCGAAGGCACAACCGGAAATTGACATCTTGAATTTGCGGGGCAGATCGGCAAAATCCTTATTGCCCAGAAAGAAGCGGGTGACTTCGTGAACCAGCGAACGGCAGTCGTAAATTTCACTTGGATCGAGTCCCGCCACCGGGCAGCCGACGATATTTCGTGCGATATCGCCGCATGCCCCAACCGTAGTGAGCCCGACTGAGTTGAGCTTCTCAAGAACCTCCGGGATAGTTTCAATGGTCAGCCAGTGATACTGCACATTCTGGCGGGTTGTAAAATCGGCAAACCCGTGACAATAGTCTCGTGCAACCTCTCCCATCACCCTCATCTGCTCGGCCGAAACATCGCCGCCTGGGATTTTCACCCGCATCATGAAGCAACCGTCTTCTCTGGGCTTCTGCTGGTAGATGCCGTACCAGCGGAAGCGCTGCAGGTCATCCTCCGGGATCGAATGAAATCCGGTCTTCGAGTATCGGAGCAGATCCGGCCAGACTTCCAGGCCGCCCTTTTGCTTTTTTAACTCTTCAACCTTATTGGACATGTTTGCCTTCCCTCAACGCCGGTGATGAATTCCGGCGATTTGTAACATTAACTCACAATGAATCCTTCACCTTAACCGCCGCGTAA
>JAMCWF010000054.1 GCA_023481295.1 Armatimonadota bacterium | reverse complement strand
GATGAACTCAATGATGTTGATGCCGTACGGTCCTAAAGACGAACCGACCGGCGGCGCTGCGGTGGCTTTGCCGGCCGGAATTTGAAGCTTAACAACGGCAGTTACTTTTTTCGCCAAATGATTTCTCCTCGATGTGATCCCTTCTGTATCCGGCTCCTCGCTTAAGAGGCAGGTAATTCGACCAGCCCACCGGATCGTGAAATGAAGATTTGCAAAGCATAACATAGAAATCGTCGTTCCCACTTCCTTGGGAACGACGCATCGGCTCCATCACTGAATATGATCAACCCACATCAAATAGCGAGGAACCCTATATCTTTTCAACTTGACCGAATTCCAACTCGACTGGAGTATCGCGCCCAAAGATGGAGATCAATACGCGGAGCTTCTCGCGATCAACGTTGACATCCTCGATCTTGCCGGTAAACTCCCCGAAAGGCCCACTGGTCACGCGCACGATATCCCCTTTTTGCCACTGGATCTTCGGCTTATAACCACCGCCTTCCACCGTCTGCAGGATTGCTTCCACTTCTTTATCTTGCAATGGGATCGGCTTATTGCCGGATGTGACAAAGCCGGTTACACCGGTCGTAGACTTTACCAGGTACCAGGTCGCATCATCCAGAATCATCTCAATGAGAACGTAGCCGGGAAATACCTTTCGCTTCACTTGCATCTTTTTGCCGCCCCGGCTTCGTATCTCCTCCTCCGTCGGGATGACGATGCGAAAGATGCGGTCGCGCATATTCATCGATTCAGCCCGGCGCATGATGTTGGTCATCACTTTATTTTCGTGGCCGGAATAGGTGTGTACTGCGTACCAGTGTTTTTGCATAAGATTTCGTAACCGCTACTTCAATAAGTGAAATTTAGAGTTGAGAAATGTGATGCCGAAATCTAGCAGGCCCATATAGGTGCCGATAGCTAGGATGACACCAACGACAACGATCGTAAGTCGGGTCGCCTCTTCTTTGGTGGGCCAGGAGGTTTTCTGAAGCTCAGTGATCACCTCTTCGAAGAAGCGAACCAGCGAACGGTACCAGCTTACCTTCCCCTTTCCACTCCGATCGGATGGAGAGCCGGAACCAGACTGATTTTTGATTGCTTTTAGTTGACCAATTGCCATGATAAATATTCCTTAGATTGCGACCGCAAGCTGGCAGGGGTGGCAGGATTCGAACCCGCGATCTTCGGTTTTGGAGACCGACGCATTAACCAGCTATGCTACACCCCTATTTCGCCTCTCGATGCATGACATGCTTTCGGCATCTCGGACAGAATTTCTTTAGCTCCAAACGGTCAGGATGCTTCTGCCGATTCTTGAATGTCGTATAGGTTCTTGACCGGCAGTCGGTACAAGCCATTGTTATAATAATTCGTGTGTCCTTTGCTGGCATTTAATTTACCTTTCAGCCGGGTGACTACTTGATGACCTTGCTCACCACGCCGGCGCCGACCGTATGGCCGCCCTCGCGAACCGCAAACCGCAATCCCTCTTCCATCGCGATCGGCTGCATCAGCTCAACCGATATCTTCACGTTGTCGCCCGGCATCACCATCTCCACTCCCTCCGGCAGTTCCAGCGACCCCGTCACATCCGTCGTCCGAAAGTAAAACTGGGGACGGTACCCGCTGAAAAACGGAGTGTGACGGCCACCCTCTTCCTTCGTCAATATGTAGATCTCCGCCTCAAACTGGGTGTGTGGAGTGATCGAACCCGGCTTCGACACCACCTGGCCACGCTCCACATCCTTCCGCTCCACTCCGCGCAACAGCACCCCCGCATTGTCGCCCGCCGTGATGAAGTCGCACGTCCGGCGAAACTGCTCCAAAGACGTCGCCACCGTCGAACGAGTCGGGCGTAACCCAACGATCTCAACCGTCTCTCCAGCCTTCAGTTGGCCTCGCTCCACCCGACCGGTCGCCACCGTGCCACGACCGGTGATCGTAAACACATCCTCCACCGACATCAAAAACGGCTTCTCCGAATCCCGCACCGGAGTCGGTATGTAACGATCCACCGCATCAATCAAATCCCATATCTTGCCGTTCCACTCATCATCTCGACCGGTCGAAGCGCTGTCCAACGCCTTCGTCGCGCTGCCTACCACCACTGGTATCTCATCCCCCGGAAACTCGTACTTGCTCAACAGTTCCCGTACCTCAAGCTCAACCAGCTCCAGCAGCTCCGGGTCATCCACCAAATCCGACTTGTTCAAGAACACCACGATGTAGGGAACGCCCACCTGACGCGCCAACAATATGTGCTCCCGCGTCTGAGGCATCGGACCGTCCGCCGCCGATACCACCAGTACCGCACCGTCCATCTGCGCCGCACCGGTGATCATGTTCTTGATGTAGTCGGCGTGACCAGGACAGTCCACATGTGCGTAGTGACGGTTGTCCGTCTCATACTCCGCGTGGTAGGTGTTGATCGTGATACCCCGCGCCTTCTCCTCCGGCGCCGCATCTATCTCCTCGTACTTCAGCGCACGCGCCTTTCCCGCATCAGCCAGCACACGAGTGATCGCCGCCGTTAACGTCGTCTTCCCGTGATCCACATGGCCGATCGTTCCTATGTTGACATGCGGCTTCGTCCGCTCAAATCGCTGCTTCCCCATTCTGTCCTCTCCTAGTTACCTCCCCGATTAATTGCAAAAGAGCCCTTCACCCTCATTCCAAACTTGATCTCATCGCATTTCGTCGTTCCCTGGAGCCCACGGTGGGAATCGGACCCACGACCTCTTCTTTACCAAAGAAGTGCTCTGCCACTGAGCTACGTGGGCGATGCAGTGGGGTAGTGTTCACCCAAGTAGGCAAACCAGTTGGTGGGGGGTGAAGGATTCGAACCTCCGAAGCATTCCGCAACTGATTTACAGTCAGTCCCCTTTGGCCGCTCGGGAAACCCCCCAAACCCGCCCTACACAAAATAACACTCGGTGGAACACTTCATTCCATCGAGTTTCTGCTAAATTATAGCACCGGTTCATAGCGGCTGTCAATTGCAATTACGAAATTCGGTGCAAAGGTGCTTCATCTAACGGGACAACCGTGATATAATATCGGGAATCCATTTTGCGCTGGAGGTAGCCGCCTTGCGAAACACAATACGAGTTGGGATACCGGCCATTCTCATCCTTGGGGTCTGTGCGGCAGCGGCCGCTGCAAAGCCGATCACCCTGCAATACCATTGGAGCGCCGGCCAAACGCTAAGATACCAAATCACCGCTAACCTGAATGGCAGTCTGCCTCTGTTCGGCGAACCGACGCCACAACCCGTTCAAGCGAAAATCGTGCTTACCTATTTAACCAAAGTGACAAACGTAGCTTCAGACGGTACTGCAACTTTGAAAATCAAGGTCACTTCGGCAACACTAGAAATAGAGGATACCCCATTCGACGTTCCGCTCGATACGGTACGAAAGTACCTGGACGTCACCACGGATATCAGCCCCAGCGGCGCTATTACCAACGAAAAATCAGGTCAAAGTATACCGCAAGGTTATAATATGCCCGGTTTCGATCCAAAACGACTGTTCCTGCTGATGTTCCCGGTCGTATTTCAATCAACTCCGGTAAATCCCGGCGACACGTGGGAATTTCCAGGCCAACTGATCGGCGGCGGAGCGACCAAGAAATTCGAAGCGACACTGGGTCCCAGCAGCAAGGTAGGCCAATATAAAACCACAAACATCAATGAAACGTTCACCGTCTCAATTGACCAATCGCTGGACTCAACCGGGCATCCGGCCGACAACAGCAATCCTCCCTCCCAAACGCGTAAGGGAGAGGTGACCGGCGACGCACATTTGCAGTTCGCTCCGAAGGAGGGGCGGCTGATCCAGGCCGAGATGAGCTTCACCGCCCACCTGGTTACCCAAACTCTTAGTACGCCCGACAAAGTCAAGAGCAGCCTAAAGGCAAAGGTTATGGTCCAGCTTTTACCCAATTCAAATTCCGTTGCGCCCGGCACATCAGTCAGTTTGTCGCAATCTCAATAGCCACGAAAGGATTAATTCGATGAGAACTACCGGTCGAGCTTTCCGAGCCGTATTTTTATTTACCGCGCTGATCAGCGGCACGTACAGCATCGCCCACGCGCAAGAGTCATTTCACCTTAAACGGGTCTATAAAGCGGGCGAAGTGGACCGCTACCTTATGGAGATGACCACACAAATGCCCAGTCCGCAAGGCGGTAGCTCAAATATGCAGATGAAAACCCACATGGTTATGTCGTCGAACACCAAGTCGGTGGATCAAAACGGCGACGCCACCATCCAGATTTCATTCAGCGACTTTACCATCTCGATGAACGGGAACGAGATGAACCCACCCACCGGTATGCTGCCGGTGGTCACCTTTAAAGTGGATCCCTACGGCCATGTGTTGAGCCAGAAGATTGAGGGCGGCAACCCGATGATGCAAAATCAGCAGTTTCAAAACAGTCAGAGCATGGAGTTCCCTCACCATGCTATCAAGATCGGTGATTCTTGGAAAATCAACTACACCGACCCCACTAAAAAGACGACCGTGGTAGGAACGATTACGCTGGCCGGCCGGGGTGAACAGCAGGGGATCAACACGCTCAAGCTCAAAACGAATGCCGATGTCACAACTGAAGCGATGGGCCACACGATTAAAATGCATATTGATGGCACTGCCTATGTGGACCCATCGAATGGCAAGCTGATCAAAGCAGAGAACGAAATGACCGGGGTGCCGGGATTACCTTCCGGCGCACCCATGACCATGACAATGACCTTGTTGGGTAAAAACGAACAGTAGCTCTCATACAGGCAAAGAGCCAGACCGGGCCGGCGCATTCCATTCAATTTGACGGGTTGTGCCGGCCTATTTTATTCTATCTGACTTGGTAGGTACCGCCTTTCATCCCAACATTTTACAGCGATAGCCGGGCAAACTGCTCCTCCGGCGCCCCGACCTCCAACATATGCTTCCGCAACCGCTCGGTAAGCCGCTCAACCTCCTCCCGGTGCAGGCCGGTCTGATTTGCGGATTGGTCGGGATCCTCCTGGTTATCAAAAAGCTGATCCTCGAAGAGTTGGGTGGCGCCGCCGTGAACCGGCACCTTCCATACCGGCAGCTCGATCCCGGGAACGGTATGAGACGCTTCCATCGCCGGATTCCCGAGCAGACGGTTGCGGGCGGTGCGACAGCCCCAGGAGCGATTTAAAACCTGCATCTCTAACGTGCGCTGAAACAGCGGGGCCGCCTCCGGCTTATGACTTCGGATGAACGTCCAGCGATCATCGCTGACCGCCGTCTGCTGCCCGAAATAACCGTAGAATGCATAATCACGATGCTTTTCCCGTTGTCCCAGAATAACCGGCGCGAAGGACCGGCTATGGATGTTGGAGCTTTGCGGCTTCGAAACGCCCAGCAGATCTAAAACCGTCGCATAGAGGTCAACCGTCTGGGTGATGGCCGAAGTGCGCGCACCGCCCTTCAGCCCACCGGGATGCCAAACGAGCAGCGGGATATGGCAGAGCGTGTGGTAGCAGGGCGCATTCGGTTTACCAATCCAACCGTGATCGCCCAGGTAGTGCCCGTGATCGGTCGTGACGATGACGGCGGTTCGATCCCATAATTTGCGCCGATCCATCACCTCGAAGAGGCGGCCAACCCACTTATCCACCATCGTCAGCTTGCCGACAAACTGCGCCCTTATCCACTCCACCTCGTCCGGGTTAAGCGCTGATGGACCGGCATCAACTCGCCCGTAAAGCGGCCAAGGATTGTATTTGTGATAATCGGCATCGGTGTACATGGAACGATAGGGATCCGGTATATGAAACGGTTCATGCACATCGAAGCTGTCCACGTGCAGGTAGAACCGATCCTGGTCCGCATTTGCCTCGAGCCATTCGGCGGCTGCCGCAAAGGTTCTAGGTGAGAAGAAATCCTCCTCCTTAGTGAAGTGTTGCACGTTTCGAAGGTATATCGGCGCATCGGCCGGACGCACCTCCATCATCTTTTTCGCCCAATCCGGCACCTCACGTATCGGCTCCGTCTTCCAGTTGTCGTGCTCGTGTCCTCGAATAAAACGATACCCCTCGAAATCGTGGTGGTAGCTATGAGCTCCCCACTCAAAAAAATGATAATGATCAGTGACCAGTTGGGAGTGGATCCCGGCTAAACCGGCCAGGTGGGCGATCGGCAAATCCCAGGGCTCCAGCGGTCCCCATCCCCGCCACCAAAACTCCTCACTTCCGCTCCAAATCTCCCGGCGGGCCGGCATGCAGGGAAGCGAACCGGTATAGTGATGATCGAACACGACCCCTCGGCTTGCAAAGTCGCTGAGATTCGGCGCTTGGACCCATAGGTTGCCGTAAGGTGGTAAAAAATGACGACAGAGCGAGTCAATTTGAATGAGAATTACGTTCACACGACCCTCCTTTAATTAATATTTTCCTCGGGCGGCGGCTTGAACCACCCCATTAAGTGATTATTAAAAAAACTGTAACACCCACTTGGCCGTCATTCCTGGACCGCAAACAGGGTCAGGAATTCAGATCATCAGCATACCTACCTACCGATATGCATGGTACCGGTTCCCCCTCTTACGCGGCAATGAAGAAGCGGCGGACTCCGGCGAGTTTTTAAAGAACCACTTAAACGATCCCTGCCCGCACCAAATCCTTCAGCATAACCACCCCCACCGGACGGCCATCCTGATCGAGCACCGGGATCTCGCCCACTTTCCGAGGCGATTCCTCCAATATGGCAAGCGCCTCCGCCGCCAACGGATCTCCCTCGATCACGATCGGCTTTCGTGTGATGTACTCCATTACCGGCTGCTCCAGGGCGTCCCGATTGTGAAGCGCGGCGCGGCGAAAATCTCCGTCGGTCAAGATTCCGACCAACTTCCCGCTTTCGTCCACCACGCAGGCGGCGCCTGCACCCGCCTTGGTGATGGCGCCGATCGCATCCAGCATACGCGCATCGGTACTGACCTGGGCGATCTGTTCGCCGATTCGCATCACATCTGAAACCCGCAAGGTAAGCCGTCGGCCCAGCGCACCGGCCGGATGCGAGCGGGCGAAGTCGTCCCGAGTAAAGCCGCGTGCTTCCATCGCGGCCATCGCCAGCGCATCTCCCATCGCCAACATAGCAGCAGTGGAAGCGGTTGGAGCCAATCCCAACGGGCATGCCTCCTCGGCAACCGATACATCTAAAATGACCTGAGCGACCTTGGCGAGTGAGGATTCCCGCACTCCCGCAATCGCGATAAGGGTCGGCCCGATGCGACGTATGGTTGGCAGCAACCGCAAAATCTCATCGCTCTCCCCGCTGTAGGAGAGTGCGACCACCACATCCTCACCGGTAACCACGCCCAGATCACCGTGGACTCCTTCAGCCGGATGAAGGTAGAGGGCGGGAGATCCGGTGGAGGAGAAGGTTGCGGCCAGCTTTTGTGCGATTGCGCCCGCCTTTCCAATCCCGGTAGTTATAACCCGGCCCTCGCAATTGAGAATTATTTGAACCGCCTGCTCGAAAGATTGATCCAGCCGATCGGCCAGGTCAGCAACCGCTTTCGCCTCGGTCCGAATGACTCGGCGGCCCCGCTCAAGTATTTGCAAATAGGTGCTCCTCCAAATTAAGAATTGACCGGCCTGCGATGACCATCCTTGTTAAGCTGAGATTTGCAATAGCGATCCACACACAAACCAACGATCTTAGCATCACCCAATAGCGATAAATGCAGCCTTATCAAGAGGCGGTAAATTCTGGATTGACTTCAACGAAAGTGTGGTAATCCGATCCCTCTCATATTAATCATCATATTCTAGCATGCCGAATTACCTGCTGCAGGGAGGTCGCTACTTGGTCTGAATTCAGTTCTGCGGGAATCAGTCTTGATGACACCATCCACCGCCAACCCTGCCCTCCCCCTAAATTGGCGAGAGAGCCGATATTTTCCGCGCATAGCCCCTCCCCTATCGGAGTGAGGATGCCCTGGATTCCGGATTCCGCTTCGCGACCTCGGAATGGCGACCCAGCGGCTTTTACCGTAATGTTCACCATCCTCTTCGGGTTGCTGCATTAGAACCGAATAGCCTGTATCATGCCGCCGATAGTGAACAATGGCACGTATTTTGCATCAATATTAGATGAGCGTCACATTTTAAAATTTCGACCGTCTAACTTGACAAAGCGGAAATTCAGGATATAATTGATTCAACATCACATAGATCCTTCGCTCTTCCCCTCCTTTCTGACTGGAAGTCAGAAAGGAGGGGAACGATTCGACAGGCGTTGGAGACAAAGGGCTGATCCTATCTCCCGCCCCGTCTTTATAGAGTGGCCTGAGCGAAAGCACTCTCGTTTCATCGCAACGGCGCGGTGCGGTAATGCCGTTCAAGCAGAGCAGATCCATTATGATATAACCATCGGTAGTCGAAATGAATCTCAAAGGTTACCGGGAAAGAAGCATCGGTTCATCAAGTCGGTTAGAAGGGGTGGCTGAAGATCGGCATGGCGATAGCCGGCCTTTGTCTCCGCAATGATTTGCCTGTTATCCACGCTGATACTCATGGTGAGCGCCCCCTCTTTTCCGAACCCGAATTATTAATCCAATACCGTCAGATTGCATTAAAAAGGAGAGAGAAAATGCAACTTCATCGAAAAGGTGAGGGTTTCACCCTCATTGAACTGCTTGTCGTGATAGCAATTATCGCGATATTGGCTGCGATATTGTTTCCTGTCTTCGCCCAGGCACGTGAAAAAGCCAGGCAGGCTGACTGCATCTCCAACCAAAAGCAAATCCTGCTTGCCATCATGATGTATTCCCAAGATTACGACGAAATGTATGCAATGCTGGGCGACGGTGCCCCGCACTGGGATGGAAATATCAATAGCGACGACCAGTACTTCAGCATAGAAAATGCGCTTGATCCCTATATCAAAGCGGGAGTACCCTGGGGTCCGACCAATCGAAGCACCATTTGGACCTGCCCGGATGACGGCGTTCCGCGGGATGATTGCGACGGTTCGCCTGACATCGGTACCGGCTGGGCAACCAGCTACGCTTTTTCACGATACGATCCAAACAACCCGATAGCGGCTTTCGGTGTGTTTGGAGGTCCATGGTGGGGTTATCAGGGAGCGCTCTCGGATGCCAGCGTTGGCGCTCCAGGAGATACCGTGATTATGTGGGAAGAGTTCGGCGCTGACCTCTATTCGCGCTTTATGGCGGGAACCCGCTATAACAATGCCGACGTGGCGAACCCAGCCTGGCCGGTGTGGCCGAACTACTTCACAATCGGCGACCTCTGCGGCGATGGCTACAATTGGGAGTACGCGCTGGGAGGGCATAATGGCCTAACCACCTTTGGTTTTGCCGACGGACATGTGAAAGCCTTACAACATACGTCGTTAATGCACGTCAACTCCAATGGTCACTGGAACGGCTTGGCCCCCAATATGATGGCTTACGAGGGCCAGTACCATAACGAATAGCCAGCCCGCCACATAAGCGGATGTGCATACAACGGAACCGGCATCCAATAATGATGTCAAAGTACCGTAGAAAGGAGCATCTCGATAACAATGAAGGGAATCTCACCGAAGCAGTGGGTGATTGGCGCTATTGCAGTGGTGGCTATCATAATTGCTGCAATGCTAATTTTCAAGACGGCCACGAAAAACACGCCGCATCGAGTCTATTCAATCCATGTCGCACCATTTGGCAAATCGGCATGGGTACGGGCTCAAAAAGCAAAAGGGGCACTGGCGCCTTCAGCTACCCCCAGTGCTGAACCCGGTGCGGCTGCTGCAGGTCCGACCGCCGCAGCCGGCCATTAACCGTAGGGATAACACCTCGATCATCATCGCGTTAGCAGCACCATAACGCATGGAGAGCTGTCAAGAAAATTTAAAGCGCATTAGCGAGGATTCATAGCCCGCTCCAACCGTGAATTTGAGGCTCCTGGTGCCGGTGGTTAAATCAGCCGGAGATGTCATTACTAACTGTGAATGGCCCGCATTTTCCATCACTTCACTCACTTGAGGTGGTGGGGATGTGGGCCTTTTTATTGGCATTTCCATTGAAGGGGATTGAAGCGACACGATCGATCAACCAATACCATTAACCACCCTTACCCTATGATGGGGAGGGCCGGGTGGAGGTGGCTGGCGTCATCGAGAATGATTCCCTCAGAACTGAATTCATACCGTTCAAACCCAAATCAGTTGTTGAAAAAGTCACCGAATCCCGCCGGTACAACATTCCCTCCCCAACTCGTCATTCCTGCGAAAGTGGGAATCCACTCCCATACCCACCAGCACTCAGGGATGCTGATGCGCTGGATTCCAAATTCCGCTTTGCGGCCCTGGAATGACGACCCAGTGGGTTCTACCCTATTTTTGAGTATCCCTATAAATCTCAGCTCATGTGCAGCCGGCTTAAGTTGCTTTTCATTAAGGTCACCAGTTGATCGGCGGTGACCACGTGGGTATTCGGCGGCAGGAGCGCGATGGTGCGCCGAACCGCCTCCAAAGGTCCGCCGATATCGCCGAAAGACCAGGCGTGCACCGTTACCAAGGCATAGCTGTTTTCATCGGAGAGCGGCTTCAGTGGCATCTGTGAGACGCCTTGGGCCACCTGCTGCGGGGTCATCAGCCCCTGCCAAAGCATATAGCGGAAGCTGATGCAAGGCTTTCCTTGATGCCAGAAGACCTTGCCCTGATGCCGGTTGTAGGGCGCGTAATCCTTATAGAGAACGGCCTCCACGTAGGGCAGTTCAAGGAGGGGGATCGTTTCATTGAGGTGGCCCTCGTTTGCGTTGAGAATGCCGACAAACGGCAGGTCGGCGCGGCGGAGGAACGGCTCCGCTTGCAGGGCGATCGAGCGTGGATCAGGTTGAAAATGGATATAGGTGTATCCCGGCACACCGGCGCCGGTGACGAAGCCCTCGGTGTCCTTCGCGGTGAAGTATAGGTATTTCAGCACCCGCGGCGCAACCTGCGTCAGCATGGGGGAGACCTCCCAAGTAAACGGGAACTGCCCGCGCAGTGGGCTAGACCAATACCGCTCATTCCCAACGAAGCTCCCGCACAGCCATTGGACGTTATCGCCGTCGGTCATCACAAAGGCGACGTAGCGAACCCCATCCTCCTTCGGCGGGACCGGGCGTTTTGGGCGGATGATCGGGCCGGCCGTCAGGTGCTGCAATGCGGAGAGGTTGAGCGACCAATCAGAACCGACGCCGGTCGCATTGGCCAGGCTGAGCGATTTCACCCACGGATACTCGGATGGTCCCCAACCGTAGGCCAGGGCGTCGGGCCCTAATGCGCGCGCCGCCTCGGTGCGGAAGCCGTCATCGGTGGTGTAGTAGGTGAAGGCGTTGTGTGCCACTGCATAATCCCGCAAAAAACCGGGACCTGCACCCTGTGGAGTCTGCTCTACTAGTATCCCTCGCGCGAAGCGGTTTCTATAGCGGTCGAATGCCTTGCGTTCATCCCATTCCCGAACGTCGGCGATGATGTTCAGCTTGGCGGTTTGTGCGCGGGACATTAGACTCTCATCCAGCGCAACCGCGTCGTGCAGCCCGCAAAGCGAGGTGGCGACGTTGAGGCTGGGCGCGTTGATACGGCAGAGAAAAGCCCCTTTTACGACATCTCGAAATTGCGCCAGCAACTCCCATATCGAATTGGCGTGGTGGAAGCGGACGCCTTCCTGTTTAAGCTGGTCCTCGATGATTTGGTAGGTGCTGCCGGCCTTCATCCAGATCTGAGGTCGGACGCGGTTGGCCAACCCCTGCAGCGTTAAGGCAAAGGCCTGCTCGGCGGGTGAGAGCGCATCGTGTGGAACGATCCAGAGATCGCGCGGGGCGTTGGGGTCGGCGTTGGCATCCGGCGAGAGCGCACCGGCCAGCCATAGGCCGGACAAACCGGTGGTTGCGACCCGGATAAACTCACGGCGACGGAGTTTGTTTTTACCGGGCGCAGGGCGATGATCCGATTGATCTGGTTGATTCATTGATTAGCCGTTTCCTTTTTGGATGGGATTATCGGAGGACGGGTATATATTATGGCACGTAGGCCACCCCTTCTGATGGCGGGCTCTCTTGGCCATCTTGAAATAGCGCCGTTATTCGATACCACGGCTTTTCCGCGCTGAAATGCGGATCCATATAGCGGTTTTGACGTGTTTTGGCCATCAAGTTGGCCGGTGACGGGGTTAAACTTCGATTTGCACCGTGGTAGATGCAAAACGTAACGAATCCCGGCATATCCTGCCATTTCACCCCGCTGGGTGTCCGGTCCGACCAGGATAGCAATACCTTTCCGCTCATATTTTTCCCATATGCCAATACGTCGGCCACCGGCGGTAGGTTGTTCTTCGAAGTAACCGGCATAACCACCCTGACCACCGACGACGGTGGTCCTGCAGTGCCATCGCCGTTAACGGCGAGAACCCGGCAATAGTATTCCCGCTCACCTGCCGGCAACGGAAACTCATTGGCGGTGGTCGTAACCCATTTTGTATTTAACCAATCTTTATCGGCGGCAAATTCGATCCGATACCGCTGCACAAACATTCCGCCCGGTTCGGTCCAGCTCAATACACCCTGTTCGGCGCGGATATCGGGCACGATCGGCGGCAGCGCGGCTATTTCGTTCCACTGAGCGGTAACCCGATAGCGCCCACCGGCCGGAACGGAATGCCGATTTTCGCTGGTTTCCGCAACCAGCCGATCGCCATCCCAAACCTGAAACTTCTGGAAACCTCGTAAATCGCTCCAGCGCCATTTCATTCCCGGCCAGATATAGGGAGACCAGCTCAAACGGTGCCCGTCACCGAAATGCGCCAAGCGCACCTTTTGAACGAGCGGTGCGGTATAGCGTCGCGAGCTTCGGTCAAAGTAGGGCCGGTCGGGTAGCGTCGCGAACAGCAATTGGATGGCCTCCGCAAAGGGGCCGGTTCTAACGATGAAATCGTGTGGCGACTTTTGCCAACTGATCGGCGTCAAGATATGAGAACGAAATCGAAGGCAGACATTGAGGCTGTGGGTATAGGCGCCAGGCGGTGCGGCTAGTGAGTTGATGGGAAAGGGATGGTATTCAAAAATGCCCCAGTTCGGGTCGAGATCAACAATCTGGGTGAAGGAGGCGGTATCGCTGGCCGCACCGAAATAGGTGGTGATTCCGATGGAGCCGTTCGGTGTGGCGGCGGTCCACGACGGGCTGGCGCCTAGCATTAATCTCAAGTTACCGTAGGATTGCCCTGGGACCTGGTGGCTGAAAATCCGCTTTTTAGGAATTCCTGCCTCATGCAACCACCTGGTTGCGTCGGCGACCCACTCTTGAACCAGTATTTGCCGAAAACCGGGATGATGCAAGTCGCTGCTGCTCCACGCCTGCCAAAATAGGTCTCCCGGATTCTCGACCCGCGGTGCATCGAAACCTCCTTCGGTAAACCCGGCATCGCCCGGTTTCGGCATACCGGGAGCCTCAACCGCAAGACGATTTGGATACTTTTCGATATCCCAATACTGCAACGTCCAGCTCTTATAATTAGTGCCAAAATACTCGTTAAAAGAGGGACCGGTCCCTTTATGTTGACTGGGGTCTGGATCATTCCTCCAGCGCTTCCCTCCGGGAAATCCACGTTCTTTACGCGCGCCGCGGCGGTCATCGTAAATTCCACGGTGGGTCAACCAATCCCGAAACTCGGCAATGGTAAAGGGACTGTAATCGCCGAAATGATGTCCCTCCATCTGTGTTTCAACCTCAATCGGCCCGCTGGTACCTACCACCGTCTCCGGAAAGCGTCGCATTGAGGCCGCGACCTGTGATGCGCGTCGTGCGTCGGCCTGATGCCGCAAGTCGTGAACAGCCCGGCAATAGACCGAAAGGCAGGCTCGTAATCGGAAGCCGGCGCCGGCTGTTTCCGCTAGGTATTCGCCGTTTTCCAGCCACTGGGCGTTTCGGCGATCACCCTCCGGCCCGATGATAAGATTTTCGCCGCCCCATTCACCGATGTGGTGATCGGTGGCTCCCCCTTGCAGCACCAGGCAGATTCCCAGCTTTTCGGCCAGCGCATAGGTATCGGTCTCCGCTCCGGTTGAAATGATGGCGAAGCCCAGCCGCAAATAAGGACGTTGCGGACCAAGCCGTTTCATCATCTCCTCCGCCTCGCGGGTTCGCAATGGAATATCGGACGGATTCCTCACATGCCAGGATTCAAAGATGGGCAGCATATAAAATGAATTGTCGAAATCGGGAGGCGGGAGCACATGAAGTCCGTTATGCGGCGGCAATGGGCGAGCAAGCATTGAGGCGGCGGAGGCTTTGAGAAAGGCGCGGCGGGATAATTTAAGAGGGTTCATCGTCGCTACTCACCTCAGTGGTTTTGATTGGAGCTTGGCGGCAAACGCAAGTATCTTGGTCGGCGGGTATCGTGACACCTTCTGCGGTCGACGCTTTTGATTTCATCCTGGCGCAATAATTGCAACATAGTCACATTGTGGCGCCAAAAGCAATTGGTTGTGGCCAATTCGGTATATTCCCCTAGCATTACTTATTAATCTGGACATTATATACTCTACATTGCGAAGAGCTTGTTATGCGTCATTCCCGCGAAAGCGGGAAACCAGTTCCCCGCCTGCCGGCAAGCAGTGGGAAGAAACCCGCGCGCCGATAATCTATTCTCCCTCCCCCTTTGAGGAGGAGGGTTGGGATGGGGGTGGATTGTGTAATCGAGTATGATTCCCGTAAAACTGAACTGTTACCGGAGACTGATTTCATCCACACTTCGTTCAGGAGCGCAAGACTCCTTATTCGATACCTCAACCCGCCGAAAGCCTCTTAAGCCTTTGCGCGGATCGGGGGATATAGTGATACCTTCCGTTGGCCACATGCAGGTCGGGTTTGACCGTATTCAATGCAATTTAAGGTAAATGGAATTGAAGTCTCGTGACCATATCTCCATTTTAGCATAACGGAGACTGCCTTCCGGCACACAGGACAGGTAGACAGGTGACGCTGGCGGGGTCACTCGGATGGCTGGGGGCAGCGAGACCAGGGCAATCTCCAGTTTGGAAAGCATTCCAAGGCTCATCGTAACATTTCAGTTTTGAGCGTGTCCGACAAACCAATTAACATCGATTTATCCGGCTGCAAAATGAATGTATTCTGAAAATACCTAACCCCCTATCCCCCCTTCCCGCAGCGGGAAGGGGGGAACCGTGGCGAGAGTTTTGGGCAAAATCCGGCTCCCCTCTCCAAACTTGGAGAGGGGTTGGGGGTGAGGAGATTTACTAATAATTGCATGAGATAGCGATATTGAAATATTTCCTGGAATTTATCAGACAGGCTCTTTTTCGGGAATTTTTGGAGCGCAATGGATTTCACCACCGTCCTGATTTTCCCCCTGAGAGGTGGTAAAAAGATAGGGTCAAGCCTTGAAGGACAGCCGACGACCCCCATCCTCACCTTCCCCCTAGGAGGGGGAAGGGATTCACTCGCGGATAATCTAATCTCCCTCCCCCTATGAGTGAGAGGGTTAGGGTGGGGGTGGAGGG
>JAMCWF010000063.1 GCA_023481295.1 Armatimonadota bacterium | reverse complement strand
AGCCGGATAAATCGATGTTAATTGGTTTGTCGGACACGCTCCTTACTTCCGCAATGCCCATTTTTCGCCCAGGTGCAAGCTTTACAATGGATTCCCGCCTTCGCGGGAATGACGAATTCTTTCCCTTCATCGAGAGGGATGCTACTTCTAGGACTACGGCCCGCTTCCGCGGGAATGACGGCGCACCGGCCTCCTGTGACTCATTCAGCAGCTACTTTGCTCTCTTTCGGTCCCCTTTTCCGCTTGAAAATAAAAGTCTTCCAACCAATTTAGTCAAAATAGGTTAAATACCCGGCAGTTGGCACGAAAATTGCAGGTAAATCTATGGGTGTGTCCTTCGACGTGGTGATCGTCAGATCTCACCCAATGCGTCACATTTCTCTTGATGGAGGTGTAAATCATAATTTCCACTATTTAATTTTCGCCACGAGTCAATAGGTAAGGTAGTTCATCATTCTGAAAGGAGAGTAGTATGAGACGTATTAAAAATGGACATCTGTGGGCGGTGGCTGTCATTGCTATCGGCATAATGGGCGCACAGATCGCCCGCGCCCAAACGATAATTCCCGATTCAGCGTTGATTTCCTCCAACTACTACTACACCGACCTTATCGGCGGCGGTATCGGGCCGATCGCGGTAATGACCGGTGGGGGGAATGCCAACAATGCTGGAGATCCATCCGGAAGAAACGATGACGGCTACGACGGCCCTGTCAATATGGGATTCACGCTGAATTTCTTTGGAACTGACTATACCCAATTCTGGGCAAACAACAACGGGAACGTCAGCTTTACGGGCGGTTTGGCTCAATACACCCCAACCGGACCGCAAGGAGCAGCCGTGCCTGATATCGCTCCGTTCTTCGCCGATGTGGATACACGCAACGCAAACAGCGGCGTGATGCATATCCGCACCGACATCCCCAACGAGATCATCGTAACCTGGGATGGCGTTGGCTATTACGATCAAAATGCCGATAAACTGGATTCGTTCCAGTTGGTCCTTCGCGGCCCAGGATACACCATCCCGGCGGGCGAGGGGCCGATCGGTTTCTTTTACAAGTCTATGCAGTGGGAAACCGGTGACGCCAGCGGTGGTAGCGGCGGTTTCGGAGGGACCCCGGCCGCGGTTGGCTTCGGCAACGGCGCCGGCCAGGGTGAGGTGCTGCAAGGCTCGATTCAGAGCGGGATATCGGGCATCGTCAACGACACTCACATCTGGTTTAACCAGAACCTGACTCCGGTGCCGCCGCCCCCCAGCAGTAACGTTCCTGAGCCGGGCAGCCTGTCCTTGCTGACCGGTATGGGTCTATCGGGAGCCGGTCTTTTGTTCCGGCGACGGCGTCTCGCGTAATCTAGTTCCTCGAAAGGCGCTATTCTTCCGGCGCCGGTACGGGCCGGAAGAAAGCTTTTACATTAATCGAATCAATCGGCCGGCTCCTGGATTCCAAGTCCATCAAAGTAGGGGCTATCCGATGTGATCGCCCTTAGAGCCTGTCTGATAAATTCCAGGAAATATTTCAATATCGCTATATCATGCAATTATTAGTAAATCTCCTCACCCCCAACCCCTCTCCAAGTTTGGAGAGGGGAGCCGGATTTTGCCCAAAACCCTCGCCACGGTTCCCCCCTTCCCGCTTCGGGAAGGGGGATAGGGGGTTAGGTATTTTCAGAATACATTCATTTTGCAGCCGGATAAATCGATGTTAATTGGTTTGTCGGACACGCTCCTTACTTCCGTAAGGTCCATTTTTCGCCCAGGTGCAAGCATTTACAATGGATTCCCGCCTTCGCGGGAATGACGAATTCTTTCCCTTCATCGAGAGGGATGCTACTTCTAGGCTACTGCCCGCCTTCGCGGGAATGACGAATTCTTTCCTGAATACCAGCCATTACACCGGCGTGATAATCTCCACGTTAGCCCTTGGAACCACCACGCTGGAGCCATCCTCGAGTTTCACCTGCAGCACCCTCACTACCGCGCCGGAGTCCACCTTCATCGGCTCTGAAGGCAGCGCCGTCACCGATCCGAGTCGACCGAAGTAAGGCTCACGTATGAGGCGGATCGAGCTGCCCACCTCCAATAAATTCCGATCGGCTTCATCTGCGCTTGCTACAGCAGAAGGCGTATCCAGCGGCACGATAATTTCGGGGCGTATCACCCCGGCTCGGATTTGAGTGGCGCCGTTTATTGATGCCCGCCTTCCGTTCAACGACTTCAATAAAGAGAAGGTTCGCTGAGCCATCGGGATTTGACCAAAACCTTCGCTGAGAATGATGGTCAGCGGCAGCGGCTCATGGCCGGTGATCGCCACACCGATATCGTACTTTGGGTCTTTCAGCGCCGCGCGGAGATAGGCAATCAAATCCCGATCCGGAAGCGCTGGCAGCACAAAGCCCACCGCGCCCGCTTCCGCCGCCCGCTGTAACGTCGCGCTATCAGCTCCGGTCGGTGTTACAAGGATCTTCCCACTGAGATTTGCCGGCAAACCTTCCGGTTTTAGAGGCTCGCTGGCCTCCGGTAAAACCAGCAGTTCGCCGTTCTGCTCGCCGCCAACCCCGAAAATACCTTGAACCATCGCACCAGTGCACTCGATCGTAACTCCTTCGGATGGAATGATCGCGGTAACCGCTCCGCTGATGTAGGCGGTCTTTTCAACCATTGTCGGGGGAAGGCGAATGCCGATGTGGCCGGTTACCTCTGAAATGAGCTCAACCTTTCCCGAAACCGGGCTGCGGAACTCGTTTTTAAACCAGCCGAAAACTCCTTTGGTGGATGCCAGCACATCCCCGCTCGATATCGAGTCGCCGACTTTCACTTTGATGGCCGATTTCAGCTCAACTGGTTCAATGCCGAGCTGCTCCGCCAGTCGAATATTTTGCGCTAAGCCCGGCATCTCGGCGCGCGCCACCACCGTATCGGGCCGTACAATCTGCCCTATCTCCACTGAAACCTCTCCTTTGAGCGGCAGGCGGCGTATCTTTTCCAAACGGGTGCATGGGCTAACTCTCAAACCCGGCGTATACGCAGTAGCCATTTAAAATTCCCTACCAAGCTTGTTGTTCAACGGAATATCCGCCTTATCATTTTGCCAATTTGGACATTGAAATTAAAGTTTATCCGACATATCCCCCGAAAGATCCGCCGGCGTGAGCCGGTACACACGGCCGTTGCCGGCGATGTAGCTGCCGGTTGGATCGGGCAACATATGCGGGAAGGTCATATCTTTCTTCAGGTCGCCCCAGGTTCGCAACAGGAAATGCTCATTATTGTTGGAGGCAAAATGCTCAAAGATGACCGGTGAGCTGTTTGGATGGATTGGGCGTGGGAGGGTTTGTTTGTTTTTCCCGGAACCAAAAGCAAACTGAGTTTCACCGCTATTGGGATTGTAACCGCTGAAGATGGTGTTGTAAGCGTAGCTCCACGGCTTTTTGCTGCGGTCCAATGGACACCGAAAATAGATGGATTTGTTTTTCGCCATACCGGAGGTCGCCGACATATTGGCCGATACCGCATAAGACCAGTTGGCTGCCAGCGGGAAGGTGTCATCCCAATCTCCCATGTAGACCTGCATCGCCTCTTGAATTTTGCGCAGATTGTTCTGGCAGGTCTGGAAGTTTTTCATCTGAGCGATCCCTTTGAAATAGGGAATCAGTAGTATGATCAGCACCGTTATAATTATCAGTACGACTACTGTTTGAAGGCGTGCGCGCTGTTTGGGGCCAAGCCATAACGAGGGCCTGCGATTATAAGCCATTCAATCCTCATCGGCGGCGCATTGCGCCAGGAAATGGTATTGAAGCGCACCGGTGATCCGGTGAACATGCATTTTATTCGATAGCAACCTTTGGAACTCTTTACGGGAGAACCGGTAAAAATAGATGCCGCCATCGTGCTGGCCTTCCCGCTGGTTAAACAGACGCATCCAGATCGAATACTGGTAAGCCGACAGCACGATCCGCCCGCCACCGGATGAAACCCGAGCCAGCTCCGAAATGGCACGTTCACGGCTGGCCGGGGTGGGAATATGCTCGAGCACCTGGCAGCTTACCACCCGATCGAAAGCGTTTTTGGCCAGCGGCAAGTGACAGATATCGGCCTGAATGAGATCGACATTTCGGATGCCGCCTGCCGTTATTTTTTGCCTGCAGCGCAGCAACGACTGCCAGGAGTAGTCGGCTGCTACTAAATGGCGACAGCGGTTGGCGAAATCGGCGGTCATCCGTCCGGTGCCGCAGCCGGCTTCCAAAACCCGATCTTGCGGATTAACTTTCAGCAAGGCAAGAGTGACCGGTATTTCAATCCGGCTGAACAGGTTGAGCCACCAAATCCGATCGTAATGCTCTGCCTGATCGTCGCGGGCCTTCATCTCGGAGTGCTTGCACTGGATCTCGTTATCTTCCGTTTGGTAATTTGACCGAAGCGATGATTGCAGCATTCGCGCAATGCCGCGGTCGATCGGATATACGCCGCCGCAACCGCTGCACGCGATCGAGCCTCCAAGCACCTCACCAGCCCCATCGACTTGGGTGGTATGTAAATTCAGATCGCTGTCACAGCCTTCCGGGCATCTCAATACCTGTAAAGTCGCTCTATTCAACGAGGCCACCCACTCATTTTCATAAAGTCAACACTCTCAATCGGAAAGAAACACCTCGATTCGGTGAATATGAAACGGCCCGATCTTATGATTCAATATTGAGCGCCTTTCGCCATTCGACGATCTTTTCGGCTCGCTTCGATTCGCTGGAGGGCAATGTCAGCGGTCGCCCCCTGGCGTCAATCATCAACCCGCACACGCCTCCAGTCACCTTTGAGCGAAAGGATCGTCCCTTCCCTTCCCCGGCATCATAGCCTCGCTCCGGCTTAATCTCCACCTCGACCTCGGAGCCAAGCGGTTGTGGTATTACGACCAGCTTGCCAAACTCCACCGGGTAGCTTTTGCCCTCCAATTGCACCGTTAGACAAGTTTCGTCTTCACGGCCGATGCCTACCGGCGCGATGCATGTTCCCAGATAGATCAAGCAATCACGCTCAAACACCTGGGCGGCCGCCTTGGGTAATAAGGTGGCGAGCACACCCAATTGGGGCATCATAAAGATGGAATCCACCGTCAATACGGTTACGCCTTCCGGCTGATACGCATCCATCATCATCAGCGCGGCCTGCTCCCGCTGAGGGGCATGAGAAAGAACACCGCCGCTTCCAACGATCAGTTGAAGGTTCATCATTTGAACCAGAGTTTCACCGGTGCCGGCCAGTGTCAGCGCCTCACCGATGGTGCGCCTTGTTTGAACCCCCTTTAATCCTCGCGCCAGCGATTTGTGATGCTCGAAGGCCAGCCGCAGCGCCTCTCTGGCCACTGCTTGTTCGATAGCGAGATCCATTTTACGCTGGGGGATGGTTGTCGGTCGGATCATTTTGTTGCGGAGTTGATTGCGCAGATCGGCATCGGAGATGGTGAAGGGAAGCCATCGCTTGATATTTTCAGTGCCGGCCACGGTGAGCACATTGCAAATGGAGTAACTCATGCCCAAGTTGGCGGAGACGGTGCGGTTAAAGACATCACCAAACACTGAGAAGACATCGGTGGTTGCGCCGCCGATGTCCACGCCCAGCACGTTGATATGTAGCTGCTCGGCGACCGCCTGCATCATTTTACCGACCGCATTGGGGGTTGACATGATGCCGGAGCTGACCCACTGGGAGAGCTTGGCGTAGCCTGGCGCCTGCTGCATCACGTGCTCCAAGAACAGCTCATGGATCGCTTCACGGGCCGGCTGCAGATTTTCGCGCTCCAGCACCGGGCGCAAATTTTCAACTTGGCGCAGTGCGACGCGATCTTCCAGCAGCTCGTAAACGGGTGGATAGGCGTCGCGATTGCCGGCGAAGATAACCGGCAGCTTCATTCCATGCCCGAGGCGTGGCTGCGGATCAGCGGCGACCAGCATCTCGGCCAGCTCGACGAGGTGGGTTACGGTGCCGCCGTCTATTCCGCCCGACATCAAGATCATATCGGGCCGCAACTGCCGAATCCGCTCCACCTTTTGATAGTCCTTGCGGCCATCATCCACCGCGATGGTATCTATAATGATGGCGCCGGCCCCCAGCGCGGCCCGCTCCGCGCTCTCCGCGCTCATCGCTTTCACCACGCCGGCCACCGTCATCTGCAGCCCGCCGCCGGCGCTGGAGGTGGATAGGTAGAGGTCAACACCACCCTCTTTTGGGAAGTCGTTTTCCAGCAGCTCCTGTTCGCCGTCCGTATCGCGGCTGATTTGATAGCGTGAAATGACTCGACCGTCCGGTGAGAGCAGCGTGCGTCCGGTCAGCTCTTCCAGTTCTCGCACCGCGTTGGTTACCCCGACGGTGACGTCATCGAACGGCGCCTCAACGGTGGTAGGCGCTTCACCTCTTGCGACGAGGCGGAATTCACCATTCCGGTATTCAATCAGGATCGCTTTTGTGGTCGTACTGCCACAATCGGTGGCTAAAACTGATTTGATGGAGGCGCCAAGGACGTCTATCTTCAATCGAAACTCCCAGTGCGAGCGTAACCGTTCATGAGAGCGCATTGGCAAGATGACCACGCTCTATGTTTACCCGATGCGAACATACGTGCTATTGTGACACAAGGAGGCCATGTGATGGAAGTAGGGGCGATCATATCAGGCCGTCATTCCTGAGCCGCAGAGCGGAACCCGGAATCGAGAGCATTGGCAGCCATGCCGGCCGGTAGGCAGGGGACTGAATTCCCGCTTTCGCGGGAATGACGAAGCGGGGTGCTCCGGCGCCTCTTTCAACAACCTCTAACTGGCCGCCGATTCCGCCCGTTCTTCCCCCATCAGTGCTTTGAACTCAGTGACCGACTTTGCTTTGGCGAGCGCATCCTCATAGCTTACTATTTTCTGCTTCACCAAATCGGCAAGTGATTGGTCTAGCGTCATCATCCCATGACGTTGGCCGGTCTCGACGATGGAGCTGATCTGGTAGGTCTTGTTTTCTCGGATCAGGTTGCGAACCGGGGCAATACCGACCAGCGTTTCAAAAGCCGCCACCCGGCCATTGCCATCCATCTTTTTAATCAACGTTTGGGATATGACACCAACCAGATTCACCGACATCTGCATCCGCACTTGTTGCTGCTGGTGAGTTGGAAACACGTCAATCACCCGATCCACCGTTTGAACTGCATCGGTGGTGTGCAGGGTTCCAAAGACCAGGTGGCCGGTTTCGGCCGCCGTAATGGCCAGGTGGATCGTCTCCAGGTCACGCATTTCTCCGATCAATATCACGTCGGGATCCTGCCTCAATACGAACTTCAACGCATTGGCGAATGAGAGCGTATCGTTATCCAGCTCGCGTTGGTTGATGAGAGCCACGTCATCCTCGTGAATAAACTCCAGCGGATCTTCCACCGTCACGATATGGAGGGGGTAGTTATGATTGATGTAATCAATCATGGCGGCCTGAGTCGTGGATTTACCGGAGCCAGCCGGTCCGGTTACCAGCACCAGTCCGCGGGGACGCTCGGCGAAGTAGCGGCAGACCGGCGGCAGTCCCAGCTCTTCCATCGTGCTGATGTGAAGAGGGATCACGCGGTAGGCCACCTGAACGGCGCCCCGCTGCTGATAGATATTTCCCCGAAAGCGAGCCAACCCCGGTATCTCATAGGCAAAATCCAGTTCCAAATCCTCTTCGAATCGGGCTCGCTGAATATCACTCAAAACGCTCATCGCCAGATATTTCGTCTGCTCCTCATTGAGAGGATCCATATCCAGCGGCAGCAGGTCTCCGTGAATTCGAATCAGTGGAGGGCTCTCCACTTTAATATGCAAGTCAGAAGCCTGGTAGTGAACGGTGGTTTGAAGCAGTTGGTCAATGGTCACCAGCACAACAACTATCCTCCCGTTACTGGTGTGGATGCATGCTCAATCTGGCGCTCATAACGGTCTTGAAATTCACCGGGGTTCGATGACTTGATCAGCGCATCCTCAAACAGCACCAGCCCCTTTCGAATCAATTCCAACAGGTGTCCATCGAGCGTCTGCATACCGAACTGGCGCCCGGTTTGGATGTCGGTGTACATCTGGTAGGTTTTTCCTTCCCGGATCAACGTGCGAATGGCGGGGGTGCAGATCATAATTTCAAATGCGGCAAGCCGCCCTCCTCCATCTGCACGCAGAAGCAGCGTTTGCGAGACAACCGCTTGCAGGGTGGTGGAGAGCTGCATTCTGATCTGCTGCTGTTGATCAGGTTCAAAGACGTCAATGATACGGTCAACCGTTTGGGGTGCATCAGTGGTGTGAAGGGTGGCGAAAACAAGATGCCCTGTTTCAGCCGCGGTGATGGCCAGTCGGATCGTCTCTAGATCGCGCATTTCACCCACCAGGATAACATCAGGGTTTTGTCGCATTACGTGTTTGAGGGCAGCCGCAAACGTATGGGTATCCACTCCCAATTCACGCTGGTTGACGGTCGCCAGCTTATCCGAGTGCATGTATTCAATGGGATCTTCAATCGTCATAATGTGGCAATGGCGGTTTTCGTTAATATGATCAATCAGGGCCGCCAAGGTGGTGGATTTGCCGGAGCCGGTCGGCCCAGTGACCAGGATCAAGCCTCGAGGCAAAAGGGCCAGCTCCTTCGTAATTTGAGGGAGCATCAGCTCATCAATGGTGCGAATGCGGAATGGGATCACCCGCAGCACGGCGCCGATGTGCTGCTGCTGCCGAAACAGGTTAACCCGGAATCGTGACAGTCCGGGCACCGCATAAGAGAGGTCAAGCTCCATATTTTGTTCATAGCGAACCTTCCTCTCGTCATTGAGCAAGCTGTAGACCAGGTCATACATGTCCCGATCTGAGAGCTTCGGGCCGTCCAGCCTCATCAGTTGGCCTTGTATACGCATAATCGGGGGTTCCCCAACCTTCAGGTGAAGATCGGTACCGTCCCGGGCCACCAGTTGCCGTAGCAAATCGTCAATTTGATAAGTAATCTCGGTTGCCATCGTCTTTAACTGACTGAACTAAATCCTATTACGCTTTATTTTAGCACCATCGCCATTTGGAATTAAGATTGAGATTTAAATCTAGCTGGCCGCTTGCCGATTTTTTCTTAGTCATTTCGCATGAGCCGATGGTTCATGTGGTTCAGTGAAGATGTACAGGCTTACAAATCTTCACCTTCGCAGCAACTGACGGATTTCCGAATAGTTGCCGGCGTTATGCAGCGCGTCTTCCTCCGTGATGAGGCCGGCCTTCGTGAATTTCACCAGGCACTGATTCATGGTCTCCATACCCCAGTAGGCCTCCAGTCCAGCCTGGCGAATTGCCCCGTAAATGTCATCCGATCGGCCCTCCTCCAACATTTTGGCGATGGTTGGCGTTACCAGCATGATTTCCAGCGCGGCCAACCGTCCGGTGCCATCGATATTTGGTATAAGTTTCTGGGACACCACTCCGCGGAGGGATGTGGATAACCTCAGCCAGAGCATAGGGCGCTCGTGCGGTTGAAACATATTCGCCAGGCGGTCCAACGTTTCAGCGGCACTGGCGGTATGCAAGGTAGCGAAGACGAGGTGGCCGGTTTCCGCCGCCTGCAAAGCCACATTCATAGTCTCCAGGTCGCGCATCTCACCGATCATGATGATGTCCGGCGTCTGCCTCAAAACGTGTCGCAGTGCATCCTGAAATGAATCGGTATCAATGCCCACTTCGCGCTGGCTGACGATCGCCATCTTATCGCGATGCACGTACTCAATGGGGTCCTCGATGGTGATTATATTTACCCGGCGGGATTCGTTGATCATATTGACCAGAGAGGCGAGGGTGGTTGATTTTCCGCACCCGGTTGGGCCGGTTACCAGAACCAGACCGTCTCGATGTTTGGTCATGTCACCCAGTGCTTCCGGCAGCCCAAGATCAGCCAGCGAAGGTATTTCAATTGGAATCAGCCGGCAAAACATAGCAACCGTGCCCCGCTGCTGCATAACGCTGCCCCGAATGCGACTCACGCCTTCGATTGTGAAGGCCAGGTCCATTTCATGGTGGTCTTCAAAGAATCCGATCTGGCTCGGAGTCATCTTACTGAAAGCCATACGGCGAGTATCTTCCGCCGATAGGGGTGGCAGACTATCATCCAAGGTGATCACACGCCCGTTCAGCCGAACGTTGGGTGTAACGCCCGACTTAATAAAAAGGTCGGAACACTTTAATTCCGCACACCTGGTCAGCAGTTCATCAAGTTCAATCACTGGTTTAACCCTTTCTCCCAGCAGCAATCCTTCGAAGACTTCAGCGGAGCTAACGCCTTCCGGAGTGATCCAACCGTTGTGTTGCGTTGGTACGCGCTCCGTCATCGGTTGTACCTCGCAGAATTGAAAGCCTCCGTGTGATGATATATCCAGCAGAGCCGGCGATAAGTCCGGCGGCTAGTATCCAATATAGTGATGAGAGAGGAGCTTTGTCCTCTCTCGGTTTTGGCGGCAGTGGTGTCGGTATAATCGGCTGTAGTAGAGGAAGCGATGGAATCGCGACCCCCGCTCGTCCAAGTTGCACTCGATAACGAAACACCCCGCCCGATGCCTGAACCAACCCTATGATAATATCGGGATTTGAAAATTGTCGTAACCCATTAAATTGTGGGTAATTTCCAATTAGAAACGATATTTCCTGCCGCTTAAATTGATTAAAGGCGCGAATAAACGGCTCGATCCAAATACCTCCATCAACGACCAGGTAGCCCGAAACGAAAAATTGTACGATTGAATCACGTCCTCCTTGCGGACCGGAGAGAATTTTACTTCGGATACGGGATACCTGTAAATCCTTCTGAGACAGAGATTTTACGGCTTGGAACAGTATCGCCGTTTGATTATTATGCGGTGATGCAGCCACCACCTGGTAATTTTGCGCCCCGAGCGGTTCGATCAGTATGATAACGTCCGGCCGCCATCCAGGAGAGTACAAGGCTTCCGGCGTGGTTTGTGCTCCGCTGGTTGCTGCATGCACTAAACCGATGACCAAAAAGGGAAACAACCACTTGATTTTCAAAGGATTCAAGATCCTGGGCGATCGTGCCATTGGTTATGGGCCATTCGGCTGGCAGAAGCAGCAAGGCAAGCAGCGATCGCTCCTTTAACAACATCTAACCCGATAAATGGCATCACGCCCAATATCAGTGTCATCAATGGACCTTGCCGGACTATCACCGACAGCCAGAGGCAGCCGATGCTGTAATTTACGATTAAGCCAGCCAGGGCCGCCTGCCCAAAAGTGCGCACATCTTCACATCCGAGCATCTGCACTACTTTCCCGGTTAATGCGGCTGCCACCGGAAAGCTGATCAAATAACCGGCGGTGGGGGAAAGAAAGTAGGCGATGCCGCCGCCTTTGGCAAACACGGGTAACCCAATCGCCCCTAAACACAGGTACTCCAGCATGGCCGCCATTCCCAACCCGGGACCAAGAAGCATGCCGGCCAGCAGCGCCACAAAGGTTTGAAATGTGATGGGAACCGGTGTAAACGGCAGAATGATCTGAACTCGTGCTGCCACCGACATAATTACCGCAAAGGAGAGCGACAGCACGATCTTCCCGGTTACGCTCGTCGTACTGCGGCGCTTAGCGAGGGGACACCGGGCGATTGAGCTCGCTATGCCCTGATTTGGGCGTAGAGATTGGCGCTTAGGGTCGTTTCTACGTCTCAATCATCGGCTCCTTGTTGTTGTCCATTAAGAAATTATTCCATCTTAAAAACATGGTTTGCGAACATTCACGACGAGGCGCTTCAAGCTAAGAGCGGTTTATGCATCGAGATGAAATATAGCGGCACCTTCGAGACGGTGAGATAAGGAATTAGATGAAGAGTTGAAGTGGGAGGATTTTTATTAACCATTTAGGATTTGAGGATATTTACCGGGTTTGGCGTCCGTAACGTACCAATCATTATTTAACACGCTCGGATTTTAATGATAACCTGGATCAGCGTACAGTCGCCCATACATAATACTGGTGGAGCTGAGGGGATTCGAACCCCTGACCTTCTCAATGCCATTGAGACGCGCTCCCAGCTGCGCTACAGCCCCGTTGCACTCAAACCTTCGCCGTATGCTCAATCTCGTTAAACCGAGTTTCATTATACACCAACCCGCCTCGGTTTGCAATCACAGTTCCATCTCTCCCTGGTCGTATCTGGGTTATTGACGAGTGGGGATGGTACAATCGCGGCTTGTTGCTAGCGATGGTGGCGGGAGCGTGTGGGAATCGAACCCACCAAGGACGAGTCTCCTCGCCCCTCGCGCGGTTTTGAAGACCGGGAGGGCCACCAGACCCCATCCACCCCCATCCGGCTCGTCTGATTCTCTTTTCGGAGCTCGTTGAAAAAGTCGCCGGAGCCTGCCGCTTTGTCATTCCCGCGAAAGCGGAAATCCAGCCTCCTGCCTATCGGCAAGCAAGTATGCGGATGTTCTCCTGAAAGGGAGAACGATTTTTTACGTCGCCCCCCAGCGGGAGATTGCCTAGATTCCGGGTTCCGCTTTGCGGCTCCGCAATGACAGTCGAGTGGCTGTTGCCGTATTTTTAACACTCTCTTAGAGCTTACCTGTACTTGCGATCGATTACCGGATTTTATCGTTAAAAAACGTGAAGTGCGACTTGAGACGGTTCATCCGCCTCACCAATGGCGGCTGCCCATTCCACCCCGTTCTTTTCCAGTTCATCCATCAATCGAGGCGCCGCCTTAGGCTCAACAAAAATAGCCAATCCGCCTGAAGTTTGCGGATCGTAAAAGAGGTTGATTGCCTCGTTCCGATCGGTGGAAGGAAACTCAACGTTGCCCTCCATGTACTCCCGATTTGAAAGCTCCCCTCCCGTCGCATACCCTTCGTGCCAAAGCCGTATCGCCTCCGGCAAGATCGGCACTTTAGAAGCATCAATGGCTATCCGAACCGAGCTGGCTCGGGCGACATTGTAGAGGTGGCCTAGTAACCCAAAGCCGGTAATATCGGTCATTGCGTGGACCCCTTCCGCACCTATACCGATCGCATCCACCGCCAGAGAGGCGCTACGGCTCAGCGTCTCCATCACTCGATAGGTGGTTTCCATCGCCTCGGGTGGGCAGGCATCCATCTTGGCCGCGGTGGTGATGACGCCGGTGCCGATCGGCTTGGTTAAAATGATCGTATCGCCCGGCCGCGCCCCCGCGTTAGTAGCCAAGCGATCGGGGTGCACCAGACCGGTAACCGCCAGTCCGTATTTGGGTTCCGTATCTTCGACCGTATGCCCGCCGACCAGCAACGCACCGGCTTCCAGCACGGCGTCGGCGCCACCCCGCAAGATGGCGATCAACTCATCATTGCCGCGTTCACTTAAGGGAAAGGCGACCACGTTCATTGCGGTAAACGGTTTTGCCGCCATCGCATAGACGTCGGAGAGCGCGTTGGCGGCTGCAATCCGGCCGAATCGGTAGGGATCGTCCACGATAGGAGCAAAAAAGTCCAGCGTTTGAACCAGCGCCCGCTCCGAGTCGAGGCGAACCACTCCGGCATCGTCGGCGGTTCCGATGCCCACCAACAGTCCGTTTATCAATTCGTTTGGAAGCTCCCGCAAAACCTGCGCGAGCTGGCCTGGGCCGATTTTAGACGCTCAACCGGCGCATCGTGCAAGGTGCGTCAGTCGTTTCCGCTGATCCATCGTGATCCTTTCATCGGGGATAGATGTTGTGGGTGGCAAACACATACGATCTTATCCTATTATACTTCAAGGCTGGCGCCGGCGTTTCGTAACGCCTCGACCAGCGGCATAACCTCATCGGCCGATACGGTCAGCATGTCAAGCAACAACCGATTCTCCTTGATATAGCCGACGACGGGCGGTGATCCGGTTCGTAACTTTTGAGCCAAATGTCCAATTTTGCCGAGATCATCCGATATGGCGACCGCGATGCTGGCTAACGTTTGCCCCGGCAGTGATCCGCCTCCGACCTCCGACTGAGATGGGACGATCTCAATTCGGTACCGATCCGGTAGATCGCTTTTTATCCTTTTAACTAATCTCTGCGCCTGCCGCTTCAATTCAGCTATAGGGCGGCTCAATCTCCATAAGGTGGGTATCTCTTTCTCAGTGCGTTCTGGATTCTGGTAAAGCCGGAGTGTCGCCTCCAACAGTGCCAGAGTAACTTTATCCACCCGTATGGCACGGGCGAGCGGGTGCGATATCAACTGCGCAATGAGAGGCCGTTTTCCGACCACAATACCGGCCTGAGGGCCGCCCAGCATCTTGTCGCCGCTGAAGGTCACCAGGTCGGCACCGGACGCCAACGACTGCTGCACCGTAACGGCCGGCTCCAATCCGGTATGGCTGCAGTCCACCAGCGCGCCGCTGCCCAGATCGTCCACTAAAATCAGACCATATTGCTGGCACAACTCGGCAAGCTCGATATTGGCGGCCTCCTCGGTAAAGCCGACCATTCGGAAGTTGCTGGGGTGGCAGCGCAAGATGATGGCGGTCTGCTCGTTGACTGCAGCGGCGTAATCGGAGAGGCGCGTTCGATTGGTTGTTCCTATTTCCACCAACGTAGCTCCACTGGTGCGGATGATGTCAGGCAATCGGAAGCTGCCGCCGATCTCAACCAGTTCGCCTCGTGAAACGATCACCTCTTTTCCGGCACCCAGGGCGGTCATCACAATCAGCACCGCCGCCGCGTTATTGTTGAAAACGGCGCTGGATTCGGCCCCGGTCAGCTCACTCAGCAGCGATTGGAAGTGAGTCTGGCGATCGCCCCGTTCGCCGGTCTCCAGCACAATCTCCAGATTGCAGTGACCGGTCGCGATCCGGACGGCGTTTTCGATGGCGGCCTTCGGCAGCACCGCCCTGCCCAAGCCGGTGTGGAGAATGATGCCGGTTGCGTTGATGACCGGCCTTATGGATTGAGAGCGAAGATTCTTAATTCTCGTTGAGATATTCACAACGATTTGCTCGATGGCAATCGGTTCAAAATCGGGGTCATAGGAGATGCATGAGCGTATCTCATTTAACTCATCCTGAATGCATTTTACTACCAGCGGCCTGCCGTCCGATTCAATAAGCGATCGGATCCCCGGCATTTCCATCAGGCGCGCAACGGCCGGCAATTGGCGGCGGCGATCGTTCTTTGCCTCGAGTGTCATTAGCTATGTAAACCGGTCAAACAAGATGAAAAATCTTTAATTTTCACACCCTCTTTAATTCCCAGTGCTATGCCCAAAGTCCAGTGTGCCTTGTTTTACGGCAAGCGATGTGCTCAATCCTTCAGCATGGGCCGGAGATTCCGGTATCGGCAATCGTTCTAATGCTCGTGGTGCGACTTTGATGCGTCTCCACCATAGGATTTCCCGACTTGCCGTAGGTTGGCGATGGTTTGAGGGCATGGCAAAACTTTCCAAAGTCCCTCAACAAAATGAGGATCCGAATTTCTTGGATACACGCACAGAAAGCATGTCAACGGAACCACGCCGGCATAGTTTCGGATGAAGCGGGTGTTCCTTCTGCCATGATAGGCAAACAATATCGGTGGAATGTCTCGGGTCTCCATTCGATACCATGGATTTCGAGTTCGGATGAGTCGCTTGTCGTGTAAACCTTGCGCCTCCCCTTTGATCAGGTACTGCTGCAATGATGAGTTAAATGAGA
>JAMCWF010000018.1 GCA_023481295.1 Armatimonadota bacterium | reverse complement strand
CCGAAATCATAAACGGAAAAGCCGGGCACCCCGAATCGGTTTATGAAGCCATTGCGGAGTGCCATCGAGACTCGGGTAATCCTTACATCGTTGGAGCCGGTTGCGAGGTGGTGCGGGATACTCCGCCCGAAAACGTGAAGGCGTTGGCTCGATATGCTAAGGAACATCGTTGAGCGGCTTGGAACGAAGGCCAAATTCAGCTTTTCTGTGCGTGCATTTTGTGCGATGAACGGGGGACCGGCGCGATGTTAACCTCTTACCGTTGGTTCCACTGGGGAATGCTCATCGGCAAACTTTGACATTGACCATCTGAGGTCTTGTCCAACCGCCAGCCAATCCGACCATAGCGCCAAGAAATCCGCCTGATTCGGGGTAATTGAGTCATTATATTCGCTGAGGGTATTGCCAAAATCGAAGATGAGGACTATCCCCTCTACGAAGGATGGCCTGGCGAAAAGAAAGCCAAATAGCACGCTTATCGTTCCCTACCTCTTTCCATGAATTTAGCTTCAGTTTATCTTATCCTATTGAGGCATTATTTGAAAGTATGAGTTCAGTTCTGCGGGGATCATTCTCGATTACACCGTCCACCTCCACCCTCCCCCTCAAAGGAGGAGGGAGAATAGATTATCCGTGCGCGGGGTCCTTCCCCCTTCCAGAGGGAAGGATGGGATGGGGTGGGAATCTAGCGTTCTTCAATAATTCCCGTAAATCTGAACCGTTACCTCAATTTTACTTTGTAACAAGTTTACGGCCAAGCCGTAAACTTGGACGCTGAAATGCCACCGACATGAAATATGGTGTTTTCTACTTCTTTTCCGAAATCATCGGTTATTTAGGCAGGATTTTGAGCGGTTCAGGTCTGACTTACCACCAGAATGTGAACCCATACGCGGTTCGCTTTGATAAACCCAACTGGAGGTATGAATGACACGCGAGGGTAAGATTAGAATTGGGATGATCTCTTGCGGAGGCAATGCTCGTCACCATATGGGGCAGCTCCTCAAGCTCGATGAGGTGGAGATCGTCGCACTGAACGACACCAGCCCGGCCCAGATTGCGGAAGCCAAACGCAGCTTCCCTCAACTCGATGACCGCCCCGCCTTCGACGACTACAAAAAAATGATCGAGGAAGTGCCGATGGAAGCGGTAGAGATCAGCACTCCACACACCACTCACTACGAACAAATTTTAGATTCGCTGGCAGCCGGCCTGCACGTCCTATGCGAAAAGCCGCTCGTCTGCACGGTTGAGCATGCAAAGGATGTGGTGACCAGGCTAAAACAGAGCGGCAAAGTGGGCTTGCTCTCATATCAGCGGCATTATCAGCCCGAGTTCCGCTACATTCGGGAACATATCAGCTCCGGTCGCATGGGTGAAGTGGCTTTCGTCAATGCCTTGCAGTGCCAAAACTGGAAAAAGGGCACCGCCGGAAAATGGCGGCAAGATCCGGCCCTCTCCGGCGGCGGTCAGCTCAATGACTCCGGCAGCCATCTGCTGGACATTATCCTCTGGGTTACCGGACTGGGAGTCAGTAAGGTCTCCGCCTACATAGATAACATGGGTACTCCGGTGGATATTAATTCCGCCATCTCGTTCACCTTCCGTAACGGCGGGCAGGGCAACATCTCAGTGGTCGGCGATTCACCGGATTGGCACGAAGACCTGACCATCTGGTGCGAAAAGGGTTTCTTCCTGATGCGAAATGGCCGCCTGCAAATTTGTGACGAGCGCGGGAACCGATTCACGGTGGATCAACTGCGCGGCGGCTCCTTCCCGGATAAAAACTTCGTGGATGCCATCAAGGATCGTGACACGGTGCAGTCAACCTTTGAGGATGGCTTGCGCGTCATCGAGCTGACCGAGGCGGCATGGAAATCCGGCAAAGAGGGCGGCGCTGCGATAACGGTCGGCTAGGAAGTAGAGTTGTAATGCCAATTGTACGAACGACCTCCAGGGATCGCCCTACTGGAGGTCGTTCGTATTGCACATAATATTAACCTGACAGATAAACATCCCGAATTTGTCATTCCCGAAGAAGCGGGAATCGAAAAGGCTCTGGATGCCGGATCAAGTCCAGCATTACGGCACTTAATCGCCGGGATAATATTATTAACGTACAGGATATATTAGGCGGCCTGTAGCACTTCTACCGTCGGCTTGAGTGGAGTAACCGTCGCTTTCTCATCCACCCAAACCGATTGGGGAAGCAGATCGGGCGTTATTACCACCTCAGTGTGACGATGGCCGGCCGGTATACGACAGCCGCTTCCAACGATGCAATGATCCAGGGTGGCGCCGCGTCCTATTGTAACTCCGGGGCCGACGATGCACTCTCTCACGCTGCACCCTTCGCCGATGATGGAGTTCGCGCCCACCACCGTATGCGGTCCCAAGTCAGCCTCTTTTCGCACTTCACTGCTGGACCCGATGTAGACTCCGCCGGAGCAGCGTACGGAGTGATGCATCCGCGCTCCTTTTCCAACCCAAATTCCCGGCAATACGTTCTCTGCTTGAAGGTCAATAAAAGCTCCCCCATTCAGCACATCCCGATGGACTTGCCAGTATTGGGCAATGGTGCCGATATCGCGCCAATAACCGCTGACTTTACAGCCGTAGAGTGGGGCACGCTCCTCAACCATGTGGGGGAAAAGCTGACGGCCGAAATCATAAACGGAAAAGCCGGGCACCCTGTCTAGAACCTCAGGCTCCAATACGTAGATTCCGGTGTTGACCGTCCTGGCAAACGTTTCATTGGGGCGCGGTTTTTCTAGAAATCGGGAGATGAGGCCGTTGCGTTCGGTGCTCACGATCCCAAACCCGGTCGGATCCTTCACCTCGGTCAGTATAAGGGTGCCAAGGGCGCGGCGCTCCCGATGAAATCGAATCACAGCATCAAGATCGAAATCGGCCACGCCGTCTCCGGAAATCACTAAAAAAGTACCGGTGAGCATGGGCTGCAGCGGTTTGATCGCACCGGCCGTTCCCAACGGCGAATCCTCGATCGCATATTGAATGGAAACTCCCCATCGCGATCCGCCCCCGAAATACTCGATGATATCGGTCGCACGGTAGGAGAGCGTGATGATGATATGCTTGAAATGGTGGCGGCAAAGGAGCCGAATGGTGTGCTCCAATGCGGGTTGATCGAACAGCGGGATCATGGGTTTGGGTAGGTTTGTGGTCAATGGCAGCAGACGAGTGCCTTTTCCGCCCGCCAGAATAACGGCCTGCATTACGAATCCCCTCCGACTTACTTGAATCGACTACTACAGCCCGTATTATTGGCAGGATGCGGGCGGCCATTTAGGGATCGGCGTCTCTTCCCACCGTTTATATTCGGAACTAAATTAGCGATCCACCCGGTTACGGTTGTGATCCGCCGGCGTTGGCACCCATTTTTGCTTCAAGCTTTTGCCTTAATTGCTGCAACTGCTGCTTCGTTTGAGCGGCGGTCACACTGCGGCTCTTTGGAAGTTGCAGCAATGGCAGACCCAACCTTTTTCGACGTGCGTTTTCCTTTTGCAACGGCTCCATAAATCCCTTCTTAGCCGCTTCGAGCGGAAATATGTCATGTTTGTATTCAGAACGATGCATCGCTGCCGTTTTCCAGCCGCCGTTTAGCTCGTAATAGGTGCCGGCGGCCAATATACATACGACAATCGCCGCCACCGCGATGATCAACGAGCGCGGCATCTCGCGTCGTAAAAGAGGGGTGCCGGCGCCCGCTTTCGGCCGATTTTGCACCGACTTAACCGGTTCCGCCGCACTGCTTCCGATCTTCACTTTCTGTGCCATCCCAACCTCCAAAAATACAAACCTCGATCCAGCAAAGACAATCTCCTTCCTGGAGTGAGCGTTTAGGCTTCACCGACCGACTTGCCCGCCGGCCGGTGAAGCATTCAGAGTGACCGAGAATTTAAGTTACAACTCCGGTTTAGTCGAATCCTATTCCGGCCAGTTCGGATCGTTGGCCGGGGTGTAGTTAATGTCCTGAATGTCCAGGTTCCTTTGTTGGAGCTGGCCCAGCATCACCCATTTTGCATGACCATCCCCCCAGGCCACATTGAATCCCCGCTGATGGCGCCATGGTGAAGTGATGCCCAGCGCTTCGCAGCCCTCTTGAACCTGAAGTCCCTCCCGCTCACCTTGTACGAAGGCATCCATTGTTTCCCACGCTTCGGTATCGGGACCTTGGGGTGTCTGCCCGTTGCAGTTTACGTTCCCTTCGAGGGCACTGTCATGCGAGTCGTAAAATACGATCAGATCGGCCGGCGCCACAATTTGTGCTTCGTTTAATCCCGGCAGACGGGCATTGTTATCGGATGTAACTCCAACGAATACGCCGGGAGGAGACGGCGGGCCGGGATAGTCATCGTCCGATGAATCGGTGTTCATCGCCACCCCATGCGCGACGTACTGCGGAATGTCGGGACAAGTGTAGATGAACTCATCCTTTTCATAGGGATAGAGCGCCACGCCCCAGTCCACCCAGGCGCCGGGATTAGTCCAATAACCGCTGGTCATACAACTGGGATCACCGCCGCACTCATACCAGAGGAGCGGGCTGTGCGCATATCGGTTGCCGGCCGGCACCAGCGTTTCGTCGTAATCTTCCTCGTACATCTGGGAGGCCAGTGCGATCTGCTTCAAGTTTGAGACGCAGGTGATCTTCCTCGCCTCTTCTCTTGCTTGAGCGAAAACCGGGAAGAGGATGGCAGCAAGTATCGCGATGATCGCGATAACTACAAGTAGTTCGATCAGGGTGAAAGCAGCGGTTGCGCGCCTTGACATTGTGATATTCCTTTCTCTCGAATGATATTACGGTTATCCGATTAACCGTTGGTTTCCGGAACATTAGAACTATCGTGTTTCCATTGTTACTCGATATTGAAGCGGTTAAGCAGTATCGCTAAATAATATAGCATTAATTCATAATTTATTTTTTTGGGGTCTTAAACGCCCTAAGATGAAATGTCGCTCGAAAAGGCGGGCGCACGCGCCGTCGACTCGCGAACGATCAGCTCGGTGGGCATTATCACGGCAGACGGCGCCGCAGCGCCCGATGAGATGATCTGCAGCAACCATCGCACCGCCTGCTGACCCAGCACGGTTGACGATTGATGAATGGTGGTGAGTTTAGGATGCGTGATTTCGCAAAACGGTACATCATCGAAACCTATCACCGACATGTCTTCCGGAACCCGCACTCCAAATTCATGGCATGCCCGCATCGCGCCAATCGCACATACATCGTTGGCGGCGAATATGGCGGTCACCGCAACCCCTTTTGACAATAGGATTCGGGTGGCTTGGTAGCCTTCTTCTTCGCTGAACCCAGCCGAAATCAGCAGCTCCGGCAAAATCGGCAGACCGTTTTTCTCCATCGCAAGTCGGTAACCAGCTACCCGATCGCGGGCATTGGGAGCGATGGAAGGCCCGCAAAGATGAGCGATCCGGCGATGACCCAATTGAATCAGGTGCTCGATCGCTTGAATCGCTCCCCCGATAGAGTCGGAGTCGACGCAACTCACCCGCGAGCTTTGAAATTCATGGGTGCCGACAAAAACGGTCGGCATTCTGACCATCTCCAGCTCGCTCGGCAACGTATCCCCCATGTGGGGAGACAAGAAGATTAAGCCGTCCACACGTCCATCCAGAAATAACGAGACCGGCGGCTCCGGCGCTGAGGTGCGATAGCCGTAAAGCAGCAGATGATAGTTATGAGCGAGCAGCTCTTCGGCAACGCCGCGCATAACTTCGGTGCGCCACAACCCGGATAGGACCGCTTCCTCGGTATGAGCGTATACACCGATGGTCTGCGTGTTGCCGCGCGCCAAGCCGCGGGCAATGGCATGGGGGCGGTACTGCAGCTCGGTTGCGATTCGCTTCACCCGCTGGCGAGTTGCATCGCTGATACGCACCCCTTCCCGCCCGCTCAGCACATACGATACGGTGGCCTGTGACACGCCGGCCATCGTCGCGACATCTTTCATGGTAGCGCCTGATTTGAGGGGTAGATTCTTCGTTCCGAAATGCTTGGTTATCACTAAATCAGATTCCATTTTCTCGTTTTGAAAGCAAAGTTGTGGCGTACCGCTACGAATCGCTGATGCTTATGCGCTTAACTTAACGCATCTAGTGTACCGAACTTTTTCAGCGATTGCAAGGGGTTTCACCAAAATTTTCAACCAATTTTGAAAAAAAATTGATCCTTGCTCTCAATGATCGGAGTTCAGCCCGATCTGAGTTTGGATGCCGGCCGGGTTTTCAATGTGAGCGCCGCCACGCAGCCGGTTTGCCACAATGATGGCCGACTGACATCCCGGTTCGATTTTAACCTGGGTCTTGCCTGCATCCATAAAATCACAGCCGGTCACCGTCAACCCCTGGCATGCGGCGTCTATGGCGGGAGCGCTCGGATCGCGGTGTCCCCAGGAGATAAAGTGGCAGCCAGTAAAGGTGACGTTGCCGGAGCCCGCCAGCTTCGCCACGTTGTTAGAGTTCGGCATTCCCCAGAAGCCGCAAGCGGTAAATTTGACGGGGCCGGTGTTGCTCGGCTCAACCACCACCTCGGTGGTTCCCATAAACTGGCCGTTAACGAAAGAGATGCCGGCGTGTCCCTGGCAGTTATCCACTACCACCGGAGTGGTATGCATGTCATCCGCCCCCTCATCGGCTCCGCACTGGGTCAGCACCACGTTGCCGGGCCCGTTCTTCACTTGAATGAAGTGATAACCGATGTGGTACCAGATGGAGAAGCAATTCATCATGTACTCCCAGTCGGTGCGGCCGATAATGAACGCGGTTGCATGCTGCGACATCCATTTTGCAAGACCGGCATCCGAGTTAATCCAAAACGGCCAGAAATGGACGTTTTCCACCCGCCCGATATCGAAGCACTGGTCAATAAACAGCCCCTTGTAAAGCGGACCCCCATAGAGGCCGTCAATAAAATGCCGGCCGGCCGGATAGGTTCCGAAGTCTACGCCCTGGTAGGGGTTTACGAGCATTACATTTCGGATCGAGCAGTCATCGCCGATTCCCCGGATGCACCACGGATAGGGCGTCGGCGTGGGGTGGGTCTGGTCAGGATAGAAGATCGAAATGCCATCCAACATCGAGTTTTGGTGCAAGGTAATGAAGGGGGTGCCGTCCGCATTGCCGCGTCCCTCGAAAGCCAGCAGGGTAGTGCCATGAACCTTCATCTGATTATAGGCGGCCGCGTTCGGAAAAACGGTGGTCGGTGTCTCACTGCGCGGCGGTGCAATCCAGACTCCCTCAAGCGTTACATCATCCGGGACGTCGAGATGGCCTGAGATACGGTAGTTGCCGGCCGGTATGTAGACACGTCCGCCACCTTTTTTGGCAACCGCAAGCATCGCGCGCTGAAATGCGGCGGTGTCATCGTGCACGCCGTCGCCCTTTGCCCCGTAATTTTTAACATTAACTCCCAGCGCCGGGTTGTTTGCGCCCTGGCTGGGCAAGGCGACGAGCACCATTAAACCGATAAGCGCCGCTCCGATTAACAGAGTGGAAAATAGACCGTCAAACATCGTTTTTGGGTGAATGTTTTCTCCCATTTTGTTGGTTGTCCCCCTTTAACTTGTGATTCTGATGCGGTTATTGAAAAATGTTGTAACACCCACCTGGCCGCATTCCAAGGCCGCGGTGCGGAACCCGGAATACGGAATATCAGCATCCACTCCTGCCGGTAGACAAGGGACTGGATTTCCGCTTTCGCGAAAATGACGGGGTGGTGTACGCTGACAAGTTTTCCAATATGCACTTTGACCGAATAGCGTTATTTTCAAACAACGAGTGAATGACCACTTAATTTTATCCGTTCGTTCACTTGATCTGGTGAAAGATAATCTTGCCAGTGGTGCTTCGGAGCCCAGTCCAAGTCGCGCCGCGCGGCAGTGGTATCCAGCAAACTGGCGTTTTTTTCCATATTATGACGAAATTGGATTTCGCCGGGGTAATGAGTGGCTATCAACTCGATGGTCGGCTCGGGACGTACCGTCTCCGGCTCTGCGATGTAGTAGACGTGATAGCCCTCAAGCGGCGTCTTGAGGGCCAGTGAAAAAGCAGTTGCGGCATCCCGGATATCCAGGTAGCTCCAGAGATTGAAGGCTCCCCAGCTCGGGTTGCGCCACGCCGTCGGAAAGCGCTCGTAGCTCTCTTCCGTCGCAATATAGGTAATCCGAAGGGCCACCGTGGTTACTCCCGTTTTTCGGGTGAGCGTTTTCAAAATTTCTTCGCCGACCTGCTTCGACAGTCCGTAGGGGTCTTGTGGAAGCTGCGGGTGCTGCTCATCAATCGGGAGATATTGGGGCAGAAACGGCCTCGTTTTAAAAGGAAATCCGAGCGTTGAATCGGTGCTGGCAAAAACGAGGCGCTGCATCCCGAACGCCTCCGTCGCCTGCGCTACGTGATAGGTGCCCATCACGTTGGCGCCGAATATCGTCTCCGGCGGCGCACCGTATGGTGAAGGATAGGCCGCTAAATGAACGACCGCTTCTAAATCTTGCAAGCAGTCATAAACTCGGCCGAGGTCGGTTAAATCAACATATCGAAAGGGACAGAGGTGCTCCTTTGGGGCGCGACGATCCAGGTTGAAAACAGTATCGCCCTGATCCAGCAGTAATCGGATGAGTTGATTGCCAACCCGCCCGCTGCCGCCGGTCACTGCAACTTTCAAAACTGAAATTCCCTTCTCTCAAAATGCCGATTGCGCCGGATGATAATGACTGAACTTAAGTAAATGCCTTTGTGAGGATGTTGAAAAATACGGTAACATCCTCCGCGGCGTCATTCTGGGGCCGCAAAGCGGAACCCGGAAACCAGTACGTCAGACTCCTTGCCTGTCAGTAGGCAAGGGATAGGATTCCCGCTTTCGCGGGAATGGCGAGATGATGGACTCCAGCGACTTTTTCAACAACCTCTTAAGGCGATTTTAACCTTCTCGCCGACTCTAAAAAGATCGAGCCGGATCCCGAACGTCCTCGCAGCCCTCAAACTCGGCCAGATAACCATCGGGCACATCCATCCCGAGCCGGCGTCGAAGATCGGCGGTAAGCATCCGAAAAGCCCGATGGCCGTCCTTCGCTACTTGTCCCTTGGTCCGTGGATCGCTATCCTTTTTCAGCAGCTCCGGGATCCACTTTGAGCCAAAGCGGACGTGGCTGGATTCATCGGCGATGTCATATTCGATCTGCGCGGCCGAAACCACATCCCCATTGCTCAAATATTTTTTAATGTGGTCGCGCTTTCCGGCCAGCGAGCAAGCCTCCCCAACCTGCGTAAGCCAGCCCATTCGCTCCAACAGGGTCATCTTACGCCAGGCGGCATAACGGCCGGTTGGGCAGCCGCAATTTTTCAGGTCAATGCCGAGCTCGTGCAGGCGCCGGATTCCCATCGTGGTATGCCGGACCTCGTCCCACATCTGCCGGCAGAAATCCACATAGTAGGCGACCGGCATATCATCGGGCGAATCCCAAATCATCGTCGCGATCAGGTCAACGATGTCAATCTCCTGATAATAGGCGTAGACCATATGGTAATCGGGCGGCACCGTGCCGGGATCGCTGTCGAAGGAATGAGTGGGCATATCGTCAAACGTGATTTCATCGGGGAGTTGATAGGGCGGGCGATCAACAAACTCGACCGGGGCCTCATAACCGGGATCCGGCCGTTCGGCTCCACTTACACCGCCTGCCTGCGCCAACTCCTGCTCGATGTACCGCTCCCAATCGGCAAGCCGCCCCTTCACCGCGGCCGGAAGCATCATTCCATTCAGTTGATCCCGAGCCCAGACAAGCTGCTCTTCATCCCGCTCCAGGATCGGCTTTAAAACATCAATCGTTGGTCCGTCAAATATCGGATCAGTTCGCTCTAAATGCTCTCGTATGGCGTGGGCCAGTGCTGCCTTCACGGTAAGATAGTCTCCGACCAGGAATTCGGGGTAGTCCAATGCCCTCGCCACCCGATCCAACGCTGGTTGAAGCCTGCTGGGGTCGGCAAATGGCTCTCGCCGCCCATAAGAGAGCTCCCAGAGCCGGTTTGCCAGCGATTCCATCGCCTTTGCATCAAGGTATATATGTCGAGCCAGATCGCCCTTCTGCTTGAAGGTTCGCAATCGGGGCAGCCATCCAGCGCCAATACGTGTTAAGGCCTTTTTTAGTAAGATATACCGGCGCAACAATGCCCCGGTTTCTTCCACTCGAATGAGGAGGCCGTCTTCAGGGCTAAAGTGTATCATTACAACCTCCGTTTCCGTTATTGCATAAGCCGCAGGGTCTCGAAACAACTACGGTGCCAAAAATTTACCACAAGAATGGCCTCACCGCAATGGAAATAGGGCGATTTTTGAATTTGTAGAGGTAGAAAGTTAGAGGATGCACATTTGAATACAATTTACCAATATTCCTGATGCGAAAGAAAGGTAATTTAGCCGTTCCCGGTACCGCGGCATTAGCTGGAAATCAGATCAATAAACGCTAATTTCACGTCCTCGCTGTGCCACCAGCTTTCCAACTTGAACCCTATCATAACCGTCTCAACTCATACGGCTGGCGACACAGCGCGGTATTCGCTTTTTCGCTTACTTTTTGTGAATAACCTTGTGATGAGCCACCAGATGATGGGTCACCGGGTGATGAGCCACCGGTTTTTTAACCGGGGCCTTTTCGACTATCCACATAGCCACCACCTCGCGGGTCAGCTTAGCGTGGCACTTAGGGCAACGATAGTGATCCTTCTTTGCCGCGGTCGGCGTCAATCGGATATGGTCCATCTTGCAAACGTAAACCACGCGATGAACCAACACTTTATGTCCAGTTGCTTTGACGATGTGCTTGACAACCTTGTGAGTCGATTTCGGGTGGTGCGGCGCAACCCATTTCTTCTTGGGAGCAGCCATTGACATTACGGCCAGCACTGAAAGAAGACCAAGTGTCAGTGCGATAGCGAGCATCCGCATTCGAGACATTACTCTTCACCTCCTCTCTACATCAAAAAAATCATTGCTTATAACACCGCAAATGTCTCGGTGGGCAATCGTGATAGTATACGCTATATCTTCTTAAATTTGATACCTTGGCTGCTTCGGGTATGAGTTCAGTTTTGCGGGAATCATTCTCGATTACACAACCCACCCCCACCCTAACCCTCCCCCTCATAGGGGGAGGGAGATTAGATTATCCGCGAGTGAATCCCTTCCCCCTCCTAGGGGGAAGGCGAGGATGGGGGTCGCCGGCTGTCCTTCAAGGCTTGACCCTATCTTTTTAACACCTCTTATGGGGAAAATCAGGATGGTGGTGAAATCCATCGCGCTCCAAAAATTCCCGTAAAACTGAACTGTTACTGCTTCGGCCCACCATTTTTTGTCGGCTTGATGGGCGGCAATTGAGTCAAACTGTCAACCAGGTTCTGGCACATTAGCTCCGACGCCTCCCGCCAATCCAACAGTAGAGAACGCTGAGTACTGGCTTTATCGTTGATTCTCGGATGATAAGCGGCCGTCTGGTCCCGCCAAGCCTGATGTCCGTCGGATGTGATGAGATACGCCCAAACGTGGGGGGAGATAACATGGGCCGGATCGTACTCAAACCCAAAACCCAACGGGATCGGGTAAGCCGGCGCAATGTTTACTTTTGATCCGGTTGTAATGGGATCCTTCATTGCACCTACCAACAGTGCATCCACATGGAGGCGCCGGCAAAGGGTTCGAATAATATCAGTGTCGGGTACCGGCCATCCCTTGCGCTTGGGTTTCCCGTCCCAGAAAAATACATTCCGATTGGCCAGCTTCAATACGGCCAACTCGCGATCCACTAACGCTTCCGGCGCCACCTTAATATTGCTGTCCGCTCGCAGTTGCTTCGGTAGAAATTCGTGAATGGTGTGCTCCACTTCCAGAAAAAGCTCCAGCTTGCGCTTTGTCTTCCCCTTCGCCGCAGCGGCCAGCTTATCAATATCATGCCCTCCATAAAAGAATGGAATCACCGCAATGCGATGGACGGAAGCCAGCCGTGCCCAGTCGTGGTTCCCTTTCGCCCAACCCCGCAACGGTGAAATTAGGCAAAGGGATACGATGAAAAACAGAACGCCGGTTTTACTTCCGCAATTGGTACGCATACATTATATATTACACCAACGATCGAAAATTTGGTTTCGGTTGGTTTGCCCGCATCTTCATTGGAACCGTACCGTTGAATGGTATTATTATGGCGTTCAATAAGCCTGGACGCCCATCGGGAAGACGGTACTATTGATCCTTCCTCCCAATCGCCCGCCTTCATTTTAGATCAAATTTTATCGCCCAAAAGGGAGTAGCGCATCGGAATGCCAAGCAGAGAGTCATATCCACTTGACGCCAAAACAGCGGCCATCGCTGAACACGAACCGCAACATCCCATTTCTACACATCTCCAATCGGCACTTTCGCCACGTGCGCTGATTATCGGTATTATCTGCGTCGCCATCACCTGTGTGGTGGTCTGTTTTGCCGAGTTGGTGTCCGGCAGCATCCAGGTCGGCTATCTGCAGCTTCCACCGGTCGTTATCGGGATGTTGACGCTGATTCTGGGCGTGCAGGCGGTCCTGAGTCGAATTTCAAAACGGCTCCAATTGCGCCCGCATGAAATTTTCACCATCTACACGATGATGCTGCTTGCCTCTATGATCTCATCGCGCGGGCTGCTGGAAAAGCTGATCCCATTGCTGGTGGTGCCCGACTATTTCGCCAACGCAACCAACAACTGGCGCAGCCTCTTCTTTTCGCACATACCGAAATGGGCGGTGCCTTTCAATCCACGAGGAAAGATCAACCAGTACGTCGCCACCCGCTTCTTCGATGCCCTCCGCCCCGGTGAACGCTTGCCCTGGAATTTGTGGGTCGTCCCGCTGCTGGCGTGGGGCGTTTTTGTGATATTTATGTTCACCTGCTTTCTTTGCCTGGCCGCTCTGCTCCGACGTCAGTGGGCTGACAATGAAAAACTGCCCTTTCCGCTGGTTCAATTGCCACTGGAGATGGTGCGAGGCCAAACCACCAGCGTGGGCGGTGTGACCCGTGAAGGATTCCTCAAAAATCGAGTGACCTGGCTCGGTTTCGCGATACCCGCCTTTATTTTCGGGTTGAACGGATTGCATCAGTGGTACCCCAGCGTGCCGCAGATACCGGTCGACATCAACCTGATGAACTATTTCGTACAGCCTCCATGGAACTCGATGCTCTTTCTACACATGTACTTCTCCTTCGCCGCCATCGGCTTTTTTTACCTGCTGCCGACCGATCTGCTGTTTTCGCTGTGGTTCTTTTTCTTGATCATTCGGGCGGAGGATGTGGTGACCGCCGCTCTGGGCTATCAGCCGGAAATAATGCCGATGTATGGGGATATCCGAACCTTCGTCGCCTATCAGCTCATCGGCTGCTACTTCGTACTGGTCGGGTATATGCTGTGGACCGCCCGCCCACACCTAACGGCGATCTGGCGGGCGGCCTGGGGGCGGCGCCTCCCAACCGATGCCACCGACCACAATGAGCTGATCCCCTATCAGGTTGCATTTTGGGGGCTGGTTATCGGCGTGCTGGGCTGCGCTGGCTGGCTGACCCTTTTTGGAATGTCTTTCTGGCTGGCCCTATTTGAGGTATGCGTGGTGCTTTTCATCATCGAGATGGTGATGGCCCGCAGCACCAGTGAGGGCGGAATGCTGATGACCGAAACCTGCTTCCGTCCCATCGATGTCTATCGAATGGTGGGAAATGTGCAGCAATTGGGCGGCGCCAATCTCACCGGCCTGGCATTCTTGGATGCGGCCTGGCTCCGCGATCAGCGAGGGCTTCCGATCACCGGATTTCTCGATTCGATGAAATTTGCGGACGGGGTAAAGGTGAAGCGGCGATCCTTGCTGGCCGTATACGGACTGGCGTTCGTGGTGGCGATCGGTGTGGCAGGCTACCTTCACATTGTGCTGCCCCATCATTTCGGAGCCGATCAACTCTACAGCTACGTGTACCAGGGCAATCCGGTATGGGCGTTTAACGATGCGCAAACCGTGCTTCAGGGCAACCGGCCGCCGCTTGCCTGGTTTAACACCACCAACTTTTTTATCGGGGCGCTGATAACCGTTATTATCGTGGTGCTGCGAGCGCAATTGCTCTGGTTTCCACTACATCCGCTAGGTTACGCCCTCTCCGGGTCGTGGACCATCGCAGTATTTTGGTGGCCCTGTATGGTCGCCTGGTTATGCAAGGTTATTATTTTGAGATATGGCGGCATGAACCTCTATGCGAAGGCACGGCCGTTTTTCTTGGGAATGGTGCTGGGCGAGTTTACGATGGGAGTGCTCTGGAGTATGCCGGCCATCTTTTGGCACGCCCCCACCCCGTTCTTCCCCTGGCCGTAATTCGATCTGACTGTGTCAATACCGAAAGTACGAGTACCTATTTAATCAACTCCTGAGCTATGTCCCAGTCACCAGACTGTTGCAATCGGCTTCTCAACTCCGGCATGATTTTTTCATCATCCCATAGGTGGCGGAAGAAATCTTGGCAACCATGTTCGGCATACCAACCCGCCATATAGGACCAAGCATGATCCTTTGGATCGGGTGGCGGCGGTTGGCCCCTGGAGTCAAGCCATTTCTGCACCGTATCGGCTCGCTCGGAATATGCTGACTTTATGGCTGCACATACCAGCCGCTCTAGAGTCTGTTGATTGGGTAAGCCAGGCGAAGAAGGATCGAAGGTGCTCCATTCCATCAACAAGACCTGCGACGTTTCACCTCGAAAATCCACCTCAAACCCTCCCGTGATCGGGCTCACACTCCTATTATCATTCGAGGCTAAGTCCTGTATACCTTGGGGTGTAATTTTTTTTGTTGGATTAGGAGACCCGTCCGCATTGAGATCCGAATCCACGCTGAGGATGAGATGGTCCCAGGGTTTGTCCAATCGGCCTTCGAGGCGATCTTTCGCTATTCTGATCACCCCGTCTTTACCGCCACAAGGAACAACTCGAATGAATCGTTTCTCATCTGGTGAATGATATCCATACTGCCCTTTTGTCACCGGCGTTCCATCCGGCGCCATAACCGGTTTTCCATTGCGGGATAAATCTTTGCAGCCGATATGAGTCAGCCAACCCTTCCAAAACGCACGGTCATAATATCCCTCGCAAAGTATGACCGATTCTCTCACCGCAGGTCATCGCCAATCTCAGAGCGTTTAAACTGGACATCAGGCCCCGGCAAGCACCGCGTTTCCAGATTCCCATTCTTTAATTGAGTCCGGTATACCGACATCTTTTGCAATTCATCTTCATCCTTCGATTTTGCGATCAGCGCATCAACGAATTCTAAACTGTGAGTGGAGAGGATGATTTGAACGCCGTCTCGAACCGCAGCCCATATCACCTGCGCGCTCTGCCAGACGGCGCCGGGATGGAGGTGAGTTTCCGGCTCTTCCATCAATACCACGCCATCAGGCAAAGCGGCTAAATCAACGCAGAGCCGAAATAGACTTACAATGCCATCACCGGCAAGCCAGATCGGAATGCCGTAATCCGGGAAAACGAGGCTAAGTACCACGCGATTATTTTCGGTCAGAATTTGAACGTTTTCGATATCAGTAACGATGCTTTTTAGATTTTGTATAATTTGTTTACCGCGCCCTTTCACCACCGCTCTCGAGTAAACATCGTGGAGCGGCTCCTGATGTTGCCTTAACCAGGACGCTACCATCAGAACCTCCGGTATTGTGGAGATTGGAAAGTTCAGTTGTTGTTGGATGTTTACTCCACTCCAAGACAAAGTACCCACTGACGATCCAG
>JAMCWF010000008.1:28577-56663 GCA_023481295.1 Armatimonadota bacterium | reverse complement strand
GTGGAAGGTCAGTTATATAGCGCCTCCCACATCTCACGGTCGTCTCGGCAGTTAAGCCGCTGCCTCAACCGGGCGGTGATCTCCGGTGTGCCCCAGTAATCCACCGCCAGGCGATCAACCGGTTCACGCCGGAAGGTCCGCCTCCAACGCTCCTTTGGCGTCACACAAGCCTCCTCATCACCTCTGAATTGCGATGATTTTGTTAATTGAAGATACGGAGTTAAACCCGGTTACCCGATACGGGTGAGCAGCTCAATCGCGCGCTCGATCTCACTCATATCGGTTGCATTGGCACCGGCACGACCCAGACAACTTTGCAAATGAAGCCCGACGTACTTTCGGGCGGCCTCTTCCAGCGCAGCCCGAGCCGCCGACATCTGTACCACCACCGTTTCGCAATCCCGATCCTCGGTGATCATCTTGGTGATGCCCCGCAATTGACCCTCCACTCGACGCAATCGGTCTACAATCGCCTGCGTAGGATCCTTCTGACTCATCATTTCGTTCTCCCGGCTACATGTGGGATTACCCTATACAGTATACCGTAACGGAGCGGAAATGGTTGCCGCTTCCGCCTGTATCGTGCAGATGAAAGCATCGCCGATCGTTCCACTGACTATGATCATTTCGACTATTTTATTATCCGTTTATCCAATTGTAACGGCTTCACCTTGGGTTTCGGGGCAGACCAGGTGAACGGAGAGGACGGCTTTATCCATAATGAATAGACATACCCGTTCCGTGATAGCTCCAGCCCAACCACTTTTGGATTTTGAGTGGGAATGAAAGCGAGCGGGTCGGCGGTGCCGCCTACCGGGCTGCCATTCACCTCCAATAAGACATCGCCCGGTTCAATGCCGGCGTAATAGGCAGGGGACCAAGGCGCTATATAACTGACCTTCCACACTCCACCCACCCACGCCACATCACAACCCAGTTTGGGTCTCGCCGCCAAATCGTGTTGCTCATCCCGAGTAACGCGATCCAGCCACATCCAGCCGGTGCCGGGGTCAATCGTCACCCGATAATTTTGCAAAAAGCGGTTTCCAATCAAGCCATTCGGCGCGAAGTGGTTGTCAGGATCAATCTGCACGACCCGCCCAACCAGCTTTACAGAGCCGATTCGAATGAGTGAAGCGCGGATTTTCTGCACGATGAAGGGGTTGTTTAGTCCCTTCTCCATCGCGGTAACCCGCACCGTGCCGGCATCGAGCAGCCCCGTTCGATGTGCTATATCGCTCTGAATGCTGATAAAACCGCTGAAACCGGTATCAATGACAAATAGCCATTGCCGATCTTTATCATCTCCCACTTGAGCTGAGATCGAATAGCGGTCAATGTTAGCTCGAATCAATGGGAGCCGAATCGCGCCCGGCACCATAGCGGCTTGTGCGAAGGTTCCTGGCTTCCAAAACCGAATCACTTGTTTCTGATAATCGATTTGAATCGCATAACGGTGCAGCAGGGAGTACCCAATTACTCCATAGGCCGGCCGGCCAGTCAGCCTCCGCATCGCTGCCAAAGGGGCAACTGCGCCCTTCACTTTTGATATCGTAGCTCCGGCGATTTTTACGGAATCGAATACGGCTAAAGTAGCCGGACTGCTGCCGGATAGCTCGTGAATCTGAAACGGCCTTCCGCCGGTGACATTTTTTACGATGAGAGGATCCGCCAGCGTCAGCTCAGAGCCGGTATCTAGCAGAAAAAGAACCGGTCTACCGCCGTTAACTCCAACCGGCAGCCATATATCCTGATCGCGGTATTGGAATGGAACCGTGAAAAGAGGCATCGAAAGGGCATATTTGGATGAATGGGGCGCTTTTTTCTGATTCGGGGGCGGTGATGAGACAAAATGGGAGAGTGCGAACAGCCACAAACCGCAGCTTAAAATTGGGATGGATCGGGAATTCAGCGCTGTATGTACCGTCGTCAGCGCATCTCCTGGCCGCCGGTCACATTGATGGCCTGCCCGGTCATATAGCTGGATTCGTCAGACGAGAGAAAAACCACCACATTCGCCACATCGTCATAGGTGCAGCCCCGACCCAACGGGACCTGCTCGATGTATTTCCGGCGCACCTCCTCCGGCGTAATCCCCCACTTCTTGGCGTATTGTGCGTACAAACTCTCATTCCACAGCGTGCCCTCGAGCAGGTTTCCTGGACAGATCGCGTTCACTCGCACATTGTATGGCGCCAGGTCTAACGCGATGGATTGGGTTAACCCGATACCTCCGAACTTCGCCGATGCGTAGGCGCTGTTCCGGAAGCTGCCCTTTTTGCCCGATTTGGAATTGATCTGGATTATCGCGCCCGACTTTTGCTGGACCATTACCCGTGCCACCGCTTGGGCGGTGAGGAAATAGCCGATCAGATCCACCTCAATCACTTTCCGCCAGGCCGACGGAACGAAATCGAGCAGGTCCTCCGCGATTAAAATGCCGGCGTTAGCCACCGCGATGTCCAGCCGGCCAAACTCGGCCACCGCTTGACTCACCATGGCCTGCACATCCGCCTCATTGGTCACGTCCGCCTTGATCGCCAAAGCGCGACAACTAGTCTCCTGCTGGATGGCGGCCGCGGTCTGCTGCGCGCGCTCAATATTGATATCCGCCACCACCACGCCGGTGCACCCCTCCACCGCAAAACGCCGCGCAAGCGCCTCACCCAGCCCCTGAGCGGCGCCGGTCACCAGGGCCGTCTTGCTCTCCAACCGTCTCATTACTGACGCCACCAATACCTCCATTCACCAGCCGTTCTGATATCGAAACGCGGCTAGCGTTACGATCCGGCAAGCCGACTGCTCGATTATCAAATTTTAGCATGAGTTGTCCCGCAGATCAGAAACGATTTAAATCCTGACGCTATAATTTCACTGTGATGCAATTCACAAAATAGGCAGGAAAGAGGAGGTTGAAAGTGGAACCGGACACTAAAGGGTTATATCGCGCCAATTTAGAAAGGAGCATCTCATGTATGTCTCGATTCGCGATGACATCTTGCACGCGACCGGCTTCAGCGACTTCATCGAGGGACTGAAGTTCTTCAGCATACAGGGCATCGAGCTGGCGGTTAATCGTGAATACAAAGTCCGCCGGTTGAGCCCGCAAGATTCAAGCACACACTACCTCATCAATCGCCCGGAAGAGGTCGCCGAGTTAAAGAAGGAGGCGGCGTCCAATGGGGTTCGCATCTCGGCGCTGCTGCTGGGCAACAACTTCAATGCGCCTGATAAGGAAAAGGAGCTGGATTGGATCGTTCGATCCATCGAGGTGGCGGCCGAGTTGGGCGCACCGGCCGTTCGAATAGATGCGATTATGAGCGGCGAAGCGGATCTGCCGCTTGAGGAGAGAGAGCAGATTTTCGCATCCGGGGTGAAGTACGTGCTCGATAAGACCAGCCGCATACAGGTGGATCTCGGCATTGAAAACCACGGCCGGCAAGGGAACGATCCCGCGTTCCTCGATGGACTGATGGCGCTGGTGCAATCGCCGCGCTTGGGCATGACGATGGATACCGGTAACTTTTACTGGGCCGGCCACCCGTTGGATCGCGTTTATGAAATCCTGGAGCACCTCGCACCCAAAACGTTCCACACTCACATCAAAAACATCCGCTACCCGGAGGAGATGCGCCAAACCCAGCGTCCACTGGGTTACAAGTACGGTGAATACGTTTGCCCGATCCCGGACGGCGACATTGACCATCAGCGTGTCATCAATATGCTGAAGATGGCGGGATATGATCGAGACATCTGCCTAGAGGATGAATCGCTGGGCCGCTACGATCAGGATCAGCGACGGAAAAATATCCAGCGTGCGGTGGACTATTTCAAGGCCATGATTGGGTGAGCTGTCCCGCTCATCTTTTGTAGGAGCGACCGCCTGGGTGCCCATCCTGTATTCCAATGAAGCTCGATAGGCACGGATCGGTTTCTTGGTAATTTGGTGGAGGAAGCGACCGAATTGTCACTTCTTTCAATCGTAACCGTTCAGTTTTACGGGAATTGTTGGAGGGCACTGGATTTCACCCTCATCTTGATCATGTCCCTGGAAGGGGAAAAAAGAGGAGGTCAAGCCTTAAAGTACAGCCGACGACCCCCATCCTCGCCTTCCCCCTTGCAAGGGGGAAGGAACCCCTGTGCGGAGTATTTTGGCTCCCTCCCCCCTCCGCGGGGGAGGGTCAGGGTGGGGGTGGATTGTGTAATAGAATGATTCCCGTAAAACTGAACTCATACCCTTTCCCCGACTTCCACCCCATTGGAGGTAAAATAAGACCATCAAGCGGCGGAGGGACCAATGCCAGGCGCTAAAAAGTTCGCCCAGTTTTGGGGGGTTTTGCGCTCCATTTCGGTGAAAGGCATCGAGGCCGAGTCGAAGCGGCCGGTTAAGTTGATCCTGATGGGTGATGTTGAGGCGGCTCTCAATTATGCAGGGAAGCTTTTAGGACGCAGCGTCACTCAAGAAAGCGACCTCTCGGTAGACGATATCGAATTTTATGATCTCTCTACACACAGCCAGCCGCCCCCTGAATCGGATTCCGTAATACCGGTCATCGCAAATTCATCGCTCGACGACAAGGCATTCGCTGGTTGGGCCGATCGCCTCCTCGACCGGCAGCCGGATCGTACGTTGGCCCTGGCCCGGAAGTTTCCCGGCTTGAGGCCGGCCGCCTGTTCTCGACTGATCAAAGAGACCGCATTGGTGAATTCCGAAGTCGCTATGATGAGCGCATTGCCCGGCGTGCTTCCGTGGACGGCGGCGCTGCTATCGGTCAGCTCGGTCAGCGATATCGTGATTCTGAGTAAAAACCAGGCCATGATGCTTTTACGCCTGGCCGCCGCTTACCGAATGCCGCTCGACACGTGCTCGCGATCTCCAGAGATGATGCCATTGCTGGGAAATGCGTTCGGATGGCGCGCCATCGCCCGCGAGCTGATCGCGGTGGTTCCGGATGGCATCGGCCTGGCAATCAAAGGAGCGATCGCCTATGCCGGAACGGTGGCACTAGGGAAGGCCCTACAAGCGTACTATCAAAATGGGACCCCCATCACCAGCCGTGAGGTTAACCGCTACTACCAAAACGCGATGATCGGCGCCCGAAAGGTGGTTCCGGAAATTTTGCAAAATCTGCGCCGCCGAAAAAAAGTGCGGGTGAAAAGCTGAAAACACGGCAAATGTTTTGTCTGATTTGTAAATAATCGAATGACCCAATCGTTTTTGGAGGAATTGGGATGAGAAGGCATCTAATACTGCTCTACTTGGCGATCTTCATCATTACTGCCGCGGGATGGGCATGGTGGTGGCTGGCATCGAACTCTCATCCAATTCTCTTTTCAATGGGCATCCTCGCTTATGTGTTAGGCGTCCGCCACGCGCTCGATGCGGATCATATCGCCGCCATTGATAATACGACCCGGAAGCTGATGAACGAAGGGCAAAAACCGATATCGGTCGGCTGGTTCTTCGCGCTGGGTCACTCCACCATCGTGGCTGTGCTCGCCATCGCGCTGGCTGCCTCCTCCCACTTCGTGGCGACGCATATCCCATCGCTTGAGCGCCTGGGCGGCATTCTGGGCACCGTCGTATCGGCCTTTTTTCTTTACCTCATCGCCATCCTCAATTTGGTTATCTTACGGGACCTGTTCCATCTTTTCCAGCAAGTCCACCGAAGGTCAGCCGAACAATCCCCACCTGAAAATCTGGAAGAACTGCTGCAACAGCGCGGATTGATGAACCGGATCATCGGCCCGCTCAACCATCTGATTCATCGAAGCTGGCAGATGTATCCGATCGGTGTGCTCTTCGGCCTGGGTTTCGACACTGCCAGCGAAGTTGTGCTGCTGGGAATGTCGGCCTCGGTCGGCGTAAAAAGCCTGCCCGCCGCCGAAATACTGGTGCTGCCGCTTTTGTTCGCGGCTGGAATGACGCTGGTTGACACGACCGACGGCGTTCTGATGACCCTCGCCTATGATTGGGCCTTTCAGCGGCCGGTGCGCAAGGTTTATTATAATCTGACCATTACCACCATGTCGGTGCTGGTCGCCTTGTTGATTGGGACGGTGGAGTGGCTGCAGGTGCTGAGTCACTGGTTCACATGGAACGGTCCTTTGGGAAAATGGGTTCAGAATCTCGATATCGGCGGCATCGGGTATGAGATCGTAGCGATCTTACTCCTGACCTGGGTGATTTCGGTATGGATTTACAAAGCGAAAGGCTTCGACCATGAAGGGATGGAAGAGACGGAAACGGCGTGAATTCACGCTCTCTTATGGATAATTTATCTGATATAACCGATAATCATTTACTGTCGAACTCGGTTGAACGACCGATTTAGCAGGCTGTGAGAAAAAGGATTCTGTCATCAAATTCAAATTGTGTAACAATTCACAAATTACATTCGGTTATCTTGACACCGCTCGCAATCATCGCCTATAATGAAACCATCTTGCATCAAATTCGGCAAGGAGGATTTGCAGCCAGAATGCCGTATCACATAAACAGGTTGTCGCGGAGAGACCTCAAAAGAGTTCCCGCTGAGCGTCCCCGAAAGACAACCTCCCCCGCATTGGGCACACCGTTTTGGTTGAAATGGTTACCGGTGCTGCTCGCAAGTACGTTTGCGTTTTTCGCCTCGCAAGGCAATGCCTGTGCATCGGAAGCAATTCAGCTTCCACCTTTCCGGCATCCGGAAATGATGGTGATCTATATCGCCGCCGCATTTGGGTTGCTGTCGGTCTTAGCAGGTCTCTATTGGAAGGCCAAAATAACATCTCAAAGCCCCGGCACCGAGCGGATGCAAGAGGTAGGACAGGCAATTCGAGACGGAGCCTATGCCTACCTACGGCGGCAGGTTCAAACCATGCTGCCGCTGGTCCTGCTGATCGGTATCGGCCTGTTCTTTATGTTTCGAGGGCAACCCGGCTACGCACAGGATATCCGGTTGCCGATCGGGGTGGCGCTCGCCTTTCTGCTTGGCGTAGCGGCATCCTATACCGCCGGCTACGTCGGAATGGGAATGGCGGTCAAAGGAAATCAGCGAACCGCCAATCAGGCTCGCACGACATTAAAGGGCGCAATTGAAACCGCCTTCCAGGCGGGCGCCGTCTCCGGTATGATGACGGTGGGTCTGGGATTGCTCGGGGCCTGCTTGATATTCTTGATCTTCACCAACAAAGCGATGCTGGTTCTGGTTGGCTTTGGATTTGGTGGATCACTGGCGGCGCTCTTTATGCGGGTCGGCGGCGGCATCTACACCAAAGCGGCTGACGTAGGCGCTGACTTGGTCGGCAAAGTTGAAGCCGGCATTCCCGAAGACGATCCGCGCAACCCGGCCACCATCGCCGACAACGTGGGCGATAACGTCGGCGACTGCGCCGGTATGGCCGCCGATGTATTTGAGAGTTACGAGGTGACGCTGGTCGCCGCCATCATCTTGGGTGCCGCAGTCGGCGGGCCGGATGTTTTGAAATTGGTGATGTTCCCGCTCATCGTCCGAGCGGTAGGTGTCGTCGCGTCCATCATCGGCGTTTTCGCAGTGCGCGGTGCTGATCGCGAAGACTTGGATGCCATGCAGCCCATCAATTATGGCTTTTGGACGTCGGCCGCCGTGGCGACCATTTTGTTCGGATTTGGCGCCTGGTGGTTCTTTAAAGGTGGAGTAATCGTTAACGGCCATTCCTACAGTTGGGTACCCTTCTTTCTCACCACGTTCTCCGGAATCGTACTGGCGCTGATCATCGGGAAGCTGACCGAATACTTCACATCAACCGAAAAGAAGCCGGTAACCGAGATCGCCTATGCATCGAAGACCGGTCCGGCCACGATGATTATTCAGGGGTTCGCCAGTGGCCTGGAAAGTTCGGTCTGGGCCGTCGCCGCGATCTGTTTGACCTTGTTCGCATCGCTGATGATCTTCGAGGGTAATCCGCTGCTGGCCGCGTATGGTATCGCGATGGCCGGTCTCGGACTGTTGACCACCACCGGCTATATCCTGGCAATGGACACTTTCGGCCCGATCACCGATAATGCGAACGGCATCTTCGAGATGTCGGGCGTGCTGGAAGAAGACGCCAAAAATCCACAGTTCCGATCAGGAGCGCTGCCGGGAGACCGGATCGTGGGGCGGCTCGATGCGGTCGGCAACACGACCAAAGCGCTGACGAAAGGTTTTGCCATTGCGACGGCGGTGATCGCAGCGGTGGCGCTGTTCCGATCCTTTATGGCCGATGCCGGCCTCTTGAATATCGGAATCCGACTCGATGTGCCGGAGGTATTCATCGGCCTGCTGATCGGCGGTGCCGCTCCTTACCTGTTTTCCGCTTTTGCTATCAATGCGGTGGGCCGGGCGGCCGTATTTCTGATCGAAGAGGTACGCAGGCAATTTAAAAACGATGCCGGCATCATGGCTGGTACCTCCAAGCCCGATTATGCGCAGTGCGTCGCGATCGTCACCGCGGCCGCTCAAAAAGAGCTGCTGGGTCCCGGCGTCCTGGCCATCGCCCTTCCAATATTGGTCGGCTTTGGCCTGGGTTACTCGGACCCGAAGAAGGGCGCCGCCGCGCTCGGTGGTTACCTGGCCGGCGCGATTGTAAGCGGCCAACTGATGGCGGTGCTGCTGGCCAACTCCGGCGGCGCCTGGGACAACGCCAAGAAAAAGATTGAGGACGGGCTATTCGGCGGTAAAGGCACTGAGAACCACAAGGCAGGTGTGGTATGCGATACGGTTGGTGACCCGTTCAAAGACACGGCCGGCCCCGCGCTCAACCCGCTCATCAAAGTGATGAATCTGGTTGGCGTGCTGATCGCTCCGGTCATCATCAATCCGAATATATCGGTTGCGACGCGGACGGCCGTCGTGGTGCTGTGCGTGATTGCACTGACCATGGCGGTTTCCTTCAGCAAGCGCGGCTCCATCGTGGATCAACCGGTAACGGAAGAACCGGAAAAAGCGAAAGTTCTACGCTGATTGTACCTGGGGCGAAGCATCGGTATGATGAGGGAGCCGGTGCTTCGCCCTTTTTGCCGCCCAAAGACCGGCTGAAATCGATGCGAAGTACTTTGAGTCCTAGAAATTCGTATGAATATAATGGCGGTGTCTCAATAAGTTGAGCCGCAATCGAAGCGGCAATCAGTGTTGACGCTTTTGAGTCACTTTGGTATAATTTTTGCGTTTGCACGATAATGCGAGACTCATCGGGGATACTATTTAATGAATGATGAAAATACCCAAAATCTACGCACTCGAATTGCGCAGTTAGAGGCGGAGCTGGCCGAAAAGAACCGGATGGTGGCGCGGTTGGAGCGGGACAGCCGGGCCGCCGAGATGACCGAGGCGCCGATTGCGGTCAGCGAATTTGAAGAGACGCTCAAGCGCATGGTTCAGCGTATTGCGATGATTTTGCAAGCTGAGAAGTGCGTGATCATGATATTGGATAAAGAATCGGGTGAGCCGAGCAGTCGGACATCCTCCTATGGAATGAGCGATAAAGAGCTAAAGCTTTTTCGGGTCCCCATCACGCAGGGTATTGCGGGCGAAGTATTTCGCACCGGCAATCCCGCCATCTTTCACGACGCGCTTTCGGATCCACGAACCATCAAGGAAAATGTGGCCTTGCTGCACATCCGCAACGGCGTGGCGGTGCCGCTGGTCATCGAGCATCGCGATGTCGACAATCGCCTCATTGACCGCCGCACGGTGGGCATATTGTACGCATTTAACAAGCGCTATGGCGGTGAGTTTATCGAGGAGGATGTCCGACTGCTCGATCGAATGGCCCGAAACGCGGCCGCCGTCATCACCAACGCTCAGATGTTCCAGGAGATCATTGAAGAGAAAGAAAAGCTGGTCCATACCATCGAGAGCCTCCACGCAGGATTGCTTTTAGTTTCCGATTCCGGCAAGATCATGCAGATGAACGCGCGCGCCCGCCAGATGTTTGATATTGAAGAAGACCCCGTCAACCACCATTTTGAAAGTGTGATTAAACACGATAAGTGCAACTCTATCCTCTCAAATTTGCTCAGTGAATCGGTTACCATCAGCGAGGAGGAGGAGGCTGAAAAATCGCCGGATGAGATATCCATCTTAATGGGCGATGAGGAGCGATTTTTCCAGGTCCAATCGGCCGTCGTTCGTGGTGAGGATCGACAGCCTATCGGATACGCCATCATCTTTAATGACATCACTGAAATCCGCAACGTGGAGCGGATGAAAACCGAATTCGTATCGGTGGTCTCTCACGAATTGAGAACACCGCTAACCCCCATCAAAGGGTTTATCCGCACCTTGCTGGATGATACCTCCGGGTACTACGATGTGGAGACACGCCGTGAGTTTTATTCCATCATTGATCAACAGGTCGACCGCCTCTCGCGGATGATTAACGACCTGCTGAACGTCTCCCGCATTGAACGGAACGCCGGACTGCAGTTGAATTGGGAGCTGATCAACCTGCGCCAGATCGCAGAGACGGTCGTCAATACTCAGCGTGCAATGACGGAAAAACATAAACTGGTCATTGATTTCAACCCCGAATCGATTGAGTTGAAAGCTGACCATGATAAAATCGAGCAGATGTTGATGAACCTGGTCAACAATGCCATCAAATATTCACCGGATGGCGGAACCGTTACAATCACGGCTCGCCTGGAGTCCGACGGGGCGGTGCTGGTGGGCGTCACCGATCAGGGAATCGGCATTCCAAAAGAGGCGCAGAAAAAACTCTTCAGCCGATTCTACCGCGTGGATAATCGCGATACCCGTAAAGTGGGGGGAACCGGCATCGGCTTGTTCCTGGTAAAGCATCTGGTACAGGCTCACCATGGCCGAATCTGGATTGAGAGCGAGCCGGGCATGGGGTCTACCTTCTGGTTTCGAATTCCGCTCGCACCCCCAGAAGAGGGTGAGGCGCAGGTATCCACCGCCTCACTAAAAGATTAAAATACCCGCTGGGATGCGATTAATTCCATTGGAATCCAATCTGATGAGGTACTCATGGAAGCACCCATTGGGGTCATGATTCGTCAACTTCCCCATGCCGCCGGACTTCCGATCCCGCGATACGCCACCGATGGCGCCGCCGGCCTAGACCTGTATGCCGCGATCGACCAATCCATCACCCTGAATCCGATGGAAAGGAGGCTGATCGGAACCGGAATTCAGATCATGCTTCCGCCCCATTACGAGGCGCAAATCAGGCCTCGCAGCGGCCTTGCCTCCCGCTACGGCATCGGAATGGTCAACGCACCGGGCACCATCGACAGCGATTACCGCGGGGAGATTCAGGTGGTGCTGATAAACTGGGGGTCGGAACCCTATACCATCCATCGCGGTGATCGGATCGCGCAGATGGTTTTCGCGCCGGTTATCCAGGTTCAGCCGATCGTTACCGACACGCTCCCTCACACCACACGCGGCGATGGCGGATTCGGCTCAACCGGATCGTAATTGATAGCGGCCGACGCCGAGCCCCTATCCTCACTTGCCTTATCATTCCTGATGTTGATTGAGCTCTTGCAGCCACTTGATCGCCTTGTCCTGATTGGTGGAGGCGCCGGCGTGCTGCAGGGTTACCAGCCATTGAGCCAGCGTATGGCGATACAGGTCTTTAAGCATTTTAACCTTCTCCGGGGCTATAGAAACCAGATACAACGGGGCGTGGCGAGATTTCCACCAATCGTGTAAAAGGCGAACCGATCGGAGATAATCCAGCTCCGCTTGCTGCCAATTTTTGGCCTCGAGCGCCGCATCTCCCAGCTTGGTAAAGGCCACTGCGTAATTGGTTTCGACCAGCTCCGGGATCGCACGTATTTTGGCATACGGAGTATCGAACTGACGCGCAATCTGTTGATAGACCCCCATCGCCGCATCCGGTTGATCCGCCATCTCATAGGTTTGAGCGAGCTTCACCATCGTCTGGGTGTTGTGGGAGTCATGGCGCAAGGCCTCTTGAAGGCTCTGAATGGCCAGCCTGAAATTATTCATCCGCACAAGCATCTGTCCATGTTGAAAATAGGTCTTCGCGGATGGGTCGAGCGACAGCGCATGATTGATATCTACCTCCGCCTGACCGCCGTTGCCGTACAAAACGTACACCCATGCGATGGCCCGCCAGACAGCCGGGTCGTATGGGTTGGCGACGAGCGCGCGTTTGTAGCCGACGAGCATATCGCCGGTAGTGAGCGCTTTCCCGGCCTGATATGCCTCTACACGGCCGATTGTGGTGACTAGACCAACCCAGAGCAGAGCCAGCCCGACTAGTGAGCCAAATCCCCGCGAAACCCAGGTCGAACGGGTGAGCGTGCCGGTTTCGCGCACCGGCGCCTGGGGATGGCAAAGGCGAAGGCTTATTCCAGCCAGGGCGGCGAACGTAAATAGATTGGCGATCACATAAAAATCGGAATCGAACAGATTGCGGAGAATGGCGCCCGATATGCCGCACAAGGCGCCGGTCATCAACAGCTCGGTAGAATCAAATACCAAAATCTGGCCGACTTCATCTTTCGGCTGAGATCGTAATTGGCGATAAACGGTATAAACGACGGCCGCGATACCTATGGCCGCCAATAACATAGCTGGAACTCCCGCTTCGGCGGCGAGCTGCAAAAAGCTGTTGTGGGCATGCTCGGTGGTACCCACAACAGCATAGGGTGGATAGGTGCTGTTAAAGGTGCCATAACCGCTTCCAACGATGGGGCTAGCCTTAATCATCTTCAGCACCCCGATCCAGGTCATCACTCGAAAATGCGCCGAATACGATTGAATGCCGGCTTGAATGAACCGCTTTGCCACCGGACCGATTGCGGCCAGCGCGGCCAAACCAGCCAAGATCGCTAAGGGGCGGCCGCGACGCTTTACCTCGGAATTGAACAGCCGTAGACGAATGCCAAGCACAATGAACAGTCCAACTACAAAAACAAAGACGACCAATCCAAACCGAGATTGGGTAAGGACCAAACAGAGGCACTGGAGGATCAGTCCAAAACCAAGCCAGAGCCGTACCGTCCCTTCGACCGCTGAAAGGTAGAGACCAATCGTGATCGGCACCGTCATCACCAAAAAACCGGCTAAAAAGTCGGGATTGACAAAGTAGCTGAATACACGCCAACTAGGATTGCCGCCGCGCCAATTTTCAAGGTACTCGCGGATTCCAACTCCTCCCACCCAGCTTGCTATAAAAAAGAGGGCCAACGCGACGAAAAAGGTGTAATCCAGCGGCCAGTCGGTGCGGGAAATCATCCAGCCGACCATAAGTGCGGAGACGAGCAGCGCTTCGTTTAAAGCGACATCGTAAGGGAAGGCAGTGAAGAACCCGGATAGGATCGTCCACGCGACAAGACCGGTAAACGAGATTGCAACGGCGCCGCGAGGCGCCCATTGCATCGAGCGCCCGGCGTAAGGGAAAGCCAGCACCATCATCGCCCCGGCCAGCAAAATGATGACCGTCAACCCGATCGCACGGGGAAAGGAGGTGAAAACCGGGTTGGCACGGGATAGAGCGGTCAGGTTGGCGGCCCAGACCGGAGCGATCAATAAAATGATAATCAGCGGCAACAGGGCAAGATGCTGAAACCGGAAAGTAGGCCATTGGATAACCAGCCCCGCTTGTTTATCGGAACCGCTGGGATGAGCCGTCTTTTTAACCGATGACTGTACGCTTGCTCGTTTCATCGTTTCATCATCCAACGATGTGCCCGCCTAAACCATCGAACTACGCGATAACGGACGATCTGACCCACCGCCCTCAATACGATTCCCGGCAGGATGATCGGCCTCACCGCGATGGGTATCTTCGACCGGTAATGCTTCCGATAAAATAGGTACATGCTTCGATGAAATAGATAGGTGCTGCGCACCGGCACCTGATCGGTGCTGCGCCCAATTCGATGAGTTATCACCGCTTCTGGCAGGTAAACCACCTTCCAACCCGATTTCCAGGCTCGGTAGCAGAGATCAACGTCTTCACAAAACATATAGTAGTCCTCATCGAATGCCCCAATTTCATCCAGCAGGCTCTTCCGGGTTATCATTGCGGCACCCGACAACCAATCCACCTCGCGAGTGCTGCAGTGATCCCAGTCACTCATAATATAGTTGGCCGCGTACCGATTTTTCGGATACAACCGCCCCAGCGGCGTTTTGCGAAAAAAACCGGCCGCCAAATCGGGAAATTGCCGGCAACTGTATTGAAGGCTGCCATCCGGATTGAGCAGTTTCGGCCCGATAATTCCAACCTCGGAGTGGGCGTCGCCATATTGCACCATCGCAGCCAGCGCACCCAAATGCACGACCGTATCCGGGTTTAAAAAGAGCACCCACCGCCCCATAACATACGGCAATGCGGCATTGTTGCCAGCACAGAATCCCAAATTGGTCTTATTGACGATCAGCCGAGCGCCGGGGAATTCATTCGCCACCATTGCGCGGCTCGAATCGGAGGAAGCGTTGTCCACCACAAGGACTTCCATCTCGATTTCGGATGGCAGCGGTGTCAGTGATTGCAAGCACCGGCGTAAATCTTCACCCGCATTCCAATTGAGCACCACCACCGAGAGGTCCATCAGCCCGCCTTGCCGACGGCTTCATGCGCCCGCTTTCGACTGACCCACACCGCTTGCAGCCAAGAAGCGATCACAACGACCCAGTATACGGGCGCGAAAAGCGGGGAACGGTAGTGCTTCCGATAAAATTTAAGCAGGCCGCAGCGCGATTCCCATGCCATCGCTGGCGCCACTAACCGAGTCGCTGCTCCGCCGTAATGGATCGCGCTTTCATCCGCCAGATAGTATATCTTCCAGCCCAGCCGGTGAGCGCGATAGAGCCAGTCCACCTCGTTGAAAAAGATGGGAAACTCTTCATCCAAAAGCCCGATTGCGTTCAGCGCTTCACGGCGAATCAATAGAAAGCTACCCATCGGCTGCTCCACTTCGGACGACCGGCTATAGTTGAAGTATCGCTGCCGATAAGCGCCGAAAAAACGGCTCTTTAGATATATTTTAGCGAAACCGTTCACCTCCCAGAACAGTGCCATCGGCCTCGGAAACCCCCGTACTGAGTGCTGAACGCTGCCATCCGGCGATAGAAGTCGAATCGCGACCGCGGCGTTATCCGGATTCCGGCTCAGCCACTGCGCAGTACGGACTATTGTGCTCGGTTTTACCTCCACATCCGGGTTGAGCAGCAAGATGTACTCGCCGTTCGCTCGCGCGATGCCCTGATTGCAGGCCTTCGCATAGCCTTCGTTACGACCATTGGCGATTAAGATGGCCGCTGGGAATTCGCCCGCTACCATCTCGGCGCTCCCATCACTGGAAGCGTTGTCCACCACGATGATTTCCAGCGGCGGGTCTACCGGCTCACTGTACAGCAAGTTGAGCGCCGACCTTAAAAATCCGGCCGTGTTCCAGTTGACGATAATCACTGAAACCTGCATGGTGCTAGCCCAACAGCTCGACCAGCTCTTGAACCAGCAGATCGGCTCCGGCCTCATTATAAGGGGTCGGATCGCGCCCGCGCAACACTCCAACCGCCTTCAAGCCGGCCGCCTTACCCGCTTTCACATCCATCCAATGATCGCCGATCATCACCGCGTTGCGCCGCTCATCGGGGAAGCGGTTTTTCAGCGCCTTAAGTGCGGTCAGTAAATGATCGGGATCAGGCTTGACTCGGGGCACATCGTCCCGAGTCAACAGCACATCCACCTCCAATCCGCAATCATCGAGCATCCGGGCGCTTATCGAGCGGGAGTTGCGGGTCACTACACCAACCGCCGCGTTTCGAGCTTTCAGCCCACGGATCAGATCGGCCGCACCGGTAACAAGTTGGGCGCCGTTGCAGGCGGGCGCTTCGATCTCAGCCAAACGACTGAATGCGGCTTCACGGAATCGCTCGGCGATCTCCTCACCGCATTCGCTCCGCAGATGGAGAAAGGCCGATTCCACAATGAGAAGGATGTCGTTTTCGGCAGTGGCGGATGCACCATACCAGGCCGACAACCGGCGCATTTCGATGCGCATGCGGTCAAAGTCGAGCCGAGTATCCACCAGCGTGCCGTCGAGATCGAAGAGGACGGCCCAAGCGGAGGTCAATAAGGAATTCACCGGCGGATTATCGGCCCCTCTCCCGCTGACGCTTCCCTCCGGCAATGCCGCTCGCCGGCCGGAAAGAGTCGGGAATGAATTCGTGATTTCGATATGGTGCCGAGGACGGGACTTGAACCCGTACGCCTTGCGGCACACGCCCCTCAAACGTGCGCGTCTGCCAATTCCGCCACCTCGGCACTTTAACGTCTCACCCGATAGAAAAATCCGCCGCATAAATTGGTAGCGCCACGGGGAATCGAACCCCGGTTTACGGGATGAAAACCCGTTGTCCTATCCGCTGAACGATGGCGCCCTAAGCATTACATTATATCCAATCTCCGAATTTTCCGTCAACCAAAATCATGAGTTCAGTACTGCGGGGATCATTCTCGATTACACAATCCACCGCCTTCCAAAAATTCCCGCTGGACTGAACTCATACAAGGCGGCCGCTATCAATCGAGTTGATTTAGCGTTTTTGTTTGAGTTTTGGTTTTGCCGGCGCCTTTCCGGTTATGTTTAAACCGATTTGAATCTTGGCGTGGGCCGGGTTCGATACCGAAAGCGGGCCGCCAATTAAATTTCCCATCACGATGGCCGACTGAGCCTGCCCTCCCAACGTTATCTGCGGAGAGGCCTTCTTGAAGTTGCAAGCGTTCACGATAAGGTTGCCGCCCTCCAGGTCAATGGCTGGGGTGCCGTTGTTATTCCGATTCCAGTCCACGAAATTGCAGCCGCTGAACGAAACGGTGCCGCTGCCCTCGATATGGGCGATCTGGTGGGCCGGCCCCCAGAAGGCGCAGTTGTTGAACTGAACCACCCCATTATAGCTGGGCGACACGACCACTTCGGTCGGTTTGTTGCCGAGAAAGCTAACGAACTCCCCATTGGTGATCAACAATCCGTAGGGTTGGGTGGCATCCACTTCAACCGCAATGTTGCTGCCGTCGCAGCCGATTCCAAGCAGGTTTCCGTTCATTGCGCCCTGTTTGGTCTGAATAAAGCGGTACCCAATGTGGTAACCCAGCACGAAGGTATTGAATACGTACTCCCAATCGGTGCGCCCAAAGATGAACGCTTCCCCATGGGTGAGCTGCCAGTTTTGAATACCGGTCTTCTCATCCCAGTTCCAAAACGGCCAGAAGTGCACGTTTTCGATGCGCCCGATATCGTAGCACTGGTTCACATAGATGCCCCGGCGTAGCGGCTGCCCGTAGAGGCCGTTGATGAAATGCCGTCCGGAAGGATGGGTTCCGAAATCCACCGCCTGATAAGGATTGACCAGTAGGCAATCTACGATGGAGGCATCGTCGCTGCCCGCGCAGGCGATGCACCAGGGGTAGCGAACGATTTTGGATGGATTTTGGTTTGGGTAATAGATGGTGATCCCCTTCAATACCGAGTTGGTGTTGAGCGTAATGAAGGGAGTGCCGGTTGATGAGCCGGCCCCCTCCACCGCCAGCAGAGTGCTGCCGTGGTATTGGGAAAAGGCGGTGGGCGCCGTCCAGACGCCTTCCAGCGTAACGTTCGATGGGATCACCAGGTGCGTATTGATGAGATAGTTGCCGACCGGCACCTTCACGATTCCACCGGCTGGGGAGAGCGCGTTCAGCGCGTTTTGAAAGGCGGCGGTATCATCGGTTTTGCCGTCACCCTTGGCCCCGTAGGTTGTAACGGAAACTTCCGAAAGCGAGGCCGCAACGGCCGGCCGCCGCGCAATTCCGGTCATAACGAGAACAATGAGCGAGAGCGCGAGTGTCTTGCAAAGAGACATACAATCCTCCATCGTTTTATTGAACTGGATTCCCACCTTCGCGGGAATGACGAAGCGGCATGCTCCAGCGAGTTTTTCAACCATCTCATAAGCCACCGCTAAACCAGGCCGCGGCGAAGCTCTGCCAATGAGTAGTGGGTGCCTCGCCAGACCACGCCCTTATCTCGGTAGACGAATACCATGGAGCGGAGTATGATGTAGACTAGTATCAGGGCGGCAATCGGGTAACAGAGCCCGTAAAGCGGTGAGACGCGAGGAGAAGGCGGCGCCAGCCGCAGCGCCCAGACCATGCAGGCGATGGTCCCTAATGAGAGGAGTCGCGGTAAGAGCGGCCCGACCCAAAGTCCGACCAACGGCCAAAAGCCGATCACCAGCAGCAGTAGCGATGAGCCAATGGCATGAAGGGCATTGTAATTTAAGCCGGCGAAGGCGTTTTTGGTGAGTCCGCTGATCAATCCGCCCACTCCATTCACCCATTGAACCTTCACCATCGAACCTCCAGGCACGAAGTCGGCCCTACCCCCCGCCTCCTTCATCAGCTTTCCCAGCTTCACGTCGTCTATGACATCCATTGGTAAGGCAGCGTGACCGCCCATCCTTCGATAGGATTCGGCGCGAACCAGGTTGAAGGCGCCCAAGCCGATGTGCGCATTGCTGCGAACATCCGGCACTTTCCATATCTGCTGGCGAAAGATCAGCATCGTCATGAAGAAGCTCACCGCGATTTTCTCCAATCGGCCGCTTAAAATCAGCTCCGGCATCACGACAAGGTGGTCGAGTCGCTGTGAGATCGCGTAGTTCATAGCACGGCTCAATGCGGCCGGCTCAAAATGGACATCGGCATCGGTGAATAAAATCCAATCACCGGAGGCGTGCTGACTGCCGAAGTGGAGGGCGTGGTTTTTACCGAGCCATCCCGATGGCAGGTTATGGATATGATAGACCCGCAGGCGATCGTTTTCAGCCGCTAGACGATCCAGTATTTTGCCGGTACGATCGGTGGAGCGATCGTTGACCGCAATGATTTCCAAATTGGGGAAGCTGAGAGCCAGCAGGGTTTTCAGCGCCGGCTCAATGCCATGCTCTTCGTTGAGAGCCGCTAAAACGATGGAAAGCCGCGGCAGCGTTTCGGTGTTTGCATCCGGCGCCCTGTCCAATCGCACCACTCTCATCGCGCTCCAGTGTAAGCTGGCGGTTCGAGAAAGCCAGATTACGAACGCCACGCTGCCGGCCAGCCAATATATCCACATTCTGTCCCCCTACTCCTTTTCCACTCAATGCAATCGAAAGCGTAAAACAGTAGCAGAGTTGGAATAAATTATTTACGCTTTCATTTTAGCAGGTTGTAACGACAGTAGGCAATTTTATACGATCAATCCGCTGACATCTCGTAAATCGCCCCTTCAACTTGAATTGAAAATAAATCTTTTTCGCGGGCTTTTCTCCTCATGTGATAACATGCCATCAGAGTATCTTCATCCCCACTTGCCGGGGCGAGGGACTGGATTCCCGCTTTCGCGGGAATGACGAAGCAGCGGGATCCAGCGTAACCGTCCGGTTTTGCGGGAATTTTTGAAGAGCGCTGGATTTCACCTCCATCGTCACCTTGTATGATTTAGGGTGTCGGTGGTGGATAATGAATAACAAAGCCGCCTCTGACCATACTGCAATCGAACGACAGTCTTCCCCCTAGAAGGGGGATGGGATTCACGCACCGATAATCTTGACTTCCCTCCCCCTATGAGGGAGAGAGTTGAGGTGGGGGTGGATTGTGTAATCGAGAATGATTCCGTAAGACTATACTCATACCCATCGTAAAATATGTTGACAGGCTAAATACTTTGAGGTAGGATAAGTCGTTTGCCTTCAATCCTTAAAGGAGGGTCAAAAATGAAGCGGATCATGATTTTGGTCATCGCATTGGCGTTGATGGGGTCGCTCTCAATACTGGCGTTCGGCCAGATGTGGGGCCAAAGCTCCAACTCTCAGAAGCGAAACCATCAAAAAGCCGATCCCAAGACGGTCACTCTAACCGGAGAGGTCGTGGATCTCAACTGCTATATGGCGGCGGGAGCGCATGGCGCCGGTCACAAGCAGTGTGCCTTAATGTGCCTCAAAGCGGGGGCGCCGGCCGGCCTTTTAACCCACAGCGGCAAGGTCTACCTGATCGTTTCCCCTCGCGGCACCGATCCCAACACAAAGCTGATGAAGTACGTGGCCGACCAGGTGAAGGTTCGAGGCAAGGAGTTTAAACGGGGCGGTCTGGATGCGGTCAACATCAGCACCATATCAGCCTCAACGCAGGATACGCCATCGAAGTCGAGCAGCGGCTCGAGCGGCGGGTCAGGGTCTTGGTGAGTCCAGCCGATTGATTTGAACTGAACGAGCTGGTCCCGCCCTCACTTGACAGCGGCGGTCGTGAGGAGTAAACTTTACTCATACAATTTGGTAGAAATCCCTTTTAACTGGGTCCTGCGAGGCCACAAAAGGGCGACCACCGCGATCGGAACTTGACTGTTCATTCGATAGGGCGGGGGATTTAGCGCCTCTCTTGGAACCGGGAGGGAGGCGCTTTAATTATGCCTGCTGATATGGATTTGAGCAGCGAAGAGATGGAGATGGGTATTGAGTAACAACATCCACTTGAACGATGCCGTCAAGGTGATGGATGCCGACGAGATGCGGCGGGCTTTAACCCGTATCGCGCATGAAATACTGGAGCGAAACAGAGGAGCCGATCGGCTGGCGCTGGTAGGGATCGTGACGCGGGGAGCGCCGCTTGCCGAACGTCTGGCCAGGCTCATTGAAAGCATCGAGGGCAAATCGCCGCCCACCGGCAAGCTCGACGTGGCCCTCTACCGGGACGACTATCGCGATCGGCAGACGGTGGTCGGCCCCAGCGTCATCCCGTTTGATGTGGCCGGCAAGCGGATCGTGCTGGTGGACGAGGTGATTTTCACCGGCCGGACGGTGCGCGCCGCCATTACCGAGCTGGTTGACCTGGGGCGGCCCGCCTCCATCCAACTGGCAGCCCTGATTGATCGCGGGCACCGGGAACTGCCGATTCGACCCGACTACGTAGGCAAAAACTTACCGACCGCCATCGTCGAGCACGTGGTGGTTCATCTGCGGGAGATGGACGGCGAGGATGCGGTTTGGATCGAAAAATGCATTTTCTCCGGTGATGCGGCTAGACAGGGAACGATCGACCATTGAATGCGGCGGGGGAGAACATTGCGAAATCTACTGGGATTAGAGGATATCTCGGCGGATGATATCCGCCGGCTATTGTTGAGCGCGGCCGGATTTAAGGAGATTCTTTCCCGGCCGGTGCGGAAGGTACCCACATTGCGGGGACGTGCGATGGTGACCCTCTTTTACGAGGCCTCCACCCGAACCCGCACCTCCTTTGAGATGGCGGCTAAAATTCTCAGTGCGGAAGCGATCAATGTGGCGGTGGCTCAATCCAGCGTCACCAAAGGGGAATCGCTGCAGGATACGGTACGAACGCTGCAGGCGCTTCAAATGGATTGTCTGGTCATCCGGCACCACTGCTCGGGCGCCGCGGAATATGCGGCCAAGAAGCTGGATGTCCCGGTTATTAACGCCGGCGACGGCCGCCACGAGCATCCAACCCAGGGACTGCTCGATCTCTTCTCGGTTTGTGATCATTTCGACCGGCTTGATACCTTTGACTTGCGCGGACTCACCCTCGCGATCATTGGCGATATTGCGCATAGCCGGGTAGCCCGCAGCGACGCCTGGGGGTTTTCAAAGCTGGGGGCAAAGGTGCAATTTGCCGGCCCGAAAACACTGATGCCCGGCGACTGTCGGTCGTTGCCAGTGACCGTTTGCGACGATCTCAAATCGGGATTGGAAGGGGCCGAGGTGATCAATGTGCTGCGATTACAGACTGAGCGCCAGGAGAGGGGGCTGCTGCCTAGCTTGAGAGAGTACTCCCGACTGTGGGGAGTTTCGGGGCATAGCCTGCAATGGGCAAAACCGGGCGCCCTGGTGATGCATCCGGGTCCGATGAACCGCGGTGTTGAAATCAGCGCCGATGTGGCCGATGGATGTCATTCCATCATCTTTGACCAGGTGACGCATGGGGTGGCGGTGCGCATGGCGGTGCTCTATCAATTGATGGGAGTCGAAAAAGAATGAAGCTGCTGCTTGCTGGCGGGCGGGTGATTGATCCTTCACAAAATATAGACCGGATCGCTGACCTGCTCATCGAAGATGGCAAGATCGCCGCAATTGTTTCACCCGGCAGCGGTTCGGCGGAGGCAGAGCGGCGTGATGTCTCCGGCCTAGTGGTGACTCCGGGACTGATTGATATCCACGTTCATTTGCGAGAGCCCGGTTTCGAATATAAGGAGGACATCGAAAGCGGCACGCGGGCGGCGGCGGGCGGCGGGTTCACCGGCGTCTGCTGCATGCCCAACACCAATCCCCCCATCGCCGACGCGCCGGTGGTGAGCCAAATCATCGAGTTGGCGGAGCGATACGGCTATGCCCGCGTGCATCCGATCGGAGCCATTCAACGCCCTGAAAGGGGTGGAAGCGCTAATGATCGGGCGGAGAGCGGACTCACCGAGATGGCGGACCTTAAGGCGGCCGGAATTGTGGCCGTTTCGGATGATGCCTTCCCTATCCAGAATGCCGAGGCGATGCGGCGGGGGATGGAGTACGCCCATCAGTGCGGTTTAACGGTGCTGACGCACAAAGAGGAAAAGTCCCTGACCGCCGGCGGCTCAATGAACGAAGGGGCGACCGCGACCCGATTGGGTCTCCCCGGTATGCCGGCGATCGCGGAAGATATTGCGGCCGCCCGTAACATCGAGTTGGCACGGCTGACCGGCTGCCGCCTGCATCTGCTCCATATCTCAACCGCCGGAACGGTGGAGCTGCTCCGGCGCGCCAAAAAGGAGTGCCTGCCGATCACCGGCGAGACCTGCCCCCACTACTGGGCCTTGACCGATGCCGCTTGCGCCGGCTACAACACGAACGCTAAAATGAACCCGCCTCTGCGGACCCCGGAAGATGTGGAAGCGATCAAGGCAGGTCTGGCGGATGGAACCATTGATGTCATTGCAACCGACCATGCGCCCCATGCCGACTATGAAAAAGATCAAGAGTTTGACCGGGCCCCGTTCGGCATTATAGGATTGGAAACCTGCTTCGCCCTTGCCTATACCTATCTGGTGCAGCCCGGCATCCTGACCTTAAATGAAATGGTCGCTCGAATGTCTCTTTCCCCGGCAAAAATTGTAGGATTGCCGGGCGGCACCTTGAAGCCGGGGGCAATTGCTGATGTCACGATTTTGGATTTGGATCGCCGCTGGACCGTTCGCGTCGGTCAGGTGCAGTCAAAGTCACGAAACACGCCGTTTGAAGGCATGGAGCTGCAGGGGAAGGTTCTCTTCACCGTATTGGGCGGCCGGATCGTGGATATCGGCCCGGATCACTGCTCAGAAACGGCTGATTTGAGCGGAGGGTTGGCGGTATGAGGGCGCTGCTGGCGCTGCAAGACGGCACCGTGTTGGAGGGGCGGTCGCTGGGCGCAGCCGGCACCGTGATCGGTGAGGTCGTCTTCAATACTGGGATGACAGGCTATCAAGAGATCTTAAGCGATCCCTCCTACGCCGGCCAGATTGTGACGCTGACCTATCCTCTGATCGGGAACTACGGCGTTACCGCTGAAGATTTTGAATCCTCGAAGATACAGGTTGCCGGCTTTGTGGTGCGTGAGGCGGCCGAGCTGCCCAGCAACTGGCGGGCTGAAACCGGCTTGAAACAGCTTTTGCGGGATCATCAGGTGGTCGGGATTGAGGGTGTTGATACCCGCGCTTTAACGAAACGACTGCGGGTGAGCGGCGTTATGATGGGTGCGATCACAACCGAAGGGTCGCGTGAAGACCTTTTATCCACCATTCGAAATGCTCCGAGCTACTCCTCAATTGATTTCGTGAAGAGGGTGACCACGCCGGAGCCTTACGAATGGCGCCCCGCCGTTGGCGAGACGAGGCTTCGGGTTGCTTTGCTGGATTGCGGGGTCAAACGCAACATTATGCGAAGTCTGGCCGCGCTGGGATGCGCCGCCATCGTAGTTCCCTGCGACACTCCGGCTGAAAAGATACTGGCCCTCAACCCGGATGGTATCGCGCTCAGCCCCGGCCCGGGCGACCCGGCGCAGCTCGGCTACATCGTCGAGACGGTTAGGCGGCTGGCCGGCAAGAAACCGATGATGGGTATCTGCCTGGGGAATCAGCTCATCGGCTGCGCTTTCGGCAGCCGTACCTTTAAGCTGAAGTTCGGCCATCGCGGCGGGAACCATCCGGTTAAAGACCTGAATACCGGCCGCGTGGTGATCACCGCACAAAATCACGGCTACGCGGTTGATCCGGATCGCCTGCATGACGGACTGGAAGTTGCTCAAATCAATCTCAACGACGGCACGGTAGAAGGGCTGCGCCATCGCGAGCTGCCGATCTTTTCGATCCAGTACCACCCCGAAGCATCACCGGGTCCGAACGACAGCCGGCTCTATTTCGATGACTTCGTGCAGATGATGGAATCGGGGCGGTGAAGACCGGAAACGGGCGAACCCTCGAATCCGGGCTCAAGCCATTAAGCGATGTCGCCGCCACGACCGATGTTCGTCAAACCAGAACCGGGCTGCGATGGCTCATCGTGTCGCTCATTGCGGCGGCAATGGTGATTCTCAGGGTGATGGCTCTTCGGTCGGACCCGTTTCCTAGGCTGGATTGGAGCACCGGTCTGCTCACCGATGAGGGCTTTTACATTCACAATGCCCGTAACGTGATTTTGTTTGGACACGCGCGAACCGACGATTTCAACAATATGCTGCAGATGCCGCTGCTGCACTACCTGCAGGTTGCGGTTTTTGAGCTGTTTGGGGTCGGCTCGGTCCAAGCTCGCATGATTTCAGTGGTATTGAGCTTGTTTACTTTGGTGCTGTTTTATCTCTCGCTGCGGCGGGCGTTCGGCGTGTCGGCGGCGGGACTGGCAACCCTGTTTCTGGGGCTTGATCACGTTAATCTGCTCTATAATCGCATGGCGCTGATGGAAACGCCGGCCACCTTTTTTGCGGTTGCCGGATTCTACGGCTGCGTCCGATGGATTGAGCAGATGAATGGCAGCCGCGCGAAATGGTATTGGCCGGCGGCGGCAGGTGTGTTTGTTGCGGCGGCATGCGTAACCAAGGCCTCCATCCTTTTTCTGGTGCCGGTCCCGCTGCTTGCGCTCTGGGCCGGAACAAAAAAAGCCTCGGCGAGCGAAGAAAGCCGATCCAAATTTTCCATTAGAATGGGAGGCGGCTGGCTCTACGTTGCATCTGTCATGGCGGTGGCGATCCTCTATTTCGCGTTCTGGTATTGGCCGAATCATTCCGCCATCAGCGAAATGGATCACTACTACCGCGTTCAGCAGATTCAACCGAGCTCGTTAAGCCACCTCTGGCTGAACCTCGATCACGCCGTTTTTGGGGATTGGCGAGGCCAAACGCCTTACCTGATGCGCCACACCCCGGTTGTGTTCTTGCTTGCGCTGGCGGCTCTTATCACGCCGGTGGGATGGAGGGATCCCATTCGGAGATTGTTGAGTTGGTGGCTGCTGCTCGGATGGACGATGCTGGCGATCATCAGCTACTCGCCCAGCCGATACTACGTGCCGGTCTACCCGGCGATGATGGCTCTGGCCGCCATCGGCCTGGTATATTGGCGATTGCTGGTTAAGCATTTCACCGAAAATGGCTGGGCGGGTGCGGTTCGCCGGGGGTTGCTGGGCGGATTGGTGGCCTACCATGCGCTTGAAGTAGCCATCCATCACAGTGTGTTCCACGCAACCGATTATCTGGCCGCTGCCTTCGTGGTGGGCGCCGCGCTTTGCATCGGGGTGGGTCGAAGAAGGGGCGCTGAATCAATTCAACCGGATTCATCGGTGCAGCGCACCAGCCAAATTGCGGTGATCGTGGCGGTAGCGATGTGGATGATGGTGAACGGTTATTGGCTGACCTGCTGGCTGACCACCCTGTCTTATAGTCAGTATCACGTCAGCCGCGAGCTGGCGCGGATACTGCCACTCCACAGTGTAATTATCGGCGATATGGCGCCCGGTCTCTGTCTTGACAATCGGTTTAGAGCGATTAACGTGATCCCGAAGCTCTGCAACTGGCGCTATCCTATCTCCCGGTTTGCCGGTCGCCCCGAGTACCTGTTAATCCTGGATGGTAACTGGAAAGAGCGCTGGTGGGTAAAGCATTACCCCAAGCTGGTTGCTCAGCGGCGACGAATGAAACTATTTCGAGTGGAGCGTTGGACGATCGGCCTCTACCCGGTCGCCGGATGGAGGTCCGGATGAGGCGCCTGATACACGGCTCGGCAAAGGAGGACAATGTGACCCCAAAGAAGCTTTCGAGGCGACAGTTTGTGGCCGGTTCATTGGCGACCGGGGTCGGCATATCGGTTGCCGGCCAGGTTCAGACCGTTCCAGCCGATGGTGGAAGTTCGTCCCCCGTGCGGGTTGACATTCTGACCGACGAGGTGATCGGGACGATCAACCCCAACATCTACGGCCATTTCATCGAGCACCTTGGACATGTCATTTACGATGGAATCTGGGTGGGGGTCAACTCCAAAATCCCCAACATCAATGGAATTCGAAAGGAGCTGGTCGAGGCGTTTCGAGAGGTCAAACCGCCCATCATCCGTTGGCCGGGCGGCTGTTTCGCCGACGCTTATCATTGGGAGGATGGCGTCGGTCCGCGGGACCATCGTCCGCGCCGCTATGGACGATGGAGCGATGCCACCGAGCCGAACGCTTTTGGAACCCATGAGTTTATGGAGTTTTGCCGGCTGGTCGGCGCCGAACCCTACTTCACCGCCAACGTCGGCACCGGTGACGCCGAGGAGTTTCAACGCTGGATGGAGTACTGCAACTGCCCGCCTGGGTTGGACGCCACCACGCTGGCCGAAATGCGACGTAAGAACGGGAGCAAAGATCCGTTTCGGGTGAAGGTTTGGGGCATCGGCAATGAAGCCTGGGGATGCGGCGGCAATATGACCCCGGAGTACTACTGCGATCTTTTTCGACGATTTACAACCTGGGTTCCGGGCTATGGAGTTCCCCTTTTCTTTATCGGCAGCGGGCCCAGCGGAAATGATTTAAACTGGACCAACCGCTTTTTCACCCACTGGCAGCAGTTTTCCCGCGCGCCCATTCAGGGCTGGTCCATCCACTACTACTGCGGCAACGCCGGCGACGCCATCCACTACACCGAAGACCAGTGGTACCAGCAGTTGAAGCAAGCCACCTATATGGAGCAGATCGTAACCGACCAGGCCGCGACACTTGACCGTTTTGATCCCGAGCATCGTATCGGCCTGGTGGTGGATGAATGGGGCGCTTGGCATCCGGCCGGGTCGGAGCTGAATAAAGGTTTCGAGCTGCAATCACCGGAGACGATCCGCGACGCCCTGGTTGCCGCACTCACCCTTAACATATTTAACCGCCACTCCGACCGGGTGGTGATGGCTTCGCCGGCTCAGCTGGTGAACTGCCTGCAGTCGCTGTTCAATACGGGCGGCCCCGAATTTGTAAAGACGCCGAACTTCGACGTATTTAAAATGTACGCCGGCCATCAAGGCGCAACCGCCCTTCGAACCGAGATACAGGCCGGGGATATTTCGTTTGACGGGGGAAAGGACAGTTTGCCGCAACTGAGCGGGTCAGCCTCACGAAAGGACGGCCGGTTGCTGCTGACGGTTGCCAATGTTGAGGTGAGGCGACCGGCTGAGATCGAGGTTCAGCTTCTCGGGGAAACGAAGATGACCAGGGTCCGCGAAACCTCGCTGGCCGCCGGCGACATCCACGATTACAATAATTATTCCAATCCGGATAGGGTTCGGGCGAAAACCGGCGACTGGAAGCCGGTCGGCGGCGACCGCTACCGTACCGCGTTGCCGCCCGCCTCGGTGAACGCGCTGGAGATCGCAATGGGAGCAAGCTAAGCCCTCCCCATTTCAGGGGGAGGGCCAGGGTGGGGGTCGCCGCCATCGCAATTGAAAAACTATCGCAGCTTGAAAAAACCTGGGTTCCCACTTCTGTGGGAATGAGAATTAAACCCATTTAAGAGCGTGTCCGACAAACCAATTAACATCGATTTATCCGGCTGCAAAATGAATGTATTCTGAAAATACCTAATCCCCTA
>JAMCWF010000008.1:0-28567 GCA_023481295.1 Armatimonadota bacterium | reverse complement strand
GAACCGTGGCGAGAGTTTTGGGCAAAATCCGGCTCCCCTCTCCAAACTTGGAGAGGGGTTGGGGGTGAGGAGATTTACTAATAATTGCATGATATAGCGATATTGAAATATTTTCCTGGAATTTATCAGACAGGCTCTTAATAACCAGCCACCTATTATTGGAAAGCTAATGCCTAAAAGAGATGAAATAAAGAAAGTATTGGTGATCGGTTCAGGTCCGATCGTGATCGGCCAGGCGGCCGAGTTCGACTACGCCGGCACCCAGGCCTGCCGCTCGCTGCGCGAGGAGGAGGTGGAGGTGGTGCTGGTCAACTCAAACCCGGCCACCATCATGACCGACCCGGAGATGGCTGCCCGCGTTTACATCGAGCCGCTGACGGTGGATTTCACCGCCCGCATCATCGAGCGGGAGCGCACCGATGGACTTCTGGCGACCCTGGGGGGGCAGACCGGCCTGAATCTGGCCACCGAGCTGGCCGAGGCCGGCATCCTCGATCAATACGAGGTGGAGCTGCTGGGCACCCCGCTACGATCCATCCAGATGGCGGAGGATCGTGAGGAGTTCCGCGCTTTGATGCAACGAATCGGCGAGCCGGTCCCTGAGAGCTGGATCGTTCAGAAGCGGGAGGATTTGGAAGCACCGCTGGAGGCCGGTATCTGGCCGCTGATCGTGCGACCCGCCTATACGCTGGGCGGAACCGGCGGCGGCATCGCGGAAACGCCGGATGAGCTGCGCGAGATCGTCACCCGCGGCCTGAAACTCTCCATGCGCCATCAGGTCATGGTGGAGCGCTGCTTGCTCGGATGGAAGGAGATCGAGTATGAGGTGATGCGGGATGGCAACGATACCTGCATCACCGTCTGCAATATGGAAAACCTGGACCCGATGGGTGTGCACACCGGCGATTCCATCGTGGTGGCGCCCAGCCAAACCCTCTCCGACAAGGAGTACCAGATGCTGCGGACCGCCTCGCTGAAGATCATTCGTGCACTGGGGATTGAGGGCGGCTGCAACGTGCAGCTTGCGCTGGACCCCAAAAGCTTTCAATACTATGTGATTGAGGTTAACCCAAGGGTGTCCCGCTCATCGGCGCTCGCCTCCAAGGCGACCGGTTACCCCATCGCGCGAGTGGCGGCGAAAATCGCGGTCGGCCTGCAGTTGGACGAGATTCAAAACGCGGTCACTCAAAAGACGCTGGCCTGCTTTGAGCCGGCGCTGGACTACGTGGTGGTGAAAATTCCGCGCTGGCCCTTCGACAAGTTCGTCTCCGCCGATCGCGCCATCGGCACTCAGATGAAGGCGACCGGCGAGGTGATGGCGATTGACCGCGCTTTCGAGCCGGCTTTGATGAAGGCGATCCGGTCGCTGGAGGTTGGAATTTACGGGCTGCGCGACAAGTCCAGCCACCTGCTTTCCGATATGCAGCTTGAAGAGAGGCTGGCGATGCCCACCGATGAGCGCCTGTTTGCGATGACGGAGGCGTTCCGGCGTGGGATGATGGTCGAGGAGGTGGCCGCTCTGAGCCACGTTGACCCCTGGTTCCTGCGCAAGCTGGAGGGGATGGTCAAGGTGGAAACGCGGTTATTGCAATATGGGAGCAAAATCGCTTCCCTTGCCGGTCATCGCAATTTGCCAGTGACTGAAGATGGGGTGGCCCGTCTTTTGTTGGAGGAGGCAAAGCGGATGGGCTTCAGCGATGCAGTGATCGCTAACTTCGCTGGTGTGAGCGAGCGGGAGATCAGGGCGATCTGCCGCCGATTATGCTTGAAGTCGGCCTACAAGATGGTGGACACCTGCGCGGCCGAATTTGAGGCGGCGACCCCCTACCTCTATAGCTGCTTTGAGGCGGAAGATGGGTAGGTTGTTCTCCCGAAAATTTAATTAGCGTTTCAAGGCGGAATCGCGCGATATAGTTTGAGGATAGAACCGGGTCAATTGCGTAGGTCATGGCTCTTCTTGTCACGGCAGCTCATGAATGCGCTCAGTATCCGGCAGATAGATGGCGGGGAGGGACGGTCATAGTGGGTACCCATATAATTCACTCCCGCGGATCAGGTCTCCTTCATTTAAAGGTTTTGGCACGGTTCTTGCAACGTTCACTCCTGGAATGACGTCAGCTCGTGAATTGCCGGAAGTAAGCTGACGCAATAAAAAATCGGGAGTGCCTAAAGTGCGATTTTACCCTGGCGCTTGGCGCTTTTTGCTGCCAGTGCTCATTATGCTGGGGGGAAGTGGGCCGGCTTTGGCCCAGGTGTATTCCGGCGAGCTAGGTTCGCTGGCGGCGCAGGCCGCATTTACCGTTCAAGGAGATCACCTGCATATCACCTTCGTTAACACCTCTCCGGCTCCCGCCCTCACCAATGCGGATGTATTGTCGGCCCTCTATTTCACGGTATGGGGGGGCCTCACCGTTTTCATTGTCCTCCGGCGCGATCGGACTGGCCCCCAGTAGCTTTTACACCGATACCTCCACCGGAAAAGACACGAATCCGGCCGATTTAGGTCAATACTGGGCTTTCAAACAGATGACCGGTTTGGCCCCTTTTCCCGGCGCCGCCGTGTATGGCATTGGATCGGCTGGTTTTGGGATATTCGGCCCTCAGAATACGTTCTTGCCCAGCAGCGGCAACTTGGTGGTAAACGCTGATTACGGCTTGGTCAGCGGTGTTGGGGAAAACGGGGATAGCGGATTAAATTCGCCGCTCATTCAAAACGGGGCAGATATCGTGCTGAACGGTTTCACGCCCGGCGATATGATTACCAATGTGAGCTTTCAATTCGGCACCACCGCTCAGGACGCAAATCTACCCGGCAGCGTCACTCCCACGCCCAACTCCTTTGTAGTTGGGGCGGGGGCGCTGGTCTTCGGATTGATCTGGATCAGGCGGGAAAATCGGCGGCGGCAACCAATGGTTTAAACGAAAGGACTGCCTCTCCACACCGCCATTAACACCTGTCATTTTACGCCACCGACTTAACGATGGCGCAAGCTATTCTCTCTGCATTTCCGGGTGCTTGCTGAAAAACCGCTTCAGCGCCGGCCAGACCTCTTCTTTGCTATTAATTCGTACCAGCACAATGCGGGGATCGTCGGCGAAGGCTTCCTGGTAGGCTTGGCCCAGCGGCGCGAAAGTGGAGGCGGATTGGCCCCAGCCGTCGCTTGCAATCTCTCCATATCCGACCAGATTCGAGATGCCGCCGAGCTGCCTCATCAAGTCTACGCACTCCGCATCACCCCAGTTAAAGCCATCGGAAAACAAGAAGGGGTAGATGTTCCATTCACGCGGGTTGTAGCGCTGCTCAATGATCTGCAGCGCCAGGCGGTACGCCTCCGACATCCGGGTGCCTCCCGATTCGCCGTGGCCAAAGAATTCGGTCTCGTTGACCTCCTTTGCTTCGATATGACAGGTGATAAAGATGATCTCGGCGCTGGTGTATTTCTTTTTTAGAAAGCGGAGCATCCAGAAATAGAACGAGCGGCAGATATAAGCCTCAAACTCCCCCATGCTGCCAGAGACATCCCGCATCGCGAAGATGACGGCGTTGCGCTGGGGTTCGGTGACAACCTCCCAGGTTTTATACCGCAGGTCCTCGCGGCGGATCTGCCAGCCGGGGCGGCCCGCCTTTGCATTGCGCTTATAGGCCTCCAGCAGGGTACGCTTTCGATCCAGATTGGCGGCCGCACCTCGCTTGCTGATGCTGCTGAATTGAACCGCTTCCGAGGGAACCTGCTTCACCCCGCGCTCTTCCAGGTTCGGGAGCTGGAGGTCCTCGAACACCAGCTCGGCCAGCTCTTCGAGTGTGAACTCGGCCTCGTAATAATCAACGCCCGGCTCGTGGCCGGCCTCCTTGCCGATGCCAGGCTGCCCGTCCGGCATCGCACGGCCGATCACATCCCCGATCGAGGTGCCACCCGGTCCCTGTCCGACCATCTCCCGTTTGCCCGGATCGAATCGGATGCGCGGCAACTCCAGCCCGCGGACCGGAATTTTAATGATCTTGCCGCGGTCGGCCGTGATAATATTCTGCTGGCTGATGATGCCGCCCAGGTTCTGCTTGATCACCTCGCGCAGCTTTTCGTTGTGCCGGGCGCGATCGCGTTCCGCCCGCCGATGCAGGTCCCATTTATCGGTGCTCAATGAAAAGTTGATCATTTTTCCCTAATGACTGGCCTACCTACCGATTAGTCCGGCAGCTACCGCCGATTATCAGCGGTTCAGCAGCGAGCCGACGTAGCGGAGCAGTTCGTTGGCGCAGACCGCACAGTACCCTTGCTCGTTTATCAGGCGGTCGACCACCTCGTTAATGCGCTTGAGCTGGTTTTCATCCGGCGTCTTAGTGGAGGTCGTGATTTTAACCACGTCCTTGAGATCGGAAAAGAGCTTCTTTTCGATCGCCTCTTTGAGCCGCTCATCCGAGCTGATATCGAACTTCAGACCTCGACGCGCCAGAGAAGCGACCGATCGCATCACGCCTTCTCGGAACTCGCGCTTCGCGTTTTCGCTGACGCCGATCTGCTCCTCAACGCTGCGCATCAGGCGCTCATCCGGCTCCATCTCCTCCTCGGTGATGGGGTCTTTGATTTTCGTGTGATTGCAGAACGCATCCACATTGTCCAGATAGTTGTCCAGCAGCGTTTTGGCCGATTCTTCATAGGAGTAGACAAAGGCACGCTGCACCTCTTTCTTTGCCGCCTCATCGAACTCTTTGCGTGCCTCGTCAATGAAGCCGAGCAGGCGTTTGCGCTCCTCTTCGGAGCTGGTGTATTCGGTGATGCCGTCCCGCAGGCTTCGAAGGACATCAATCGGCCCCACGCAATTCTTCTCGCCCCGCACCAGTGCCGCCGAAAGCCGGTTGATGATGAATCGCGGGCTGATACCGGTCATTCCTTCATCCAGGTACTCGTCACGCAGCTCCCGGACGTGCTTTTGATCCCAATCGCCGACCTGCTTTTCACCATTGTACAGCTTGAGCTTCGTCATCAGGCTGAGTCCGCTTTTTTTCGACGGCTTCAACCGGCTCAACACCGCAAAGATCGAGGCGACCCGCAGGGTATTGGGCGCGATATGCATCTTGGTGAGGTCAACCACCTCATCCTGCACCTCGCTCTGCGCAATCAGCTTCTCATAGATTTTCATCTCCTGGCTGACCTGCAGGTTGTAGGGCACCTTCACCACGAAGATGCGGTCTATCATCGCCTCATTCTCTTTATTGCTGAAATATGAGTTGTACTCATATTCGTTGGTATGAGCCACCACCACCACATCCGCATAGATCAGCGCGAAGCGCGAAGCCTTGATGGTCTGCTCGCCGGCGACCGTGTTGAGCTCATACAGGAACCGCTTCTCGGCTTTCAGCATCTCGATGAACTCCATCAAGCCCCGGTTCGCGATGTTCAACTCGCCGTCAAAGTTATAGGCACGCGGATCCGATTCCAGGCCGAATTCGGTCAGCGCCTGAATATTCACGCTGCCGGTGAGCTCAGCCACGTCCTGGCTTTTTGGATCGGAAGGCTTGAAAGTACCGATTCCGATCCTCTGCTTCTCAGAAAACAGCGCCCGAACGACGCCCACCTCATCAATTTTGCCTTTGTAATGATCGCGCAGATGATAGCGGCAGACCGGGCATAGATCGCCCTCAATATGGATGCCGAACTGCTTTTTAAATTCCGGCCGTAGATCGTCCGGGATCAAGTGCAGCGGCTCCTCGTGCATGGGGCAGCCCTTTATCGCGTAGACGCCGCCGCTATCGGTGCGGGTATAGCGCTCCAGACCCTTTTTCAGCAGCGTCACGATGGTGGATTTACCGCCGCCGACCGGCCCGACCAGCATCAATATCCTTTTACGGATGTCCAATCGGCGGGCGGCCGGGTTGAAATACTCCTCCACCAGTTGCTGGAGCGTGCGATCCAACCCGAAAATTTCGTTGCTGAAGAACTGATATTTCTTGGGCTGGTCGTCACCGCGGTCCTCCACGTCGGCCGCTACGATCATATCATAAAGGCGGGCGTGAGCCAGATCGGCCACTTGCGGCCGCTGCGTTAGAAGATCCAGGTATTCGGCAAACGTGCCTTCCCAGGTCAACTTGCGCTCCAGCTCCATCTTTTCTTCCGCCTGTTTTAAAAAATCACTTGGATTAATGGGTGAACTCATTTTCCATTCCCTCCCCCATCCGGCAGGTCTTAATGCATAACTTTCGATCCGCTTCTAATACCAGATACGGCTGGGGCATCGTTAAAAACACAAATTCCCGGCTCTTGACCGGGAATTCAACCTTGGCTAGCAATTTGATTATTTCAATTTCTCCAAATTAGGCCCTTTCACCCAACCTGGAGCGATGTTCACAATTCATATTCGGCTAATTTTGCCAGCCGCTGCCTCCCTTTCAAGCCCGGCCAACCATTTCACCTCGGGTTAATCGTTGCGGATACCTTGTCAGTGCATCCGTGATTAAACCCACAGGATAAATCCATATTATATCAATCATGTCCGTTGGCGTATCCAATCGCTTCAGCCCCTTTGCCGGGTACTGCATTACCGGCGTTCGATGCGACACCACTCTGAACTCCAACCTAACCGCATATAAAGCCAGCGATGACCCGCACCTCTCTCATTATCGGTAAATTCGTCATATAGAATTACCGACCACAGCTCGTTGGAGCCAATGCCCGCACCGTGTAAGTGGCGGGTACTTATATTATACAACCTAACTTGCCCTGTTTGTGCCGTATGAGTTCAGTTGTATGTGCTCAGTCGCGCGGGAATCATTCTCGCTTACATAATCCACCCCCCCTCTGAGAGGGAGGGAGATTATATTATCGGCGCGTAAGCTCCTCCCACCTACCTGCTGGCAGAAAGGGGAAAAGCCATTGACACCCAACCATAGAATCTCAGGACGGAGGTGAAATCCAACGACCTTCAAAAATTCCCGTAAAACTGAACTGCTACTTGTGCGGCCTTCGCTACCCTCAATTACGTTGCCGGACAAGGCATTCCCATATCGTAAAACGTTGAGCGGCAGCCGTTGGTTCCATTAAAATCATACGGAACGGAAATCGCGGCGTGACGGTGCCTCAGCCCGATCTCAGCGCCAGCCCATTCGAATAATTGTGCCGCCGGGCTGATTGGTGTACGAGAGGAGAAGAGTGTCCCCGTCCGGCTGAACCGATATAGGAGTTGTACTGCCCAATTCGTCCAGCGCTTTCGCCGCCGCCAATCTCCGACCAGCGGTCCACATCCGTATTCGTCCGATCGTGCCGGCCGGGCCGGTAACCAATAAAGCGGTAAAGCGATCGGAAAGGGTCTGTGCTTCCAAGCGATCAGCGCACCATAACGGCTGCGGAATGGCCGGTGATCGCAATGGGCCGAAATATACCCCGCATGAATGGGAGGGCAACACCGGATCGTTCATCACAGAAAGCCGAGGGGAGAGGATATCCAGATAGGATCCCCTTAAGGAGTAATTTCGAGTGAACGTCTTGACCACCGTGATCGGGCCCCGTTGGACGACCATTGCATTACTCTCCCGGGCCGATAATCCGGCGAGATCAAGGGCGTACTGGAGGTGGTCACGGTACCATTGGACCGCCTCCATGCTGGAGGCGAGCAGGCCGCTCGAGACCCCCTCATAGATTATCGCACCGCCGCCGATTCGCGCCATAAATCCAGCCATTCCGGGAAGATCGCCGCCGCCGGTCTCTTTCAGCGTGTAGAGCGAGGTTACAACGTTCGAAGACCGGTAGGTAAGCACCGGGAATTGCGGTTTCAGTGCAACGCTGGGATCCTGCTGGGTCAGCGGGGTATCGGCCGCCGCTGCCAGTGACCGCCGATCGGCTGGAAGCGCGATGCGTGCCAGTATCCGATAGTCGCCCGCTATGTTTAAGGTGAGGGTCGCTTGGGAACCGACCGGCACATCGAAGCGATACTCCCACCCGCCTCCATCGGCGGCGGTGCGTGCTCCGTCGGAAAACCGAGTTTTCGAATCGCGCGATAAAAAGTGGCTTTCCAGCGCGGTGCCGGCCGCGAATGCGATTTGAGGGGCGCCGTTCACCGACAGCTCCACCGTCCGCACTGAAACCGGCGCGCCGGCGGTGGAGGTTGCATCCTCAATCCGGATGATGACGCTGCCGGAAGCGGTGAATGGGCCGAGGTTGTAGGTCACCGTGTTGTAAACGTTTGGGCTCGATGAATTGAAAGCCGATCCTAACAGTGTGAACGCGGAATCCGGTTGGGCGGTGGTACTGCTGACGGTTGCCGGCTGCAGGTTTAACCCGAGCTGGTGGAACAACTCATCCGTCGGGGACGGGAAGCCAGCCGCGCTCCACCACGCCGCCTTTTGCTGGTTATACGGGTCGTAGCCGCCGAATATTAAGAGTACTCCTCCCGATTTAATCCAGCTTGCCAGCGCTTGGTTAATCGCCGCGCTGGTGGCTTCCATCAAATCGGCGGGCAGGACTAAAACTTTGTATTTCTGCAGATAACCGGGGTCGCCGGCTCGCTCCAGACTCGGCACTGTGATCGGAATGCCGCTCTCAAGCGCCGGCAGCGTTAATCCAAAGAACCCATCTAAATCGCTGGGCGACGGCGGTTCCCGCTCCCAATCCATTGAATCGGATGAAAAAAATGCCGACGCCTTCTGTTCCCGCATCCAATTCAAAAACGCGGCGCGGCAATTGAGCCGCCAGCGAAAGCAATGAACGCACGGACAGAATCGCCGTCACCTGGTGCAGCGACAATTGGGACAGCGTTTCAGTGGGGCGGGCCAGCAGCTCGTATCCGTTCACATCCGGAAACATCAGGGCAGCAGCAACTAGGTCGGCGTAGGCGTTTCGCCATTTCGCTCCATTGCCGACTGCGCTGGGTCGTGGGGGCAACACCACCAGCCAAAGCTTTTTGCCGGTGCTGCGGGTCAGCTCATTGAAATAGGAATCGTTCAAGTACGCCAAGCTGAAAAGATGAGGAAGCGGAACGCCGTCATCCAGAACCGGCCGGCCGGCCGCAGCCCCTCCGACCTGTCCCAGCACCGTTTGCACGGATGAGATGGAGCTGATCGCGCCGGCCGGCGATACCGTCTCTTCTCGTGCGGTGGTCAGGGGGCTGTGCAGCTCGACCCATCTCATCGAGTTGGGCGATGTCTTTTGAGCGCCGTCGAGCAACTCCGTCGCCGCTTCGCGTTCCAGCGTGGCCATCAGTTGAGCGGAGGCCATTCGCGCATCCACTGAGAGCGTGGGGTCGCTCCAAGGCTGATTGTAGGTGGATTGGTACGCCGATTTAAAGCCGGCGGAGTAGCCCGCTTGGGCGGCGTATTCCGGGTCTTGGAAACAGATTCCAAGGGCGCCGGCGCTCAGGCCTCTTTGAAAAAAATTGGATGCCGCCTGGTTGGTGGAAAACATTGGAACAAGCGGAGTGAGGCCGTCCTCTAAACTAACCGGCTGTCCCGATTGGTTAATTTGAAGCTGGTCGGGGTGTTGGCGGGCGTAGGCGGAATCGGCGAAGAGACCGCCCGCGCAGATCACTCGATACCCTCCGTCTTTCCAGGAGCCGATCGTATCCGGGTCATTGCCGGTGAGCAAAACGGTATCGGCCGGATAGGCGATTTTGGGGGAAAAGGGGCTGGCGGCAGCCATCGCTATGGTTGGACTTTTGGAGGAATGTACCGGCACCGGCACTCGGCCGGGAACGGCGCCCATCAGTCCGTTAATCCGGTCACCCAGTCCGTTTCCGAAGTGATCCGGCTCAATCGTTGTAACCTGAGCCAGCGACACTAATGAAGGTTGGTTGGCAACCCGAATGAGCAGTCGGATGTCGGTCCCCAGTGGAAAATGGGCCGGCACCTTAAAATTCAGCTCAATTCCGCTCGTCGTGGATTGGACGGAGACTGGGATTTTACGGCCGGTATCGGTGTAGATCGCCGCTTTCACCGAGCCGGTGAATTTTATCTTGATCCGAACGCTGGAGCCGGCCGGTGGGAAAAAACGGTAGATCCAGTAAGCGCCCGGCTCGGCGCTTCGCACCCCGGGAGATACGGTCTGGTTCCCTCCCTGTTTGAGGAGATATTGGGTTTCGATTGCGGTTCCGGGGATGATGGAGATGGAATGAAGGGTGGCGGCCTTCGCCAGAGCGGTTAACCCGATCGTCAAACCAATGATCGGGATGAGTGCTTTGCTCAAATTATGCCTCCTGATAACAGTTCAGTTTTGCGAGAATTTTTGGAGGGCGGTAGCTTCACCCCCAACCTAGCCTTCCCCCTGAAAGGGGGAAGGGATTCACGCAGGGATAATCTATTCTCCCTCATCCAATTGTATACACCAATGGGGGAGAGGGTGGGGGTGGGTTGTGTAATCGGGCATGATTCCCGCAGAACTGAACTCACACGCCTCCTGGATTGAATGGTATAGAGTATACACAATGGTGTAAAATTGACGTATGAGACCTTCTAAAAGCGCCGACCGGCCGCAACACAGCAATACTAACCCGAATGAGCGCGGTTTCTCCGCCGGAAGCACGTTGGCCGATCTCCTCGATTTTTCAACCCTCGTCAACCCACTCGGGCCGCCGGAGTGGTTGAGGGCGGTGATCAGCGCCGGTGTAAGCTCGCTGTCGAACCTTGCTGATCCGGATTGCACCGCGCTGGTTGAAACCGTTGCGGAAAAGCATCACGTTTCACCGGACGAGGTGGCGATCGGCTGCGGTTCCACCGCCTTGCTGCAATCGCTGCCCCGCGCACTGACGGTAAAGCGAGCTTTGATTCCAATTCCATCCCGCCTGGATTTCATGTCTGCGGCTGAAGAAGCCGGTGTGGAGGTCACCAAGCAGCGGCTCCGAGAAGATCGAGCTTTCACGCTGCAAATATCAGAGCTCGGCGAGCGCTTGAACGGGGAGGAGGCAGTATTCATCGGCCAGCCGAGTGATCCCACCGGCTCCATATTTCCACCAAACGAGCTGAACTCTCTGGCACTGAACCACCCCTTTACCACCTTCATCGTGGATGAGTCGTTCTACGATTTCACCGATAGGAATGACAGCGAGGCTGAAAAACCGCCGCCGAACGTTGTGATCGTGCGCTCATTATCTTATATCTATGCGATACCGGGCTTGAGGCTGGGATATGCAATCGCCGACCGCGAAATAATCCGACGGCTCAAAAATTTGATGCCCTCCATATCTCTAAGCTCGCTGGCGCAAGCGATTGGGACCGCCGCATTGCGGGACACCGGTTACGTTGAAAAGTCCCGCCGATTTGTAGCGGAGCAACGTGAAAAGCTGCTGCGTGAGCTGCAGACAGTGCCCGGCATAAAGATCTACCCCGGCGTTGCAAATTTCTTGCTTTGCCGGCTGGAACGCGCGGGTATGGATGCACCCCTGTTGGGCGAACGGATGGGTGAAGCAGGAATTGCCATCCGCATCTGTAACGACTGTGAGGGGCTGGATGGGTCGTTCTTCCAGGTGGCGGTAAAAAGCGACGAGGAGAATCGGCGCCTCTGCCGCGCGCTCAAATCGGAGTTCGGCGTTCCATTACCGCCGATTAAAAGGCGGAAGGTGCCGGCCGTTATGTTTCAAGGAACCAGCTCCAACGCCGGAAAGAGCGTGCTGGCGGCCGCTCTCTGCCGAATCCTGTTACAAGACGGTTACCGCGTCGCCCCCTTCAAGGCACAAAATATGTCGCTGAACTCCTACGTCACCCGCGATGGCGGCGAGATGGGAAGAGCGCAGGTGGTTCAGGCGCAGGCGTGCCGGCTGGACCCCGACGTGCGGATGAACCCGATCCTGCTCAAGCCCAGCAGCGAAACCGGCTCGCAGGCCATCGTGATGGGCAAACCGGTCTCCACGATGAATTTCGAGGAGTACATTCAATACAAGTCCAAAGCGTTTTCGTTTATAAAAGAGGCCTACGATTCGCTTGCGGCTGAAAAAGAGGTGATGGTCATCGAAGGGGCCGGCAGCCCCGCCGAAGTTAACCTGAAGGATCACGATATCGCCAACATGAAAACGGCAAGATATGCCGAAAGCCCGGTCCTGCTGGTGGGCGACATTGAACCGGGCGGCGTTTTCGCCTCCTTTATCGGCACGATGGAGGTGATGGCGGAGTGGGAGCGCTCGCTGATTGCCGGGTTCGTCATCAACCGCTTTCGGGGCATCAAATCGCTGCTGGATCCGGCGCTGGAGTACACGCAGCAGCACACCGGTCGCCCCACGTTGGGTGTTGTGCCCTATATTCTGGATTTGGGACTACCGGAGGAGGACTCGGTCGCATTTAAAAACGGAAATCTCGACCGCACACCACCGACGGGGGAACACGTTGAAATTGCGGTGATTGATCTCCCACACATCTCGAATTTTACCGATTTCGACGCCTTTCGGATCGAGCCGGATGTCTACCTCAAAATTATCCGCACGCTGCAGGATTTCGGAGATCCGGACGCCGTGATCTTGCCGGGGAGCAAAAACGTGATCGCCGACCTGGATTACCTGCGCAAAACCGGCCTCGATGTTAAAATAACGGAGATTTTTCGGGGCGGGAAAAAGGAGCTGATCGGCATCTGCGGCGGCTTTCAGCTCATCGGCGAAAGGATTGCCGATCCCCACCGAATTGAATCGGAGGGGCGTACGGTGAGCGGTTTGGGGTTGCTGTCGATATCCACCGTTCTTTCGCCCGACAAGACCTTGATGCGCGCCTCCGCGAAGCACATTCAATCCGGGCTGATGATCAAAGGGTATGAGATCCATCACGGCCGCACCGAAGGAGGCGGTGGGGTGCCGACCGTTCTCCGGGAGGATGGAGAGGTTATCGGCGTCGGCTCGGAGGATGGGCATATCTGGGGCACCTATCTCCACGGCATTTTTGACGACGATGCGTACAGGCGATGGTTCATTGACCGGTTGAGGGTTAAAAAGGGACTTCAGCCGATCGGCCGCACGCTGGTGAATTACGACCTCGAGCCGGCCCTGGATCGCCTGGCCGATATTGTCCGCCAAAATCTTCAAGTGGATGAAATATACCGGCTGATAGGACTGAAATGAGGCGGGAATTCGGGCGATTGAGCGCCGGAGTGGAGAGACAATCGGTATGATGGCCGGTTGCCCGAGGATCGTGATCGGTGGCGTTGAAAGCGGCGCCGGAAAGACATCGGTAACGCTGGCGCTGGTCGCGACCCTTAGACGCCGAGGAATCAAAGTGCAGACCTACAAGGTCGGGCCAGATTTCTTGGATCCCTCGCACCTGGCTCAAGCATCGGGGCGGCCTTGCTATAACCTCGATGGCTGGATGATGGGCCGTGAATATGTGGAGCGCCTTTTCGCCCGGACCGCCGGCGTGTGCGATCTCGCGGTAATCGAGGGGGTCATGGGGTTATTCGATGGAGCCGATCCCACCACTTCGGAGGGAAGCACGGCTGAGATCGCCCGCTGGCTGAAGGCACCGGTGCTGCTGGTGGTGAGCGCGCAGGGCATGGCGCGCAGCCTGGCCGCCCTCGTCAAGGGATATGCCGAATTTGAGCCGGGGGTGAATATCGCGGGAGTGATCGCGAACCAGTGCGGCTCCGCTCGCCATGCGGAGCTGTTGGCTGATTCGCTGAAGGTCGCCCAGCTTCCCCCGCTGATCGGCGGCGTCCCGCACGGCGCCTTCCCGGAATTACGCAGCCGTCATTTGGGTTTAATTACCGCCGACGGCCGAAATACGCCCAAATCGGTGCTGGATCGTTTTGCCGATGCGGTTGATCAAAATCTGCCCGTTGATGAAGTGATTAGGCTGGCACAGAGCGCGCCTCCCCTTCCGGCGGCTATCCTGGAACCTGCGCCCGTTAAAAGGCCGGTCCGAATCGGGGTGGCGTATGACGAGGCCTTCCACTTTTACTATCAGGACCTTTTCGATGAGCTCGAGATGCGGGGGTGCGAGCTGGTTCGATTTTCACCGGTTGGGGATGCTTATCTGCCGGCCGGCCTGGACGCGATCTATTTTGGGGGAGGCTATCCGGAGCTGTATGCGGAAGCCCTCACCGCGAATCAGGGAATGCGGGACGAGGTTCGGCGATTCGCCGCCCATCGCCCGATCTATTCCGAGTGCGGCGGGCTGATGTATCTTGCCCAGCAACTTGAAACGGTGGATGGTCGGCAGCACCCTATGATTGGTCTGCTGCCGACTTCCACACGAATGCTAAACCGGTTGAAAGCGTTGGGTTACATCGAGGTCACCCTGAACGAGGCTTCACTGTGGGGTGAGAAGGGTGCAGTGCTGAGGGGACACCAGTATCACTATTCGGAGCTTATCGGCGATCCCCTCCTCAACCCAAATTGGAAAACGGTCTACACGCTGCGTTGGTGGCACCGTAATGCGACCGAGTGTGAGGGATTCCAAAGCGGCTCGGTACTTGCCAGTTACGTGCATCTTCACCTCGCGTCGAAACCGGCCGCGATGGAGCATTTTATCGGCCTTTGTAAAAGATGGTGGTGATTCAATTCGCATCGGTTGACAGTTCGAAACCGGCCGGCCATAATGGCGTTATATGGTCTGCTGATGTGAGATAGGCATACAAGAGGTTGTTGAAAGAGTTGCTGGTTCCTGCCGTTTCGTCATTCCAGCGAAAGTGGGAATCCGGTTCCGATTTGCGGCCATGCAATGACGATCGGATGGGCGTTACCGTTTATCCCAACATCCTCATAAGATTCCAGAGAAGATTGAAGCAGCATATTGTGGCAGGATCGTTTCTGATTGCATCGGAAAGGTGGGGTTTGGCTTGAACGATATAATGGTGGGAAAGAAGATACTGGTGTTTGGCGCCCGCAACAAATGGAGCATCGCGTGGCACTGCGCGACGGCGCTGCGGCGTGAAGGGGCATCGGTTGCCTTTTCGGTTTACGGAGAGAGAGAACAGAAAGATGTCGCCTCCATGCTGGAGAAGGCGGAGTGGGATGCGCCGATCGTGCTCTGCAATGCAACCAATGATGAGGAGGTGGAATCGGCGGTCAAGGAAGCGGCCGGCCATTTCGGTGATGAGCTGCATGGGGTGATTCATGCGATTGCCTTTGCCAAGCGGGATGAGCTGAAGGGTGAGTTCGTACCGACGTCAAAGGAGGGATTTACGTTGGCGCATGAAAGCAGTGTCTATACCCTCATTTCCATTGCCCGCTCAGCCCGGCCTTATCTGGCCGCGTCGGGTGGCGGCTCCATCGTCACCCTCACCTATCTGGGCGCCGAGCGCGTGATCCCGAACTACAACGTGATGGGGGTGGCGAAGGCGGCCCTCGAGGCGAGCGTCCGCTACCTGGCGGCCGACTTGGGACCTGAAAATATCCGGGTGAACGCCGTTTCAGCCGGTCCGATCAAGACGCTCTCCGCGAGCGGTATCTCCGGTTTTGACACCATGCTGAAGGCGGCCGCCGAGCGAGCCCCGCTGCGCCGCACCGTGGAGGCAGATGATGTGGCGGATGGGGTGCTGTTTTTGCTTTCCGATTTGGCGCGCGGGGTTACCGGTGAAACCCTCTATGTGGATGGCGGCTACCACATTATTGGCTGATGTCCATTCGATTTCAGAGATGCAAAAAATCCCCATCAATTCGGTTACTGGGCGTATCAAACTTCGCTGGCTGAATGGGGTCTGGGCGGCCGCCGTGCTCGTTGCCGCTCTCAATCTGCTGGTGGAGGCAAGGCGCCCGCCGATCATTCATCGTATTACCGCCCGCTCACCTTCCCGGCTGGCGGGCCGAGATGCGGCTGACTGGCTGAAGCATCGCACCGTTCCCCAAGAGCGGGCGCTGCTACTGGTTTCTCACCGCAATCAGGACGCCGGCCAATTCACCTACTGGCTTCGGTATCTGATCTATCCAACAAGGGTGGACATCCTCTGGCTGCCGGCCAATCGAATCCCACTTTCAGGGTACCGGTATGCGCTCGCTTACCGTTCGGCTCAACCGGTGCTAAGCGGGCGCGAGGCGGCTTTGAAAAGCGATGGGATCATCACGCTCTATCGAATCACGGCCGCCAATCGAATTGCCCGACCGCATCCACCCGGCGGATAACGATGGTATTCGTGGTTCTTCGTGGCGTTTTCGCGCTCCTAGCAATAGCGGTGCTGGGGCTGTTGGTAACCGGCTGGACGATCCGGCGCCATCCCTTTCGGAGTTTACCGGCCCGATTGGCGTTCGCGTATCTCATCGGCGCCGCTGTAATGACCTGGCTTTTGATCGTCTACACTGAATTGAGCGGCCGCCTTTCAATTTGGCCGGTCTATATTTTAATCGCCGTCTTGTTGCCGGGGTGGCGACGCGCCTGGCAATTTCTCATTACAACATCGGATACGGCGGATCTATCCGAGAAGCCCTCGAGCTTTAGCCGCTGGGAATGGCTGCTTGCCGCCATGATCGCCGCCTCAATTTTAATCGTGATCGAGCGGCTGCTGCTGGTTCGAATCTCTTGGGACGGTTACGCGCAGTGGCAGCTACGGGCGAAGGCTTTCTTCTTGGACGGCGACTTCAGTATCCTGGGCGATCCGGCACACTATGTCCACCTGGATTACCCCCTGCTAGTCCCGCTGAATGCCTGGTGGGTGTACGCGCACCTTGGTGCGGTCAACGATCATTGGAGCCAGGTGATCGGGCTGGTTTTCTATCTCGATTTGTTGGCGCTCTTCGGTGATGCGGCCCTCGCTGCAGCCGATCGCACCTATGCACTGGCGGCGCTGGCCATCGTCGCATCGGCGCCGGTCGTGATCAAGCACGCCGCCTCCGGTTACGCCGATATAGAGTTCGCCGTCTATTTTTTAGGACTGGCAATCGCGCTGACCTGGTGGTTGAAGGCTCCGACGATCGAGCGTTTCTGGGCGCCGGCCTGGATGATTGCGTCCATCGTACTGGTCAAAAATGAGGGCTTGCTGGCGGCCGCCGGTAGTGTTTGGACCACCTTTATTTTTGCCCGCCACAGCCGGCTGAAATCGGCGCCCCTCATCGCATCCGCCGTGGGCTTTTTACCATGGGTGGTGGCTCGTTGGCATTGGCGCCTCTCCACTCCACTGTTGCACGCCATCGGTCCTCGGCTGTTGAATTGGCCGGTGACTCTCTCGCGACTGTTACGCGTCACAACGGAGATGATCATACAGGCGGCCCGAATTGGTCCCGCCTATCCGGCCTGGGGGCTTTTCCTGCTGCTGGCGGTTACTGGTGTTTTGATGTGGTGGAAGCATAAGAACCGCGAAGCCTTGATGCTCGCCTGGCTGGTTGTAATCCAGTTTGCCGGCTATTCAGCCATCATTACCCTAGCACCGTACTCGGTGCATGCCCTGTTGATATCCACCTCCGACCGACTGACGCTTCACCTCTTCCCCGCCATTTTGTTGATAGCGCTAATGAGTTCGTATTCATTCGATGCGGCCGCTGCCCGCTTACCGGCTGAATCGGAAGGAGCGGCATAACGATTGCGAGAATAAATAGTTTGACTGGGCGGCAGACCGGCTACAGGATGACGGCGTGATCGGAACCTGGATCAACGTCGGCACCGTTTTGACGGGAGGAACTTTGGGCCTGTTGATCGGCGCTCGGATGAACCAGCGCTATCATCAAATGGCGGTCTTTTGCATTGGGCTGGTCACCGTCGCACTGTCTATAAAAATGGTACTCTCCATGCAGGACATGCTGCCGCCGGTATTGGCGCTGGTTACCGGCGGGCTGATTGGTGAGGCGCTCCGGATCGAATCGCGGATCGACGCAATGATGCTCGCCATTGAAAAGCGCTTTGCGTCCCGGTCTGCTTCGGGCGAAGACGGCATGCCGTTAACGAATCCGAACGGCAGCCGCTTTAGTCAAGGTTTCATAACGACCAGCCTGCTTTTTTGCGTCGGACCGCTGACCATTTTAGGCTGCCTTCAAGATGGCTTGCGCGGCGATTACACCCTGCTAGCCCTGAAATCGATGCTGGATGGAATCACCTCCTTCTTCTATTCGGCGACCCTCGGGCCGGGCGTGCTGATGTCGGCGGTGACGGTGTTGGTCGTTCAAGGCGGACTCACGCTGGCCGCCGCGTCGCTCCAGCCGCTCTTTCCCTCCGCGAATGCGCCGACGCTGATTGCTCTCGTAGCGGTGGGCGGAATGATGCTCTTTGGCCTGGGGCTTCGATTGCTTGAGATTAAAAAGGCGCCGGTGGCCAACCTGCTACCCGCGTTGATTTTGGCGCCGATCTATCAGCTTCTCTGGTCTCATTACGTTCATCTCCACTAGGTGGCTGTTGAAAACTACGGCAACACCCACCGGGTCGCCCTTCAGGGACTTCAAGGCGGAACCGGATGTGATGAAGTGGCGGACTCCGGCGAAATATCAACCATCACTTAGAATGAAATGGCTCCCACTCCCCCTCAAGTTTTCATGATCCCCTGCCAATAATACCGGTGTCAGATGTTTTCGCTCGATTGAGAGACGGCATTTCTGTCAGCAGCCGCCCGAAACAAAGGATCAATGAGGATGGCAGTGCTCGAAAGGCTCTTCTCGAATGCGCCGCTTTTTGCCGCCCAAACGGCTTTGGACGGGCTGGCCTTGCGTCACCAGGTTCTCGCCGACAACATCGCCAACGTGAATACTCCTGGCTATAAGCGGCAAGAGGTGGAGTTTGAGGATCAGCTGAAAAGGGCGCTCAACGATCCGGAAGGCACCGGCACTACCTGCTCCGATACCCTCGATGTGCCGGCCGGCTGCCCGCTTCCACGGATTAAACCCAGAATTATAACCGAGAACAACACCTCGGAGCGGCCGGACGGGAATAACGTAGACCTCGAATACGAGATGGCTCAAATGGCCGCCAATACGATCAAGTTTGAAGCGCTGACCGAATACGTCACCGACTATTTCACCGACCTAAAATCGGTGATCAATGGAACGCCAAAGGGATAGAATATGGGAATCAGCTCATCGCTCGATGTGAGCGCATCCGGCCTGACCGCTGAGCGGGTATGGATGGATGTCATCAGCAACAACATCGCCAATGCAAACACGACCCGCACCGCCAATGGGTTGCCCTATCGTCGAGAGGAGGTCATTTTTGAATCGAGGGGAGGCAACTCCTTCCGCTCGATTCTCGATTCCATGCGGGGTGATCCGATATCCAGCAGCCCTGGCGAGGGGGTGAAGGTCGCTGCGATCGTTTCCGACACGAGCCCGTTTCGGAGGGTCTATATGCCGGGCAGCCCCGATGCGGATAAGAACGGCTATGTGATGATGCCGAACGTGCAGCCGGTCATGGAAATGGTCAATCTCATCGCCTCCAACCGCGCATATGATGCCGGTGTGACCGCAATGAACGCCGCCAAGCAGATGCAGGTTAAGGCGTTGAGCATCGGGCAAGCCTAGCAAGGCGCGCCAGAAGGAGGGTAGCCAGTGCAGATCAATTCGATTGGTACCGGTGCAAGTGCGGCCATTCCAAATCAACAGGGCGCCGGATTGACGTTACCGGTAGAGAGCAGCGATAGTTTCGGTCAAATTTTGAGCAATGCGCTGGATGAGGTGAATCAGGAGCAACTCAATGCGGCTCAAAAGGTGGAACAATTTTCCGAGGGTAAAAATATGGATGTGCACGATCTGATGATCACGGTTGAAAAGGCCAATATCGCCTTGGACATGGCGGTTCAGGTTCGAAACCAGATCGTGAACGCCTACCAGCAGGTCATGCAGATGCAGGTTTAACGGCCGCCCGATGGTCAGAATGACTGACACTTGGAGCCGTTCGCTCATTCTATTGAAGATCAACATTTACGAGACTATGTAACGAAGAGGGTTGCCAGGATGGCCGAATAAAAACCAGGATGGTGCGATCTCACTCAATAACTCATTAACATACAATCAATGGAAATTGCCAAGGGTGATTACAAGAGCGTAGAGCTCCTCTGAAATGGGAGTGGAGGGGGAATGGTGGAACGAATCAACCGGTTAAAAGAGCTCTGGCAGAATACCAGCAAAGCCAATCAGCGTATGATCATTGCCGTGGCAGCGGTCACCTTCGTACTGGGGGTGGTGCTGCTATATTGGGCCAATTCGCCCGATTATGTCACCCTGTACTCCGGACTATCTCCGACCGACGCGGGTTCAATCACCTCCGAGTTAGAGCAACAAAATATCCCTTATCTATTAACGAACGGTGGCACGACCATCGAGGTCCCATCCGAGGATCGGAATCAATTGCGGGTCAATTTCGCCAAAAAGGGCCTTCCCTCACAGGGGCCGATCGGCTACGGACTGCTTGACAAGGCGCCGTTTGGTCAAACGCAGGCGATGCAGACCGAGATGATCATGCGGGCGACCGAAGGCGAGGTGGAGAAGGCCATAATGTCCATGGCTCAGGTCAGCTCAGCCAGCGTGCACTTTGCGCCGGGCAACAACTCTCCCTTCGTATCTGATCAAAGTCAACCGACCGCCAGCGTGATGGTGAACTTAAAGCCAGGCGAGCAGTTAAGCAGTGAAAACGTGCAGGCGATCGTTTTTCTCACTGCGCATTCCTTCTCCGGCTTGCACTCCAAAAACGTGACGGTGGTGGATGGAAATGGCAACCTCCTCTGGGATGAATCGAGCGCCAGCTCAGCGGTAAACGGCGCCAGCAACCGCTTCCAGCAACAGATGGCCTATAAGGAGCAACTGACCAAAGAGCTTCAGCAGGTGTTAAATCGGACGCTGGGGCCGGGAAAGTCGGTCGTGATCGTACATGCGGAGCTGAATTTCGACAAACAAGATACCACCACCGAAACGATACAGCCGGGCGCTCCGATTTCGGATAATCAGACCGAGGAATCGCTGAAAGGCGGCGGTCAGCTTGGTGTGCCCGCGCCGGCTGGAGTCACCAGCAATTTAGGGGGAGCAGCGAGCGGCGGAGCCCCCACTTATGCTGCCTCCACCACCCAATCCGGCACCTACACGCGAAGCGTCTCGGTGAAAAATATGGAGAACAGCAAGGACGTCACCCATACCGTACAGGCGCCCGGAAAAATTCAAAAGCTGACCGTCAGCGTGCTGGTCGATAAGTCGGTGCCGGCTCAAGATGTGGCCGCCATCAAACCGGCGTTGGAGACAGCGATCGGTGTGGATCCAACCAATGCCGCCAGAAGGCAGGTTACGGTGGAGCAGATCGCCTTCGATCACTCTATCCAGCGGCAGGAGCAGGCGGCCGCCCGTGCTGCAGCCGAAACGAGCTGGCTGGAGGCGATATTAAGCTACGGCGTGCCGCTTTTAGTTTTCCTGGCGCTGCTACTGATCCTCGGCAAAAGCTTGAAGCGTTTTGTTCCGCCTCAGCAGTTCGCGCTGGCCGGTGCAACCGAGGGCCGGGTGCCCCTGCTAACGTCTCACGCAGGGCACAGAGAGGCCGCCACGCAGAGCACACCGGCATTGACCGCCACTCCCGATACCTTCAATCCGGCAATCGAGGAGGGGCCGCAGCCTGGCACGACCGTCACGGAAGCGCTGGCCGGCGGTGGGGGCGCCGTAATCGGACTCTCTTCCGGGGATGGCATCCACACCTTTGAGATGATCGGTGATGCGTTCGATGCCAATTTGGCCAGCATTGTCCACCTAATCAATACAAAGCCTCAAACCGCGGCCATGCTGCTGAAGAGCTGGCTGCGAGAAGACTGAAGCGGTTTAATCCGGATATTCGGGGAGGGTGCGGTGAATCGACAAACTACAGTCCAATCGCGAGAAAAGGCGGCCATTCTCATTGTGTCGCTGGGAGCTGAAGCGGCCAACAAGATATTGGTTCATATGGAGGATGAGGATGTTGAGCAGATCTCGGTGGAGGTTGCAAAGCTGGGCAAGGTGCCGCCTGAATTGCGGCATTCCGTCATCGCCGAGTTTCGTGAAATGTGCCGGGCGCAGGAGGTGGTGCATGAAGGCGGCATGTCTAGCGCCAGGCGGCTTTTAGAGGGAGCCTTCGGGCCGGATCGCGCCAACGAGATCGTTGGGCGGGTGGTGGAAGCCCTCCAGGTCTTGCCGTTCGACTTCGCCAAGAAGGCCGATCCGAGCCAGTTGCTCAGCTTTATCCAGAACGAGCATCCTCAAACCATCGCCCTGATTTTGGCACACCTGCACCCCAATCAAGCGGCGGCCGTCATTTCCGGTCTGCCTCAGGAGGCGCGGGCGGAGGTCGCCCGCCGAATTGCAATTATGGATCGTACTCAGCCGGAGGTGGTGAAGGAAATTGAGAAGGTTCTTGAACGCAAGCTCTCCTCCATCGTCGCTCAGGACTTCTCGAAGGTCGGCGGCGTGAAGTCGCTGGTTGAGATGTTGAACTGGGTGGACCGCGGCACCGAAAAAACGATCCTCGAAAACCTGTCCGAGACCAGTCCGGAGTTGGCGGAAGAGGTGAAACAGCTCATGTTCGTGTTTGAGGATATCGTATTGCTGGACGATGCCGCCATACAGAAAGTGCTCCGCGAGGTGGATACCAAAGAGCTGGCGCTGGCCTTGAAGGGCGTGGGCGAAGAGGTTCAAAATCGGATTCTCAAGAATCTATCGGAGCGGGCGGGAACCATGCTCAAGGAGGATATGGAGTTTATGGGCCCGGTGCGGCTGCGAAACGTGGAGGAGGCTCAACAGCGGATCGTCAACATCATCCGCAAACTGGAAGATGCCGGTGAGATTGTGGTGGCCCGCGGCGGTGGTGACGAGATCGTGGTCTAACGCTTTGAACGCAACTCGTTGGTTGAGATTCTATGGCAAAAAAATGACCCCATTTACCGATTTAAGCTCATCGGAAGCCGTTCCCGGCATAAATGACGCCGAGCCGAAGCCACTTCAATTTCATGACGTCACCAAAATCGCGGAGGCGGAGCGGAAGGCCCGGATCGAAAGAGAGGGCGAGCCGCTTGAGTTCGCCCTCTATAGGCTTAAAGCGGCCGACCAAGCTAATTTAATCATTTCGGAAGCGATGACCAAGACTCATCAGATCGAGCAGGATGCCCGCTCTCAAGGCTATCAACTGGGGTATGAGGAGGGGTACAAGATCGGAAGTGATAAGGCGAGACTCGCAATTCAAGCTGAGTTTGACGGCCTCCGCTCTCAGTACCAGGAAGCCCTCATCAATCTACTCAATAAAATTGAGGAGCGGCGGCGGCAGATCTGGCAGGAGGTGGAGCCGCAGGTGGTGGAGATGGTGCTGGAGCTGACCCGCCGGGTCATTCACCAAGAGGTTCAACAGCATAGCGATGTGGTGCTGGCGATCATTCGCGGCGCTTTACGAAGGGCTACCGATCGCCATGAGCTGGTCATTCGTGTGAACCCGGATGATTTTCCGACCGTTGATCAGGCTCGCCAGGATATATTGGCCATCGCGGACGGTTGTAAACATTTAGAGATCATCGAGGATCGTCGGGTTGATCGAGGTGGGTGCGTGGTTGATACGCCGGCCGGAACCATTGATGCGCGGATCCAAACGCAGATGGAAGAGTTTGAAACGGTAATTAACGGATTGATGCCGCCGACGCCGGATAAGGCGGACTTGCCGGAGGCGGCCTAAATGGATGAGCTGATGGTTAAGGCGATGGAGATGAATCAGAGTCCGCAACCGATGGTTGACCTGAGCCGGTACCGCGACCGGATCTCACGATTCGACCCGGTAAGGGTGAACGGCCATGTGACTCAGGTCGTTGGCTTGGTTATCGAAGCGATCGGCCCAAGCGCAATGATCGGCGAACTGTGCCGAATTGTTAAATCCCGCCATGGCAACGAACCAGTATATGCGGAGGTGGTTGGCTTTCGAGATTCCCGGGTTCTTCTTATGCCGATCGGCGAGATGGAGGGGATAAGAGCCGGTAATGAGGTGATCGCCCTCCGGACGACTCATCGTGTGGGCGTGGGGTCTGAGCTGTTGGGGCGGGTATTGAACGGGTTCGGCGCGCCGATGGATGATAAACCGATGCCGCGCTGCAGCATCCAATATCCGGTGAATGCGTCACCGCCGAACTCACTGCGTCGCGAACGAATCACTCAGCCGCTGACGGTCGGTATCCGGGCGATTGACGGCCTGCTCACGATCGGAAAGGGGCAGCGGATGGGCATCTTTTCCGGATCCGGAGTTGGGAAAAGCACGCTTTTGGGGATGATCGCCCGCAACACGGCCGCCGATGTCAACGTCATCGCATTGACGGGTGAGCGAGGCCGCGAAGTTCGGGATTTCATTGAAAAGAACTTGGGTGAAGAGGGTTTGAAGCGCTCAGTGGTGGTGGTCTCCACATCCGATCAACCTCCCATCTTGCGGCTGAAATCGGCGATGGTGGCCACTGCGATCGCCGAATATTTTCGAGATCAGGGGCGCGATGTGATGCTGATGCTGGATTCGCTGACCCGCCTGGCGACTGCACAGCGGGATGTCGGACTCGCGATTGGGGAGCCGCCGGCCACCCGGGGATACACTCCCTCCGTTTTCGCGCTGCTGCCTCGACTGCTGGAGCGGGCCGGCACCTCCGATTGCGGCAGCATCACCGGCCTCTATACCGTGCTGGTGGACGGCGATGATATGAACGAGCCGGTTGCCGATACCGCCCGTGGCATTTTGGACGGCCATATCGTGCTCAGCCGGGCGCTGGCGAATGGTGGCCACTACCCGGCCATTGATCTGTTGCAGAGCGTTTCACGGGTGATGAACGATGTGATCAGCCCGCAGCATCGGGATTCCGCCCGAGCATTCCGCTCGATTCTCAGCATATATCGGGAGGCGGAAGACCTCATCAATATCGGCGCCTATGTGGAGGGCAGCAACCCAAGCATCGACACGGCCAAGCGAAGAATCGGTGACATACGCCGTTTCCTTCAGCAAACGCCCGACCAGAACCTGAATTTTTCTCAAACCCAGCAACAATTGATCGGTGAGTTCGGCAATGAGGCGATTTAAATTTCGGCTGCAAACTTTGCTCAACGTTCGTGAGCGATTGGAAGATATGGCTGAACAAAAGCTGGCGTTAAAGCTGGCGGCTCAAGCAGAGGCGGAGGCGAAGTTGAAGGCTATTCTGGATGAGAAGGAGCGTGTATTGTTAAGCCCGATCACCGCTGCTGGAAATGCGTGGGGTAAGCGCCTGGATCTGCTCCTTCAGCGCGAGCGTTATCTGCAGACACTGGATGAACAGGCCGGGCGGGCGCAGTACGAGCTCGATGTGGCAAAGCGGAGCACCGAGCAGGCGCGCAGTGATCTGGTCAAGGCGCGCACCGATCGAGAGGTCGTCAGCCGCTTGCGGCAAAAGGCACTGGAGGCTCACCGGCAGTCGCTGCTGTCAACGGAACAGGCGCAGCTCGACGATCTGACCCTTATGCGCCGCAAAGTTTCAATGAAGATGAGGCAATCACCATGAACATTAATGCAGATCTCCAAGCCGCACTAGCCCGCATTCAAGCGATCGAGGGGCGTATCGAGACCTTGGACCCGCCGCAAAATCCGGCGCTGCCGTCCAGCGATAACTCGGCGGCGCCCTTCAACGTTGCATTAGCGCAGGCATCCGGGCAGATTTCACTTTCGCCAAACTCGCTGCTCGGCACTCCGGCGCTGCAGTCCATCATTGAGCGCAACGCCTCCTTAAACGGCTTGGATCCGGCGCTGCTCAATGCGGTCATCAACGCCGAATCGGGCGGCAATCCCCAGTCCATTTCAAAGGCCGGCGCGATGGGGTTGATGCAATTGATGCCAGGTGAAGTTCGGCAGTACGGTGTAACTGACCCTTTCGACCCCGAGCAGAACGTGGCGGCGGGGGCGCAGCATCTGGCCGGTTTGCTCCAGCACTACAATGGCAACCTATCTCTTGCGCTGGCTGCCTACAACGCAGGGGTGGGGGCGGTGGCGAAGTATGGCGGTATACCCCCTTATCCTGAAACCCAAAGCTATGTGCAGCGGATTTTAAGCCTGCTCGGTCAGAGGCAATCGAATTGAAACGGCCGTCATTCTGTAACATGGTGCTGAAAATATTGATTTACGGGCGCCCGCAATGAAGAAGCTCATCAAGGTTGCATTGGCGGTTCTGGTGCCGCTGCTGATCATCGGCGGGGCGGTATATGGACTGGCTAAAATGAAGGTTATACCAATTCAGAAATTAGCGACCAAAAACAAGACGATGGCTCGCATCCTCACCGCAATTAAGCTCTATCAGCCGAGCGCGCCGAAAAAGCCGGCCAAGCAATCCCAGCCGGTGACCAGTGCCTCCGTCGCTGCGGTTGCTCTAGCGCCGGCCACCCATATCAGCCCGAACAGCAGTCCCCTCTCAACCCCGCCTTCGTTGCCGGTGGCGCGGCCTAAGCCATCCACCCAAATCAATCCAAAACGGATCTACCAGCTCTCCAACATCTACGATACGATGGATCCGAGCGATGCCTCGAAGATATTGATCAAGCTCCCCGACAGCGAGCTTATCCCACTTTTTCGGCAGATGGATGAGCGGAAGGTCGGCCAAATCCTGGTTGCGTTCGGCCCCACCCGAGCCGCCAAGCTTACCAAAGCGCTGCTGTACTAGCTGAACCGGTCACGCCTAGCCGTGCATTACTCCCCGACCGATTACATTTTCTCAGACGATCTCCAATCAGGCGAAGATCTCTTGACAGTATCCAGCCGGATTTCTTATCAACGGCTTTGTAAACGTGTTTGCGCAGGCGGAGCTCCTTTCCTCGTGCTCTGAATACCGCCCCTGATACTTGAAACCAGTGTCTGGAATCGGAACTCTTACTTTTTACGGGCAAAAGTTCAGTCCTGCGGTAATCATTTTAGATAACCCAAGCTACCTCCAAATTGGCCCTCCCCACCAAAGGGTAGGGTGTCAATATAAACACCGTGTCTAGCCCCCTTCCCCCTTCCAGGGGGAAGGGGGTGATGCTCCCGTCACCGAACAAATTCCCGCCGAACTGAACTCTTACTTTTGACGATAGTTCCTTGACATCCCTCTATCGGCGTAAATCCAGATGCCCAATATGAGCCACTGGATAAACGATCAGCTATTACTTGGCACCCTTCTCATTAGCTTTAATGGCTTCGATCAAACCATACCTATCCAAAAAACAAATTTGGAAATGAGGCATGGTAGAACCCCTTTCGTATGAAATCATAAATTCTATCTCAATCTAACAAAAAGAGACCTCCCATGTCCTATAACACCAATTTGTTCAGCCAGATCGTACCCTTAGTACCCACGGCACTGCTGTCCAAAATAGCTCGAGAGAGAAGATTTTGGACAGCAGTGAGTAAAGATCACCCTTTCAAGCGCTCCAATCTCTTCACAAAGAGCGACGGCGGCTCAAAACCCATCAGCCGTAGGTCTGTGCGTTCGTGCCCGTTCCGCCCGATGAAGATCACCGCCGGCAAGCCTACGATTCCGTACCGTTTTTCAGCCGCCTGCACTTTCGGATCATTGCTGTTGGTGGCGTTCACCTTCAGAGTTATGATGCCGGCGGCCGCTTGAACAACGGCCGGATTGGCATAGGTCTTTTGGTCCATCTCATTGCACTCCGCGCACCACTTCGCCCCAAAATCAATTAAAACCGGCTTGCCTTGCGATTCAGCCGATTCGACCCCTGCCTGGCTGTAGGGCTGCCACGCGATTTGGCTCACGTCGAGCGACGGCGGCGGCGGCGGGACCATCATCCATACCGCGAAGGCGACCACCACCAGTCCCAGCGCCCGCTTGAATTGGAAAAAGCGCCGCGCCGTCTCCCCGCTGACGTCCCATAAATTGAGGTAGATGCCTGCCAAAGCGACGTAACCGGCCATTAACCAGCGGTAGGCGGTTTCGTTCTGGATGATACCGTTCAGGTAATAGATGCCCACGCCGAATAATATCAAACCAAAGATATGCTTGATCGCCATCATCCACTCGCCGGATCGTGGCAGCTTCGCCAGCAAGGAGGCGGAGGATCCCAGCACCAGGTAGGGCACACCCAGACCGAGTCCCAGCGCGCCGAAGGTCACCAGGCCGAACGGCACACTGTGCCGAATTGCAACCACGTTAATCAGGGCGACCACCGCCGGCCCGATGCATGGCGCCGCCACCACACCGACCAAAAGCCCCATCAGCAACGCTCCACCCAGGCCGCTGCGGGCCTGCGCCTTATCGGTCAGCGACGAGGGAAGGCGGATCTCCCAGATCGGCTGACCGTTTTTCCGCTCGAACATGGCCAGTCCTAATGCGAACATCACCGCCGCAAAAATCGCCAGAACCCATGGCAGTTCCAGCCACGAGCCGAAAACGGCGCCGGCCAGCGATGAGAATAGCCCCAGCCCGGCGTACATCACCACCATACCGATCACATAGGCGACCGCCAACTTAATCGTTTTCGCTCCCGGGTTTGAAGCCGCCTGCCCCCCGAAATAGCCGATTGTGATCGGGATGAGCGGGTAGACGCACGGAGTTAAATTTAGCAGAAGCCCCACCAGAAACAGCACCGGTAAAATAGGCAGCAGGTTGCCGCCCTTCAACAGCTTGCCGGCGAGGCGGTTCGCTCGCTCGGTGAAGCTGCCGTTCACCGAGCCGGCGCCGTTCGGGGTGACCTCCGTTCCGGCCGGCTGAGATGGTGCGGGTGCCGACTGATTTCCGCTGCCGAGCGTCGCCGAATTGGTTAGGCTTTGATAAGTCGGCGTCGA
>JAMCWF010000010.1 GCA_023481295.1 Armatimonadota bacterium | reverse complement strand
GATGGAGGGCAATTTTACCGGAGGCAATATGGTGCTGCTGCACCCCCGCTTCTTGCAGCAAAATCGGGATCGCATCGCTCAAGCCTACGGCGCCCGCAAAAGCCCGCTGCGCCTGGGTATGATGATCGGATTCAAAACGGTCGTCCGATTTTTGCTCTCCCAATTGGTGTCGCCCAACCTGCTTTCGGTTGCCATGCTGGAGGGCGAAATTTCGCGGCTTATCGGCGGGCGGGCGCGCGCTCTGATTTGTAAACGGCCCGAGATTGCGACCGACGTAGACCGGCCAGCCGACTTGCTGGTTGCCCAATCACTGCTGGTCGGCACTAAAGAGCCGTAACTTGGCTGAGGAGGAGGTTAAAAAATTCGGTCATTTCTTCAGGTTCGCCATTTAGGGGCCGCATAGCTGAACCCGGAATCCGGAACATCGGCCTTCCGGCTTGCCGACAGGCAGGTGACTGGGTTCCCGCTTTCGCGGGAATGACGAGGTGAGACGGGAATGACGAAGCGATGTGCTCCAGCGACATTTTTAACCACCTCTGAGTGAGCTATTCTTGCGATTCTTCGACCTGTGGGCGAAGTTGGCGCCAGTCGTAGCTGGAGCGAACCTGGACGATCTCCTTCTCGGGCCAGCGAAAAGCGGTTAAATAACCGCCCAGCACGCATCCGGTATCAATGTTGATGGTGCGGTTGCGGATTTCAGCCCGCTCTACCGGCGTGTGGCCGTATACAATGAAGACGGAGCCGCTGTAGCCGGCCGCCCAATCTCGCCGAATGATCCGACCGGTGGCTTCGTCCACCCCGATCTTTTCACCGTGTAGAGTAAAATGAATGGTTTCGGGATCGGTTTTCCCGATGCGATCGGCCTCGATGCCGGCGTGGGCGACGATTAATTGACCATGATCCAGGACCAAGTACGGTGGGGCCGATTGAACGATCTCTTGAAATGCAAGGCTGAATGGGGAGCTGATCGGATCATCGGCGAGTTCTCGGATGGTTGACAACAAGCCCGGTGATAGCTTGTTATTCTCCCCCCTCAGCCATTTGACCAGATCCCAGTCGTTATTTCCGGGTATGAACAGGAGGCGGTGAGTCAGCGCGCCTTGGATCACCCAATCGGCGGTTTGAATGTTGGCGTAGCCCCGATTCACCAGGTCGCCCAGGAAAATGAGGTGACGACCGGCCGGGTGCGAACCGTCCGGCTGGTATCCCAAGCGAACTATCAACGCGATCAGTTCGTTCCTGCAGCCATGTACATCGCCGATGATGTCATAGAGTGCGGGCGTATCGTCATTGTAGCGATCGGGAGCAGCCATGAGAAATGCGGATGCCGGATTTGATTTGGAGGACAAAATAACAGCCCTATATTTTAAAATAATAAGTTCGGTCCATCAACCTGATCTTGCAATGATTTCGCATTTTATGAGTATCAATATTATGACACGATGCCGGAGCCGCGCCCATTTTATAGGCCTTAATTGACCTAATGGTTGTTGAAAAACTCTTTTTAGCGTCATCGCGAGGAGCGCAGCGACGTGGCGATCTTACTTTTCACACCGAAACGAGATTGCTTCGCGATAAAACCGCTCGCAATGACAAAGAGGCGCCTTTTTTCAACAACCTCCTAAGCCAAATGACGATCCAGATTTGGACAATCGGCCACTCCAACCGCTCGCTGGAAGCGCTGGTCGGGATGCTCGCTTCATTTCAGGTGCAGCTTCTGGCCGATATCCGCACCGTGCCGCGTTCTCGGCACAATCCTCAGTTCAACCGGGAGACGCTTCCGGCCGAACTGAACCGTTTCGGGGCGGAGTACATTCACTATGCTGGATTGGGCGGCCTGCGGAGGCCCGTCAACCCGTCACCAAACAGCGGCTGGCGAAACGAGAGCTTTCGGGGCTTTGCCGATTACATGCTGACTCCCGAATTTTCGGCCAACCTGGATGAGCTGATCGAGGTCGCCGCTCAGCGGCGCATCGCCGTCATGTGTGCGGAGGCGGTGCCATGGCGATGCCATCGCTCATTGATTGCGGATGCGCTGGTCATCCGCGACGTTTCCGTATTTCATATCATGGGCGTTTACCGTGACCAACCGCACCGCCTGACGCCTTGGGCCCGGCGTGAGGGGATGCGCTTGATCTACCCTGAATCCGATTCCGAGCTGGGGTTTACCGAATGATTACGCACAAGGAGAAGGAATGCTGCTAATCGATATCATCAAGGCCGGTGAACGGAACCGGGCTGATCATCCGGCCATCATCTACCTGGATCATCCCATTTCATACCGTGAGTTTGCTCAGTCGGTGTGGCGCTGCGCGGATGCCTTGCGCGCTGCCGACGTACAACCCGGTGATTGCGTGGCGTTGCTGCTGCCAAACTGCCCTGAAGTGGTGATCGCCTACTACGCAATTACCGCGATGGGGGCGGTGGCGGTGCCTTCAAACCCGATGCTGAAACCGCCTGAGCTGGCCTATATCTGGGGCGATGCCAAGGTGAAGGGCGTTTTTACCGCCAAACCGCTGGTATCGAACGTCGAGGCGGCGCTGGCGGCCCGAAATCAGCAGCCCGCCTTCATAGTGAGCGTGGGAGCTGAACCGCCCGGCCACTCTGCAATTCCCTGGCATCAGTGGCTGGCCGATAAAGATGACTCGAAGCAGCCGGATAATGCGGTTCACGAGAGCGATATCGCGGTCTGCATCTACACCTCCGGCACCACCGGCCGCCCGAAGGGTGCGTTGCTGACCCACCGAAACCTGATCGTCAACTGCCGTCAAATCACCCAAGCGCTCTCCTTCACCGAAACTGACAACTTCATGTGCGTGCTGCCCCTCTTTCACTCGTTCGCCGCCACCGTTTGCCAGAATTTGCCGCTTTTCCTGGGCGGCACGATGACCCTGCTGGACAGCTTCTTGCCGAGCCGGGCGATGGAGGCGGTGGAAAAGCATCGGATTACCATATTTTGCGGGGTGCCCGCCATGTACGCCGCCTTTTTAAACTTCCCGCCCGACCGAGAATACGATCTATCCAGCCTGCGGATGTGCGTCTCAGGCGGGGCGCCGATGACGGCCGGCATCATGAGCGCTTTCGAGGCCAGGCTGGGCAAACCCATCCTGGAGGGAGACGGGCCGACTGAGTGCTCCCCCGTCACTTCGGTCAATCCGTTGCATGGGATACGAAAGGTGGGCAGCGTTGGACTTCCGGTGCCGGGAGTGCAGATCAAAATCTTCGATGATAACGATGTTGAACTCCCGGCCGGTGAGATCGGCGAAATCGTGGTGCGAGGTGAAAACGTGATGCGAGGCTACCTGAATCAGCCGGAAGAGACGGCGGCGGCCATGCGAAACGGCTGGTATCACACCGGCGACCTCGGTCGTTTCGATGAGGACGGCTACCTGTATATTGTTGACCGCAAGAAAGACATGGTGATCGTGTCTGGTCTAAACGTCTATCCGCGGGAGGTGGAGGAGGTTCTCTCCAGCCATCCGATGGTTGCTGATGTGGCGGTGGTAGGGATGCCGGACGCCTTGAGGGGTGAAAGGGTGGTAGCGGCGGTTGTCTTGCGGGCGGGCCAAACGGTGACCGCCCGGGAGCTGGAGCGCTTTTGCCGTAAGCAACTGGCTAACTACAAAGTGCCGCGTGAAATCATCTTTCGAGACAGCTTGCCGCGCAGCGCGACAGGCAAAGTGCAGAAACGGTTGCTGGTGAAGGAGCTGGAGCTGACTGGAGCAGTCGTAGAGACCGCCCATCCTACGCATTAGAACGATCCGCGGTTTGTCGGCTATGCGGTAGCCTGATCGACCGATTACCCCTTGATACCGCTCAGCTTGATGCCCTCGACGAAATAACGCTGGTTGAAAAGAAACACCAGGATCACCGGTACCGTCGCCATCACGGAGGCGGCCATCCACTGGCTGTAATCGGCCGTATATCGCTGCATAAAGACGGTCAGGCCGATCGGCAGGGTGCGCATCTGTGGGGAGACGGTGACGATCAGCGGCCACAAGAAGCTGACCCAGTAGCCTAAAAAGGTGAAGGTGGTCAGCGTGGCGATGGCCGGCTTTGAAAGGGGCAGAGTGATCCGCCAATAGATGCCGACCAGACTGGCCCCGTCAATCCGCGCCGCCTCCTCCAACTCACGCGGCAGGCTCATAAAAAATTGGCGGAGCATGAAAGTTCCGAACGGACTGAATATGCCCGGTATGATGAGAGCGTAGTAGGTATTGATCCAGTGAAAATCGCGCATGAGGATGAAGACGGGGATCAGCGTGACCGAGCCAGGCACCATCATGGTGGCCAGGTAGCCGAAGAAGAGCGGCTCTCGCCCCGGAAATCGAAGGCGGGCGAAGGCATAGGCAGCCATCGAGCTTGTCAACACCTGTCCAACGGTACCTCCGATCGCCACGAATAGGCTGTTCCAATAGAGCAGCCAGAAGCTCATGCCGTTTGCGCTGAGCCGGTGAAAGACGTCGGCGTAGTTTGACCAGTACCAGATGTGCGGTATCCAATGAAAGTGCTCCGGAGAGGAGAAGGCGGAAGCCGGATTTGAAACCGACGTAATAAACATCCATAGGAACGGAAGCAGCATCAGGAACGAACCGGCCATCAGCGAAAGGTGTAGCAGGGCGACCTGCCACCAGGGCCGGCGATAGATGGAGGACGGCCGGCTCTTGTTGTTCGGCCTTTCTACCCGGGGTACTCGCATAGCGCTAAGCATAGGTTACGGTACGGCCACCGTAACGGTAGGTGAGCAGTGTGATGACGAGAATAACCAGGAACAGAAACCAGGCGATGGCGGAGGCATACCCCATGTTGAACATCGTGAAACCTTTATTGAAAATGTAGTACTCGATGGTGGTGGTTGAGCCGGCCGGCCCACCCTGTGTCATAACGTAAGAGGTGACAAAGCCGCCTTGAAAGCCGGAGATTAAACTCATGATGCCGATAAAAAAGGTGGTCGGGCTGATGAGCGGCCAGGTGATATGGCGGAATTGCTGCCATCCCGAAGCCCCGTCGAGATTGGCGGCCTCGTAAAGCTCGCGCGGCACCCCCTGCAGCGCGGCCAAGTAGAGAATCATATTGCCGCCGCCAACGCTCATCATAAAGCCCATAATGATTAAAGAGGGCTTTGCCCACTCCACCCGGCCCAGCCAGTCCGGACCGGTGAACGCGACCGGGAAAAGGGAGGGTAGGTGAACATGGAGCCAGATGCCCAGATCGTCAATGATGACGTTAAACAGGCCGATATCGGTGTTATAGAGCCATTTCCAGACGATTAAAACCGCCACCCCGGCCGTGATGGTTGGCAGAAAGTAGATCGTGCGATACACAACGACGCCCCGCATCTTACGATTGAGCGCGATGGCTAGCACCAGCGACCCCGCGATGGTGAAGGGGATTCCGATCATTAAAAAGGCGGTGTTGTAAAGGTACTGCCAGAAGAAGGGGTCGTTTGCGATCAGATTTCCACCCTGATGTGCAAATCCCAGCAGGCTGATGAAGTTTTGCAGGCCGACAAATTGGGGTCGGTGAAAGAGGTCCCAATGGGTGAAGCTGAAGTAGAGGGAGGCCAGTACCGGCACCGACGTGAAAAGTAGGAAGCCGACGAAGTTGGGCAACAGGAAGAGCAGCGCCACCAGCGCCTCCGCTTTCCGCTCCGATATTTTCATGGGCACCTTTCCCACTTTGGCGGTGATATCTTACGTCTCCTCATTGGACGGCTCGTTGACCAAACACCCTTTCCGGTTGATTCAAATGATGGTTTAAGAAATAAACGGAGTCCGCCTCTTCGTCATTCCCGCGAAAGCGAGAATCCGGTCCCCTTCATGCCGGCAAGCCGGGATGTTGATGCCCTCGATTTCAGGTTCCGCTTTGCAGCCCCGGAATGACGACCCTCCGGGTGTTACCATATTTTTCAACAGCCAATAAAGAAAGGACAAACCGACGCATCCGATTATACAAAATATTTCAGGCTATTGCGAACCCCTTTTGTTGCAGGGTCGAATAAATTTCAGTGCGAACCAGCGACTGCGCGGTTGTAAGGGCAGCCAGCGGAGCGTTGACCGCAACCCGAATGACGATTTTACTGCTGTCAATTGAGATGACGCCCTGCACCGTCGGCGCTTCCTGAAAATTATCGGGGTGCTGCTCGTAGATCGCTTTGCAGCATTGAGCCATCGTCTCCATCGCGGCAGCCATATCGCAGCCGGCCGCCAGCCCAACATCAATCCAAGAAACCAAAGGGCCGCGGGAATGGTTGGTCACTTGTGTGATCGACCCGTTCGCAATTATGGTCAATTTACCGTTATCCTCGCGAATCCAGGTGGTACGCATTCCAACCTCAGCAACCAACCCGGTGACCGCCCCGATGGTCACGTATTCCCCTACTACGAACTGGTTCTCGGAAATGAGCAGGAATCCGGATATCGTATCCTGGAACAGCTTTTGGGATCCCAACCCTATCGCCAGGCCGGCAATTCCAGCGGTGGTCAGTAACGGCGTGATATCCACCCCCAGCGCCCGCAAAAGCATAATGCCGAACACAATCACCAAGATCACATTGGCGGTGCTCCAGGCGATGTCCTCAAGAGTGGTCACCCGTGCCCGATGCTCAGCGGAGGCGATCCCCTTTTCCGTGATACGGCGGATAACGCGGAGGAGGACCCGATTGATAATGACTCGAAGCACCAGGTAGAAGATAAGTATCTGAATGACGGCCCAGCCGTCGGTGAGAGCATTCCGCTCGGTGTCGACGATTATCTTCTGCCAGAATTGAGAGCTGAAGAGGTGGCTCATAATGCGGTCTTCTCTCTGTTGGAGCTTCGGATCGGCTGCAACCTACCATCTTTGCTCAGATAAAACCGCTGCCCGCGCCAGGAAATCGTATGGCCGAAGAAACTGAGCACCCAGATCACTAAGCTCAGCAGATCGTTGATCGGCAGCAGCCATAAATTACGGATGACCGTAAAATCTTTCGTTGCGAATAATGAGATCATTCCAGCCGTCACGATGCGGCTGAGCATGGCAATCGCCGCCAGCCATAAGATGATCGCGGTCGGATGAATCAACAGGGACAGCAAGGCAATCGCAATCGAGTAGGTGATCGCCAGTCCGGCGTAGCCGGCCGGAAGGCAGGCTCGCACCGTCTTTGCCCAACGTAACCTTCGCGCCAGCATCGCTTTTAATCGCTCACGGCCCAGCACGCAATCCATTTCATAGTTGGAGAGAACAACCCGACGTCCCAGATCGGCGGTATGCCGCCCCAGCCAGTAGTCGTCAGCCAATACGTCGGCAATGACTGAAAAGCCCCCGATTTCATCCATCACGGCACGCCGTATCGCGATAGTGGAACCGAACGCAAAGCTCATCCCCCTCGTTTTTCGGGTTAACAGCACGCTTGGTACGAAATCGGCGCCGACTCCCAGCGCCTCCAATCGGGATGCGATGCCGAACGCTTTGATTCCGCGGTAGGGGCAGGTCACCAGCCCGACCGCCGGATCACGAAACGGCGCCGTTACCCGGCTGAGGTAGTTCGGTTTCGCCCGCATATCGCTGTCGGACAGCACCCAGATATCTCCAGTTGCAAATGGACTCATCATCGCGAGGGTTGAAACTTTCAGATTGTACCCGATCGGCGAACGGCCGCTGATGATCTTCAAATCCAACTCCGGGCACTCCGATTGAAGTTGACGAGTGGCTTTCAAGCCGGGATCATCCTCATCCAAGGCACCGATCAGTATCTGAAAGCGGGGGTAGTCTTGATGGCAAAACGATCTCAGATTATCCAGCAGCTCCGGATCCTCGCCGCAGATCGGCTTGAAAAGGGTGACGGTTGGGTAATCGGTCACTCCTTCCCCCGCTTTGCGCCGCCAATCGTCGGCGGCGCAAAGGCAAAGCCAGCAATAGACGCTGGTTGCAATCAGCAAAACGCTGAAGATGATGTTTAAAATTAGCGGTTCGATCAGCACCACAGCGCCCATGCCTTCGGTTCAGCGCGATTCGGCCCGAAAATTTCGCGGGCTTGCTGGGATTATACCTCGCGGCTCCTACCGACAATCACCGCTCCGGCTTGACGACCGTTCGGCCAACCAGTATACTTTTGACCATGCAGACTGAGGACTATCGGCCCAATACCCCCTTGATGAGCCAGTACTTTGAGGCGAAGGCGCAGCGACCCGATGTGCTGCTTATGATGCGGGTCGGCGATTTTTACGAGGCATACGGAGAGGACGCGGTCATCGTTTCGAAGGAGCTGGAGATCGCGCTGACCGGCCGGGACGACGGCGGCAACCGGGTCTCGATGGCCGGCGTGCCCCACCACGCGGTCGAGCGGTATCTGGCGCGATTGATCGCAAAAGGATTTCGGGTCGCCCTGATGGACCAGGTTGAAAACCCAAAGCTGGCCAAGGGGCTGGTGAAGCGGAGGGTCACCCGTGTCCTGAGCCCCGGCACCGTGCTGGAGGACTCGATGTTGGATGCCCGCACCAACAACTACCTGGTGGCGGCGGTGGTGGAAGATCCGGTGGCTGGCTTGAGCGTGGCCGACATCACGACCGGCGAATTTTTAGCGACTGAGATGAGCGGTGATAACCGGCAAGAGGCTCTGATCGAGGAGATTCGAAGGCTGGATCCGGCCGAATGCCTCATCTCCGATACCCAGATGGAGTTGGCGGAGGATATCCGACGGAGTTGCGGGGTTCCGGTCACCCTGTTTCGGGGGCAGGACGACCTGCGCAACCCGCAGAGCGCCCGCAATCGGCTGCTGCATCACTTTCAAACTCAATCGCTTCGCGGCTTCGGATGTGAAGAGTACTCGGCCGGCATCGAGGCGGCCGCCCTGGTGCTCAACTATCTGGCTGAAACTCAGGAGAGCGCACTGCCGCATATCCGCACCCTCTCCACCTATTCCACATGCTCCTTTATGTTCTTGGATGCCACCGCCCGCCGCAATCTGGAAATCACCGCGCCGTTGGGTGAAGGCAGTCGCCATAACACGGTGCGTGGCGTGCTGGATCACACCCTCACCTCGATGGGCGGACGTACCTTGAAGCGCTGGCTGGAGGAGCCGCTGCTGGAGGTGAGTCGCATCGAGGAGCGACTGGGTGCGGTGGCGGAGTTGACCTCCAACTCGTTGATGCGGGGCGATGTGAGGGAGGTTTTGGCCGGCATCAACGACATGGAGCGACTGCTGAGCCGGTCGGCGGCCGGTTTGGCGAGTCCGCGTGACCTGACCGGCCTCCGCGATTCGCTGGAACGGTTGCCCCGACTGGTCAATACGCTGGGTGCGGCCGAGCATGAGGGACTGGCCGCACTGCGCACCCTCTTTGTCGGCGGCCATCCCCCGCATCGACAGGGTGCTATCCCCAGCCTGGTGATGGAGGACCTCGACCAGTCGCCGCTGCAGCAATTGGCCGGCCACCTCCACGCCGCACTGAATGATGACCCCCCCGCGCTGCTGCATGAAGGCGGCGTTTTTCGAGATGGTTACCATCCGGAGTTGGATCGGTTGAGGCAAAACGGTCGGGAGGGCAAGCGCTGGATTGCCGGTCTCGAGAGCGAGGAACGGGCAAAAACCGGCATCGGCTCACTGAAGGTGGGCTACAGCTCGGTTTTCGGCTACTACCTGGAGGTCTCCAAGTCGAATATCGAGAAGGTGCCCCCTCACTACATCCGCAAGCAGACGACCGTTAACGGCGAGCGCTACATCACGCCGGATCTGAAGGAGATGGAGGCTACCGTTCTAGGCGCCCAGGATAAGGCGATCGATCTGGAGGTCTCTCTGTTCGGGGAGCTACTGGAGCGGGTGGTTCGGGAATCGAATGAGATCAAGGCGGTTGCCAGAGCGGTGGCCGAGTTGGATGTGCTGGCCTCGCTGGCCGAATCGGCGGTGGCCCATCACTACACCCGGCCTGTGGTGGATGATTCCGGTGTAATCGAGATCAAGGCGGGGCGCCATCCGGTGGTGGAGTTGATGTACGGCGGCCAAAACTTCGTGCCCAATGACTGCCGACTCGACGGTGAAAACCAGCGCATTCACATCATCACCGGCCCGAATATGTCGGGCAAGTCAACCTGTTTGCGCCAAACCGCCATCATCGTCCTTATGGCTCAAATCGGATCATTCGTGCCGGCCGATTACGCCCGGATTGGGGTGGTGGACCGGATTTTTACTCGAGCCGGCGCCCATGACGAGCTGGCTTCGGGCCAATCCACCTTCATGGTTGAGATGAACGAGACGGCCAATATCTTAAATAACGCCACCCCGCGTAGCCTGGTCATACTAGATGAAATCGGGCGCGGAACCAGCACTTACGACGGCCTCTCCATTGCCTGGGCGGTGGTGGAGTACCTCGCTCGAATCGGCTGCAAAGCACTTTTTGCCACTCACTATCATCATCTGAACGAGCTGGCCTCTCGAATACCGGGGATTTGCAACTATCGCATCGCGGTGAAAGAGCAGGGAGATCAAATCATCTGGCTGCACAAGCTGGTGCCCGGCGGGACCGACCGCAGCTACGGTATCCAGGTGGCGCGGATGGCGGGTGTTCCCCCCGAAGTAATTGAACGCGCCCGGCAGATTTTACAGGGTCTGGAGCGCAACGGTCGATCGATGAAAGGCGAGCCTGCGCTGAAAAACGGCGATATCCCCACCCAGCAGCGAAGACTGCAGCTCACCCTATTTGAGGCCGAGCTTCACCCGGCGATCGAAGCGCTGCGGTCGCTGGATTTAACCGAGATGACGCCGATCGAGGCTATGATTCGGCTGGATGAGATCCAGCGGCTGGCCAAGCAAAACTAGTCTTCACCTCCGGCCGATCAGTGGGCGAGGGTGGCCCGTCGGCGCCACAGGAAACGGTGAAGCAGTATAAACACCGGAATCGCCAGCGCCACATTGTAGATCGTCTCCCTAAGCACTTGAGCCCCCCAAACCGTGAAGGGGTATTGAGGCGCGAATAGATAGAACAGCCCATCAGCCAACAGGGTCCCGATCCCGACGACCGGGATAGCAGCCTCCACGCGGTCAATATAAAAGCGATCACCGAGCAGCGCCACCGCGGCCGCCACAAGCGACCGGCTAACCAGAAAGCTACCGAGATAGACGGAGAGGAAGGAGGATTCGATCAGTCCGGCTGCAAACCCGAGCCAGGGCGCCGCTTGCAGGTCGGCGAAGAGGGCGGCAACCAGCATAAAGGTGATGATAAAGTTGGGCTCCGCCGAACCGATTCGCATCGCATTCGCCCACATCCCCTGCAGAAACGCGGACACCAGGAGCAGGATGATCGCCCGTAGAAGCTGGAACCGGGCCGTCATCTTAAAATGTAGACCTGTTCGAGGCGGTTGAAATCCACCGCCGGCTGGACGAAGGCGCGCTCGCTGAATCCGCCCCGACTCTGAACGATGGAGGTCACCTGGCCCACGATCAGCCCCTTTGGATAGACGCCGCCCAATCCGGAGGAGACGATCGTATCGCCGACCTTGATATCGGTCTTGGGGGGCAGATTCTTGATCTGGAGCTGGGGCGCGCCGGTACCGTAACCGATGCCGATTGCGCGGGAACCGGCTCGTTGCACCATGACACCCACCGCCGAGCTGGTATCGGTCAGCATGAGAACGTCGGCCGAATTGCGGCTTACCGCGTAGACCTGCCCCACCAATCCCTGCGGCACCACCACCGCCTGCTCCGTCTTCACGCCCTCGGCCGAGCCGGCATCCACCACCAGGGTATTGAAGAGTGGATTGGGGCGGACCGCAATGACATCTGCGCCGAGCGGGTGTGGCTGGAAACGGTTGACAAAGTTAAGGGCGCTGCGGAGCTGCTGATTTTCAACATCGGCCTCCTGAAGAGCGGCGACCTGCGCCTTGAGCGCAGCGACCTGGGTGCGCAGGCGCTGGTTTTCAGCGGCCATCGTTTTTCCAGAAAACAGCCACCCGACCTGGCGATCGAGCCATTGAGTCACGGCGTGCCCCGCTTTCAACGTGGGGCGGGTCACCAGCCGTACTACGCTTTCAACCGGGTCGGCGCGGTGGTGTTTCAGTAGCAGGTTGTGCCAGATCCCCAGCGCAACCCCCAGAATGATACAGATGATAAAGCCAAGATAGCGGAATTTGCGTTCCGGTGTGCGCCACACGGCCGCCCTTTCGTCGTCCAGCATCCAGGTGGTAAATTGCAGATTAGTAGCTTTTGAGTACTTTTCGCAGAGCCGGGGTGGAATCGAGCTGATCGAGAACCCGGCCGGTTCCGATAACGACACAAGAGAGAGGATCGTTGGCCACTCTCACCGGCATGCCGGTTTCGTGAGCGATCAATTTATCCAGGCCGCGCAGCAATGCGCCACCGCCGGCCAGTACAATGCCCCGATCGGTATCCATCACGTCGGCCGAAAGCTCCGGCGGGCAGTGCTCCAACGTCAGCTTAACCGCCTCTACGATCGCGTTGAGGGGATCCTGAATCGCATCGCGGACCTCATCCGAAGTGATGGTTGCGCTGCGGGGCAGCCCGGTCAAGAGATCGCGGCCTCGAACCGTCAACGTGCGAACCTCCCCGCCGGGATAGGCGTTTGCCACCTCAAACTTTGCCTCTTCCGCCGTTCGGTCACCGATAATCAGGTTGTAAGTTCGCCGAACATAAGCGATCATCGCTTCATCTATCTCGTCACCGGCCACCCTTACCGAGCGGCTGCTGACAATGCCGGAAAGCGAGATCACGGCGACCTCGGTGGTGCCTCCGCCGATATCCACGATCATCGAGCCGGTCGCCTCCGATACCGGCAGCCCGGCCCCAATGGCGGCCGCCATCGGCTCCTCGATGAGATAGGCCTCTTTTGCACCTGCCTTCTCGGTGGCATCAATGACGGCGCGGCGCTCGACTTCAGTGACGCCGGATGGAATGCCGACCACCACGACCGGCGCGATCCACATCGTCCGCCGGTGAACCTTCTCGATGAAGTAGCGCAGCATCTTCTCGGTTTGGTCGAAATCGGCGATCACGCCGTCTTTCAAAGGCCGGATTGCCGTAATGGTGCTCGGCGTGCGGCCCAGCATACGCTTTGCCTCTTCACCGACCGCCAGTACCTTTTTCGATTCTTGCTCTATCGCCACTACCGACGGCTCGCGCAAGAGGATGCCCTTTCCACGGACGTGCACCAGCGTGTTGGCGGTACCTAGGTCGATTCCCATATCACGCGAAAACCGCCCCAGGAAACTCCGCAGAATGGTCATCTATTCAGCTATCTCCCCCGATCTCATTATGGTGATTATGATTATAGCATGGTGACTCCAATGGCGAACAAGGCCGCCCGGCATCGATTTTGGGAGTGATCTAAGGCTCCATCTCGATTTCATGCACAGCCAGGAAATTGAAAGGGATATCTCGCACTGTGGAGCGGCTTGTTGAAGTTAAACCGGGCCTTTTTGCCGGTAGCAGTGGAATTTCCCAAAGCTCGAACCGGCTTTCATCGCCTCAGCATGTACTTGAAGATCGATGGATAGAGCTGCCACGGGCGTTGCTGCTTGGTGTATGACAGCGGCTACATCTTGCGCAAGGTGGACCAATCCGAGGATATCTCCTTCCATAACCACACCTTCATCAAGGAAATGATTAAAGACCAACCGTGAAACCCATGTCCCCGAACAACCGTTACCCATCTACCCGGCCTATACACCCTTGTAAGGGGAGGGTGTCAATCTATTCACCGGCCTTGCCTCCTTCTCCCTCGCGGGCAGAAGGCTACGATGGGGGTGAAACCTAGCGCCGCTTAAAAATTCCCGTAAAACTGAACGGATAAACTTGACAACGTGTTAATGATAGATCATGCTTATATTTGAACAATAATTCAACTGAGGTAAACATGCGCACTTCAACGAAGCGAACCGCCAACGATAACGCTGAAATCTGTGCCGTGAGATGTTTCAAGGAAGATCTGGTGGCCGAGATTAAGGGGTGGCTTTCCGAAGTTACCGAGATTAGGCGGGCCGCTATCTTGTTTGGCGCATTGGCCGACCCAACCAGACTCAAAATATTGGCGGCGCTGTCTCGCGGTGAATTGTGCGTCTGAGATGTGTCGCACGTGGTCGGGCTCACAATCTCCGCAACCTCACATCAGTTGAGAATCCTTCGGAACCTGGACATGGTGCATTACCGTAATGATGGCCGGATGGTGTACTATTCGCTGCCACCGGGCAGCCAGGTGGCGAACTGGATCGAGCAGGCGTTGGCCAAGCGGCCAATGCAGGAGTATTAAGGATGCAAGTTCCATTTAAAGATATACAGAATACTAATCTCCCGGATCAGCAGCGTATCCAGGAGGATTACCGGCGGATGCTGGAAGACGCATTAGCAATAAAGCGTAAGGCAATTGCGGAGAGACTATACACCCCACAGGCCTTAGAGGGTCTGCCCGCATCAGCAGTGGTTGCTGCTCTGGGTGTCGGAAACCCGGTCGCATTCACCGATATACATCCCGGTGATCGGATACTGGACATCGGTTGTGGCGGCGGGATCGACTCCCTCCTGGCAGCGCGGCGTGTCGGCTCGGGTGGAGAGGTTATCGGCGTGGATATGACACCGGAAATGCTGCGCTTGGCTCGTAAGAACGCCGAAGCGGCGGGGCTTTCCAACCTGGAGTTCGTCGAGGGAGTGGCTGAAGATATGTCTTTCATCCCGGATGAATCCTTGGATGAAGTTATCAGCAACGGCGTCATTAATCTAACGTCCGACAAGAAAAGGGTTTTCGCCGAAATCCAACGTGTGCTGCGGACGGGAGGATGCGCCGTTTTGTCGGATATTGTGGTCAATGGGAAAATTCCGCCGGAAGTGCTGACTAACCCCGCCGCTTGGTCGGGTTGAATAGCCGGCGCGCTCTCGGCGGGAGCGTTCGTAGAAGGGCTTCAAGCGGCTGGCTTTTCTAATGTAATTATTCTTTCAGAGGGCGCGCTGGGGTACGAGGACCTGAAGCTCTATCCCATCTTTACGATGGGGGCACTGGATCAGCTTTTTGAGGCTGTCTCTCCAAAATGGCATGACTCACTGGTGGGCACCATAACGGTGCGGGGGGTGAAATGATGGAAGCTGAACCGGAAACGGATGGGAAGGGCGTGCTGGATGCCCAGTGCTTGCAGTGGGAGCGCACGTTCGAGGAACCGAACGCATTCGGGGTCAACCTTACCAAATCATTGACCTTCATTATTACGCTTATTTCAGTCGTGGTAGGATATTTCTGGATTGAGCGAAAGCCGTTTTGTGCTAAAGGTTGTTGTGAAGAAAACGAAGAACGCAGCGTAAACGAGCATTCAAAAATATCGGGAGTGGGACAATGAAAACCAATGAAACAAATTCGCCCAACCAAGGCCTGGTGAATGATAATATCGGGAAGGCTCGCAAGAGTATCCTTTGGGTAGGGAGATACTATTTGACGGTGGTTTCGAGCAGCTCGTCGGGGATGTCGAAGTTGGCATGGACGTTCTGAACATCGTCCTGATCTTCCAGCAGCTCCATCAAGCGGATAAGCTGAGACGCCTCTTTCCCCTCCACCTTGACTGTATTGCTGGGGATGCGGGTGATTTCGGCGTTGATCGGCTTTAACCCGTGGTGGTCAATCGCTTCCCGAACGGAGGGGAAGCTTTCCGGGTCACTGTAAATTTCGTAGTTCTCTTCGTCCGATTTCAAGTCCTCGGCGCCGGCATCCAGCACCAAGCCCATCAGGGTATCCTCGTCCACGCTCGATTTAGGCAGCGTGATCACCCCTTTGGGCGTGAATATCCAGCTCACACAGCCGGTTTCTCCCAAGCTGCCGCCGGTCCTGCTGAAGATGCTGCGGATATCGGCCACCGTGCGGTTGCGGTTGTCGGTCATGCACTCCACCATGATGGCGACGCCGCCCGGCCCGTATCCCTCGTAGGTCACCTCTTCGTAGTTGACGCCCTCAATTTCACCGATGCCGCGCTGAATGGCGTTCTTAATCTTGTCGTTCGGCATCGAGTTTTCGCGGGCCTTTTGGATCGCCAGTCTCAGTTGCAGGTTGGAATCGGGGTTGCCGCCGCCTGCTTTCGACGCAATGATAATCTCGCGAACCAGCCGTGTGAACTTGGCGCCCCGCTCGGCGTCCATCTTTCCCTTGCGCAGCCGGATATTATGCCATTTGGAGTGTCCGCTCACCGAATTGACCTCATAGTGTATGAGTTCAGCTCTGCGGGAATCATTCTCGATTACACAATCCAAAAATTCCCGCAAAGCCGAACTGTTACCTCATCATCATTGTTCTAAAAAAATTATAGCACCGCGCCCCGCTAAACGTCAAACATGGGAGCCGCCTCTCATAGCCGATCCCACCAAGCACCCGGCTCGGCAAGCGGCTTCCCGAGCAAGCCGGCTGGCAACGCCCAGATGCACATGTTGCTGTAGTAATCGGATCCCCACACCGGGTCACCATTGGTTGATGAGACGTTGAAGTACTGGTTCCAGACCATGTTGTGGGCGCAGAGGTTGGCATAGGCGCGCTCCGCCGCCTCCAGCCCGATTTGCCGCCGGCCGGCTAG
>JAMCWF010000057.1 GCA_023481295.1 Armatimonadota bacterium | reverse complement strand
GTGAAATAACCCCGCTTTACCCGCGGCATTACTTTCGACTCCTTGCTGACTATATTTCCGTTGGATGGATATCACCGAGCTCGCTTGTCACTCTTCGATCGTTGGATTCATTTCAATTGAATGTTGGCAATGCTTCAGGTCGGTCTAGTGACCATTACCCAGCATCCTTCGAATGCGTGTTCGATCCCCATGATCCAGCTCGTCCCCGCTCAGCAACCGACGCTGGCGGCTGGGCGATTTGCGGCGCATTAGGTGGTTTAAACCGGTGCAGCCGCGCCGAATCTTGCCTCGTGCGGTCACATCAAATCGTTTCGCTGCGGTTTTGCTGGTTTTCAACTTTGTCTTTTTTTCAGCCATTATAAATCTTTTGTCGCTCCCTTAATTTCTTCGTTGCACGCGGCGGCTCCGCGCCGATACAGCACGCCGATCCGGCCATCCGGGCTATTTGGGTGAAAGGACCAGCGTCATCATCCTTCCTTCGATGGAGGCCGGCTTTTCGACCACCGCCGCATGGTTGGTCATTTCCACGAGGCGATCCAGTATTTTTTTTGCAATTTCAGGGTGGGTTATTTCACGGCTCCGGAAGGTAACGGTTACCTTCACCTTGTCGCCATCGCTCAAAAACTTGAGAATGCTCTTCGTCTTGACCTGAAAGTCGTGATCGGCGGTTACCGGGCGCAGCTTTACGCCCTTAATTTCAGCCTGGCGATGCTTTTTGTGAGCATCGCGTTCGCGCTTGCCCTGTTCGTACTTGTACTTTCCGTAATCCATAATGCGGCAGACCGGCGGCACCGCTTGGGGCGCTACCTCAATCAGGTCAAGCCCCCGTTCCTGCGCACTCTGTAATGCCTCCCGGATGTTAACGATTCCGAGCTGTTCGCCGTTCTCATCCACAACCCGCACTTCTCGAACGCCGCGTATGCGTTCATTAATTCGAAATTCTTTGTTGATGAGTCATCCCTCCGCCGTATTGGATATACTGAAACGTTTCATTATACTCACCGAACCTTTGCAATGTCAAGGTTAGGTAGGGCATCGTTGATCACGAGCAGTTCCTCGCTGGTTATTGGGTTTGGCGTATTCACGCCGGTCTATTCGACACCACACTCCCCAAAGACTCCTAGTAAATTACCAGGTTTTACAACGATTCTCATGAATGCAACGAAGAAATTAAGGGATAGTTATAACAGGCAACCCGTATAACCGGCTGATCGTCAATTTTCGGTCACTTTTTTAATCATCGCAGCCTAGGTATTTACCTCGCTGAGGATCGCGAGGTTACCGTTGCAAGTTTAACCGCAAGGCGAAACTGCCAGGTTCAGCGCATCTTCAACTGATATTATTATTTCGGCAAACAACTAGAGATTTGAAGGGTATGCAGCATACTTGCGTTAATATATTGCTCGATTACTCATGATAGGATAGCAGAAAATAAAATTGATCTCAATCCGCTTTACGCTGCGACCTCTGCAAGTTTACAAGGCGCTCTGAGGTGAGTACTAGGATATTGGTGCTAAAGTACTGTTGATGTCGAGTTGATTGTGACGCATAATTAAGGACCGTAATGGGTGAATCCTCGAACCGGATTGACCGGAAATCAAAATGCCCGATTGGGTGAAGGTCGAAATCGGAAGCACAGGCACTCAATAGTTGATTGCCGCGATGGTGATCTATAACCGGATCAGGGTCGCAACCCGACCGAGATGATAATCACAGGCCGGATCACATAGGTGAGGGATGAGGTATAAACACCCGAATGATTGTGAAAGAAATCACGTATTGAAATATACCAAATAGTTATTAGGGGATTCGAGAATGATGAAAAAATTCTACACCATCATCCTAGTGTTTTCAGCATGGATGGTGATTGTCTTAGCGTATGCGGTCGGTAAGAGTGGATTGAATCAGAGCAGCGAAGCTATGGCGGCGGCGGGTTTGCGAGTTTTTCATACAGTCGGTTGTGCCGATTGTCATGGCGGTCACGCTCAGGGAAACATTGGGCCAAAGCTTGCCGGATTACCGCTCTCGGAGTCCCAATTTCAGCAGACTATTCGAACCGGCAAAGGGATGGTTTCGTCTTACTCTCCGTCGCAGATCAGTGACGAGCAAATCGCAGAGGTATACGCATACCTGCAGAGCTTGAAACATCCGACTACTGGCGTCAACAAAGGTAACCAGGAACCGGTCGTTATGGTCAGTTCGCTCTGGAAAGCGCCGACTGATAGCGATCAATCACTATCGCTGATCTTGGTGGGCCAACCGAAACCGATAGTAGTATCGGTTAATAATGACACGACTTTCGGCGGTACATGTCGTAATAATGGAGCGTCGCTTCGCTTTAAGCCGGCTGAGGCTGGGAAAATATGCAAAAAGTGTCCCACCGGCTATACCATGGCCGCCAGCATTGCCGGAGCTAAACTGAAGAACAACACCTGGCAAGAGATGATGGATATGCTTCCACCTGGAATTGGGTTCCATATCGCTTATAATAAAGCGGGCGATCCGAATTCCGGGCTAAAGTCTCTGATCGTTGATCCCCATGCGGCGGTTCTGCCGATCAAAAGAAAGTCCGATCTTAGCCGCGCTCGACTGCTTCAGCTGGTAAAACCGCTGGGCGGAACTAATGTTGAGCTGGGCGATGGTGGCAGGCAGTTAATTATCACCCTGAAATCCGATTGGAGCGCCGATAAGGAGACGAAGTTGGCTAAGGCGTTGGGTGACCTCGGGGCCCAGGTCGCCTTTGAAACGGCTCACAATCCTGCCCGACAAACCAAATAACGGCGCTTATATCCGGTTGGACGCGTAATTTGAAGAGGTAACTATTCAGTTTTGCGGGGATCGTACTGGATTACACGGTTCATCCCCACATGGCCGTGCCCCTCAAGGGGGAGGGAGAATAGATTATCCTCGCGTGGGCTCCTTCGCCCTTCCAAGACTAAGGTGGAGGTGATCGTTCCCGTCACCAAACGAAATTCCAGCAGAACTGAACTGTTACCCACGCCGTATTGCCTCATTTAAGAATCCACACGAAATGATTTCATTGCCTCATTTAAAAAACCACACGAAATTATACTCCTGCTGCATCCCCCGCTGCCGTCTTCTGGTGGCTTTTAACTCCGGATAGCGAAGCTAATCCATCCCTTTTAGCTGGCGCCTTATTGAGTTGTGAAGATGCCTTAGGCGCCGCAACCCGATCCGACTGCTTCGTTCCACTCGCCATAACTGGAA
>JAMCWF010000031.1 GCA_023481295.1 Armatimonadota bacterium | reverse complement strand
TCCGGGTATCAGATCCATAAAAAAACCAGGGCGCGAGGCGGCGGATTGTCTGGATATTCATCGTCATAACACCGCACACCGCAGCTACGCCGACCAGCACCGCCCCAACGAACCGGATGAGGTAGGCGTACTCATCGCCGGTCAACCGTTCCCTACCGTTGGACATCCTGATCGAATGAAATAGGGTTGGGTAACTGGTGTCAAGCGCCAGTATCAGCCCCATCAAAACCAACGCCATCACCGATAAGATCAACCAATGATCCCACTTCCCGACACGGCGTGCTTTAATCGTGTTCATCGGGTTTGGTTTGCTGTAAGTGACCATACGCTCTCCCTGAATACACGCCCGCGCTCTTCAAAGTCGTTAAACATATCGAAGCTTTTGCAGGCCGGTGACAGCAATACCGTATCACCCGGCTTGGCGATCTCAGCCGCCCTTTTCACTGCGGTGGGCAAGGTCGGCAGGCATTCGATTCGTTCACAGCCGACTTCCCTCGCTATACGCTCAAGTTTGGGTGCGCACTCCCCAATGAGCAGGATATGGCGCGCAAATTTCCGAAAAGCCGGCCCCAATGGTTTGAGATCGTCATCCCGGTCGGCACCGCCCGCAATAAGAATGACGCCCCTCTCATAGGTTTCTAGTGAACGAATCGCCGCCTGTACATTGGTGCACATCGAGTTATTCACGTACTCCACTCCGTCAACTGTCGCCACCCACTCAAGCCGGTGCGCGACTCCCGAAAACCGTGAAATCGCAAACGCGATAGATTTTGCATCCGCACCGAACGCAGCCGCGGCCGCAGTGGCGGCCAATACGTTTTCCAAGTTGTGCTTGCCCGGGATTCTCACCTCCGAAACGGCACCGATCGGCGTTAGCTTATCTCCTTCCTTATAGATAATGTGATCTTTGTTCAGGTAGGCTCCGTTGAGATCTTTCGGGAGAGGAGCGGTCGAAAACCATAATCGCTTTCCGGCGCCGCTCTCACATTGCCGGCTGCTCGGATCATCCCGATTTAAGATCGAATAATCACTCTCTCTTTGCCGCCTGAAAATTCTTGATTTAACGGCCATATAATCAGAAAACGAAGCGTAGCGATCTAGATGGTCGGCGCTGATGTTGGTCAGTATGGCGATGTCGGGTCTGAACTCATCCACGTGTTCCATCTGAAAGCTGCTGATCTCCGCCACCGTGACGCTGGATTCGGTGGAATCAGCCGATGCCGAGATCAGAGTCCGTTTCATCTCGTCGGCCGAGATGTTGCCGGCCACCTCCGCAACGAAACCGGCCGCCCTCAACATCTCCCTTAGCAGCGCGCAGGTGGTCGTTTTTCCATTGGTGCCGGTAACCGCCAGCATCTTTCCGCGCAGCAGCCGATAGGCCAATTCGATTTCCGACCAGACCGGCAATCCCAGAGCTTCTGCCTCTTGTAATATCGCCGCCTCCGCCGGGACTCCCGGACTCACGATCACCCACTCCGCACCATCCAGCGCTTTCTGATAGCCCTCTCCAACGAAAAGCGATGCTCCCATTCTTTGCGCCGCTTGGCATTGGTCTCTTAGCTTTTCAGCCGTCTTTGAATCGCCGATCGTTACTTTTGCCCCGAGATCGACGAGCACACGAGCGCAGTCCAGACCGGTGCGGCCCATTCCGATTACGGCCACCCGCCTTCCCTTTAACTCTTTGCGAAATTCGTCCGCTTTCACTACTGCCGCCTTCAATTCACGACGCTCTCTTTTTGGATTCTCACATTCACAGGATTGCATTTTGATCAGCGCACCCTAACTACTCCCTCATGGATAAAACCGGCTTATCACGATTGCAGTGGCAACGCAGATACCAGTTACCGCCCAAAATCGGTTGACGATCTGCGTTTCACTCCATCCGATCAATTCAAAATGATGATGCAAGGGCGTCATCCGAAATACCCGCCGGCCGGTCGTTTTAAAGGATATGACCTGAATGATCACCGAGATGAGCTCGCTCCAGCAAACCAGGGTACATAAAACGGCCGGCACCTCTGCCTTACCCATGATCGCTAACCCGGCCAGCGCGGCGCCCAAAGAAAGCGAGCCGGTATCACCCATAAATATTCGTGCCGGATGCTGGTTAAATAACAAAAATCCAGCGCACCCGCCCGCGATTCCGCCCGCGTATAGCGGGATCCATGCTAGTTGACATACCGCAAATCCAACCGCCCCCAACCCGATCGCGATGAGCAGCGCCATGCCGCCCGCCAGGCCGTCCAACCCATCCGCGAAATTGACCGCATTAGAAAGGCCGACTATAAAAAGAACGGCCAGCGGGTAGTACCAAAACCCAAGGTCTGTATCGTGACCCGGCCACCATACCAGCACCATGGTCCGACCCGGGATATTATTGTGTGCAATCCATCCGACAAAGATGATTGACACCACAAGCTGGGCGGCCAGCTTATGTCTCGCTTTCAACCCCAGGTTACGGCCTCGTTTCGCGATGAGCAGATCGTCGGTGAACCCAATCCCGCCGTATAAGAGCGTTAAGGCCAGTAATCCAATAATCGCGGTCTGCCCTCTACCCCAGCCGATTGATAACGCACTGAGCGGTCGGTCGTCGGTAAAAAACATCACGTAAACCAAGCAGCTCGCAACCAATCCGGCTAAAATCTGTAAGCCGCCCATGGTCGGCGTCCCCTGCTTGGCACGATGCCGTTCCGGTGCATCCGGATTGATGGCTTGCCTTCCACCCCATCGGCATAATAGCTTAATGAGCGGCCACCCTAGCGCTGTACTTAATAGAAGCGCGATCACAAAGCCTAGGAAAAATGGCCACATTTCAGCAGGCATATTAATCGGCGAGCAAAGCCTCCACTATTTTTTCCATCGCCATCGCGCGCGATCCCTTCACCAATACAAGATCGCCCGGCTGAACGATGCTCGGCAATTGCTGCGCGGCTTCCATTGAATCACTCATCTGAACGATCCGTCCGGATGGCATCCCACTTACGGCGGCGCCTTCGGCAATCCATTTCGCCAGCTCTCCGACGGCAATGAGTAGATCAACTCCTACTTTACTGGTCAGCTCACCCACCTGAAGATGGGATTCCTCGGCATAGCCGCCCAGCTCCTTCATATCGCCGAGCACCGCAATTTTTCTCCCACCTCCCGGCCTTGGGCACGCCGCCATCGTTCTCAACGCCGCCTCCATCGAGGCGGGGCTTGCGTTGTAAACATCATCTATCACCTCAAAACCGCGGCTTGCCCTCATCACCGCTCCGCGATGATGTCCCGGCCGGTGCTTGGAAATTCCAATCGCTGCCACCTCAAAGGGGATGTTCAACGCATAAGCCACTCCGAGCGCCGCCAGGGCATTGGCAATCTGATGCCGGCCTGCAACGTTCATCCGTACAGAATGTCCGTCGCAGATAAAAGACGGCCTTCCATTCTCGTCCAGCTTTATGTCGGTCGCCTGAATCGCCGCGCCATCGCTCAGTCCAAACGAGAGCGTTTTGCACCGGCAGAGAACCTTTAAAAAAGGATAAAATCGGTCATCGGCCGGGAGAACCGCGGTCGCCTCCGATTTCAAGCCGGTGAGCAGCTCACCTTTTGCCGCTGCAATCGCCTCCGGCGTGGCCAGCAATTCCACGTGAGACAGCCCGATGTTCGTGATGACACCGACATCCGGTTTCACCATCTCAGTCAGCTCGCGAATCTGGCCCGGACCGCGCATCGCCAATTCAAACACGCCGGCTCGATGATGATCATTGAGCGAAAGAAGCGCCATCGGCACACCGATCTCGGTATTGTAGTTCTGCTCACTAATGCAGATACTCCCCCACGATTCGGACAATATCAGCCCGATCAGCTCTTTGGTGGTCGTTTTGCCCACGCTGCCGGTAACCGCGACGACGGGAATATTGTAACGCCGGCGGTACCATGTCGCCAATTGACCTAGCGCCTTCAAAGGATCCGCCACGATCAACTGGGGACCGCTGGCTCCTTCAACTTCACTTCGTACGACCGACCCGGCTGCCCCTTTGCGAAACGCCTCCGCCACAAATCGGTGCCCATCCGCCTTCTCTCCGGCGAGCGCGAAGAAGAGGTCACCGGGTCTTAAACTCCGGCTATCAAAAGATACTCCGGTGATGGCCTTCTCACTGGAGCACGCTGAAGATGCGCCGATCACCGCTGCAACTTTTGAAATGCTTAGTGGTTCCATCGTCAAGTTCTTGGAAAGGCCATAGCTAGATCACTGAATTGCGCTACATAGAAGCCCACACGCCAGCTCGATTCTCTCATTTTTACGGTCGTTTGCTGCGGCCTAGAATCTCACTGACCACCAGCCGATCGTCAAACGGTATCCGGCGATCCCCGAAGATCTGAGTCGTCTCATGCCCTTTTCCGGCTATCAAAATCAGATCTCCGCACCTCGCCTCTTGAATAGCCAGCGCGATCGCCTCCCTCCGGTCCGGCTGAAGGCGAACCAGCACCTTTTGCTCTGAAGGTATCCACTGTAAAATCTCTTGTATGATATCTTCCGCTCGCTCAGATCGTGGGTTATCGGCGGTGAGGATGACCGCATCGGCAAGTTCAGCCGCGATCGCACCCATTTTTGGACGCTTACTGCGATCTCGATCACCCCCACAGCCGAATACCAGCACCAGGCGTTGGGGATGCAGCAAACGGGCCGATTCCAGCAGATTCTTTAAGCCGTCCGGCGTATGGGCATAGTCCACCACGACCGCAAAGTCGGAACCGGTCGGAACCGCCTCGAAACGCCCCGGAATGGGTTGTGCCTGTGCCAATCCCCGTTGTATGGTCTCGAATGGCACACGAAGGCCGACCGTAGTTGCCACCGCGGCCAAGCCGTTCATCACCTGAAATGCGCCCCCGATCGGCAATAGCACATCCAGCTCGCCCTGTAACGTTATGCAGTGAAATCGGGATTCCAGGGCGGAGCAGTGAACATCCATCGCCCTGACCATCGCGTCTTTTCCCATGCCGTAGGTTATGACTCGATTTCTTATCTGCTTGGCCAGCGCATACCCATAAGGGTCATCCGCATTCGAAACGGTTAAAAATGATTTATTGGAGTGGGCCGGTAAGTCAGTGAACAGACGGCGCTTACAATCAAAATACTGGGACAGATTTCCATGGTAATCCAGGTGATCCTGGGTAAGATTGGTGAACACACTCAAATCAAACTCGCACTCGTCCACTCGATACTGCGCCAGCGCGTGGGAGCTCACCTCCATCACCACGCTATCGGCGCCGCGCACGACCATCTCAGCCAGCAGCGATTGAAGTTGGTCCGCCTCCGGCGTGGTGTGTTCGGAATCCATCACCTCGCCTTCCAGCTCCGCGCCCAAGGTTCCGATCGTTCCAACCTTCTCACCGCTCGCCCGCAAAATTGAGGCGATGAGCCGGGTCGTGGTTGTTTTTCCGTTTGTGCCGGTAACCCCAATCAACCTTATTCGCCGGGAGGGTCGAGCATAAAAGGCGGCCGCAACCCGGGCAAGCGCACGCCTGGTATCCTGAGTTGCGATGAAGGGAGTGCCTTCCGGCAGGTTAACCTTCGAATTTCGGTTTATTAAAACCGCACTCGCGCCGCGGGCTATTGCATCGGCAACAAACTGGTGACCATCGCTATGTATCCCTTGCAAACAAATAAATAAATCGCCCGGCTGCACCATTCTTGAATCATGGGTCAGCCCTTGAACGATCACATCACCCTCACCGGATAATGTCGAATCATCCAGGTTTGAGGCCAGATCTTTTAATCGCATCTTACTGCTGACTTCCTGCTGCTCCCCGTTGTGTAATTACTGAACTTGGGGGACGGAATTGAGTTTCATGTTACCCGCTTTTGCCACCGGCGTAGAGGGCATTTCGTTGAAGGGGCACGGCATGCCGTGCCCATACTGCTTTTGCCACCGGCGTAGAGGGTATTTATTGAGATGCGAGGGTGGCCTCGGGCTGGTTCACGTCCGGGGGTATATGCCACAACCACATCAACCGCTGCGCGATCGCTCGAAAAACCGGCGCCGCAACCTCACCGCCATACTCACCCTTCTTCGGGTCATTCAGCATCACATAGATCACCGCTTTGGGATCATTAGCCGGCAAAAATCCCACGAACGAGGCAACATACCGTCCGGGCGCGTATCCGGGCCGGCCCGGTATAACCTCCTGACTGGTTCCGGTCTTTCCCGCCACCATATATCCGGGCACCGCCGCCTTTACGCCGGTTCCGCCGGCCACGACCGCATCCAAGCACTGAGTGACTTCTTGCGCGACCTCAGGCGAAACAATGCGGACCGGTGAAAAAGACGGCACGTTTATGTGGTGGCCATTCGGGGCGATCAAGGAGGAGATAAGTCGCGGGCTGCAGCGGAGGCCGTCGTTCGCAATGGCGGCATAAGCCGCAACAACCGATAAAGGCGTGAAGGCAACCGACTGCCCGAAACTGGTATCCGCAATTTTTACCGGGCTGATATGATCCGCATCGGCTGCCCCCATGAACACACTTCCGCGGACTTCATAGGGCAAGCCGACATTGATCCGATCGAGCATCCCAAAACGATTGATCCAGGCATAAAGGCGGGCCCAGCCCAACTTCAGGCCGATTGTCGCCGCTCCCACATTGCATGAATTTTGAATGATCTGCTTGATCGTCTCCACACCGTGTCCGATTTTAGTTCCGTCCGCCGCATCGTGAATCGTCCAGCGCCCCACTTTAAGCTTTCCGTCACAGAAAAATTGTGTCTTGGGAGTAATTACCCCATCCTGCAGCGCCGCGCAGGCGGTTATCAACTTGCCGGTCGAGCCGATCTCGTAGAGGGAGCTAACCGCAACATCGCTCAACGCCCAGATTGTTTTCAGCGTCGCGCGGTTATTGGGATCAAAGGTTGGATAGTTGACCAGCGCTAGGATATCCCCCGTCTTCGGATCCATCACGATCGCACAAGCGTCTTTGGGATGCTGTTTCGCGCAGGCGCGCATCAACTCCTGATAAGCGATCGTCTGGACGTCACTATCCAGCGTTGTTTGAACGGTATCACCGCCCTTTTGTGCTTTGATTATCCGTTCGGTGGAGGGGATGATCCGGCCGAGCGGATCAACCTGCGCAGAGTAGCTGCCCCCTTGACCGCTCAACAAGCGGTTATACGCCATCTCAATTCCCAGCTTGCCCTCCATGTTGGAGCCCGCACTCATATCCACCATGCCTACGACCTGAGCCGCGGCCGGTCCCAATGGGTAGCTGCGCACATAACTATTAACCACATAAATACCGGGCAGATTCATTTGCCGAATCTTATGCGCCGCATCAGTCGAGATTTTTGTAGCCAGCTCGACGAAATGTAGAGGATGGCTGCCATGCCAGCTATCCAGCGCTTGATCCAGCGTCGCTTCCAGCTTAAAATCAGAAATACCTGTAACGTCGGATATCCGCTGTAATTCTGACTGCGACGATTGCATCAAAGTTGGATCGGCGGTAAGGTTAACGGTCAATGTGTTCGTCGCGAGCAAACGACCTTGTCGATCGAGGATATCTCCTCGCACCGCCGCGCGCTTAATCAGTTCGGTTCTTTCTCTGACGCTCTGATTCCAGTAATACTGACGATTTATGATCTGTAAAGCGACCAACCTACCGATCAACAAGACATACAAAACAACGACCCAAAAGCAAACCCAACCGATACGATATCTGAATGGATCTCGACGCAGGCTCTGGACCGCCATTGTGCTCCTCCTTTGCACCCATAACCGACAACGCCTCAGTGCCCATAATTCATTCGGGAACGACGTTCGCTGGCCGACCGTTTGAGCTTCGTGCAACTTGCATTGGCGGGATTGAGTTCACATAAACTGCCGCTATGTCGGCAGCATGTACGTATCCGTGCTGGGCCGCCCAAGCATCCACCGATTTACTGCTCACCCGAGCATCCAGCTTCTGACTCAGATCCCCATTGAGCGCGGCGGCTGAATTAAGTTCACTTTCTAGAATGGCCTTCTGCCGATTCATTCGATCCTGCAGTGCGAAGCCATTCTCGCGGATTACACTGGGAATTGAGATGGCGTATAATGCGATAATCACAACCGAATATATGGTTCGAATTGCCGGCGCCTTTGTTGCAACGGCCCTGCGTTGATATGATCGGGATTCGTCCCAGCGATACTCGAACTTCCTGGCTGCAACTGCCATCTTCACACCTCCTATCCGATTCGTGTAATAATCAGAAAATGCTTTAATCCGGGAGGCGCTCTGCCGCTCTCAACCGGGCTGAACGCGCCCGCGGATTTTGTAATACCTCTTCTGCGGAGGGGGTAACCGGCTTTTTCGTTAGAATCCTAAGCATTTGCTGCTTCCCACAACGGCATTCAATTACCGGCTGCTCGCAAACGCACTGGCCGGAATATCGCTTTAGCTCCACCTTGACAATCCGATCCTCCACCGAATGGTAAGCGACCACCGCCACCCTGCCGCCCGGACTCAAGCGTTGGATTGCCGCCCTGAACCCCGTGATCAACGAACCTTCCTCGTCATTGACAGCCACTCGAATGGCGAGCATCACTCTCGTGGCGGGATGGATCCGTCGGGACCGGAGTTGCGGAGGTATGACGGAAACCACGATATCCGCAATCTCCTTGGCCGAACGGATCGGCTTCCGATCGCGTAACTCGACAATCCTTCGTGCGATTCGCCGCCCCCATCTTTCCTCCCCATACCGCCTAAAAAGGGCAGTAAGCTCCGCTTCCGGCCATTGGTTGATCACCGTATCGGCGGTGATTGCTGCGTCAAGCCCCATCCTCATATCAAGCGGCCCTTCGGAGGAAAGTTGGATGCCGTAACCAGGGTCCTCGAGCTGATGGGAGCTGACCCCCAGATCAAACACGACCGCATCCACTGCGGTTACACCAACCTGGTCCAACACTACGGCTAGGTTGCCAAAGTTCGATTGACGGACTATAATGCTAGCCGGTGCGGATTCCAGCATCGTCCGGCAACTCTCGATTGCAGCCGGATCCCGATCTAGCGCAATAACTTTGCCGTCCGGCGCTACGAATTCCGACATCCGACACGAATAGGAGCCGCCCCCAAGCGTGGCATCCACCCCGGTTTTGCCCGGCTCTAGATTCAAAAACCGGAGGGCCTCAGCAATTAATACCGGCTTGTGATAGGAGGCGCCCAACTATCCCGTACCAACGCTGGACTCGGAGACCGCGACCGAGCTGCTCGCCAATGCAAGCAATTCCTCTGGGACCTCCGAACCCGGTGTGAAGTTATGCGCTACGCTCGATTGCAGGTAGTGCAAATCTGGAATGCGATTCCAAATCTCGAACCGATCGGGCATAACCAGCAGCATCGCATCTTCGTTGATCGTGATGCCCGAAAAACTTAGAAGGGAATTGGGCAGCTTTATTCGATTGCTTAAATCACATTTCACGGTAAACCGCAATGATAACAGGCGTTGAAGCGAAATGGTCGTTGGAGAGAGGCTTAAACCGCTTAATTGCGACTCCAGCTTTCGCCACTGCATTTCGGAAAAGCCGAGGATCGCCTGATTGGACCCACCGGCCAGCACCAGATTGGTCCCGTATGTATCGATCGCGATTTTGGGCAAGGTCAGGCGACAAGCCGGATCCAGTCGCCGTTCACTGCATGTCCATAATTCGAGGTTTTCGTTATCAGCCATTTTGGTATCGAATCCCAATTTAGAGTCAATATTATAATCGAATTTCAGAGAAAACGGCGTCGAATTCCAAGATAATGAAGTTTACACCGTATCTTCCAAAGAGTCAAGCGATTCGCTTAAGTAATTTAATATTGCAATTATAACTATTAAATCACAGGTTCTACCCTTGTTCCAATGCTGATCAGAGGGAGATTAAAATGCCGAAATCGAGTACCAGTTACATTTGCCAGCAGTGCGGATATGAGTCTCCCCGCTGGCTCGGCCGCTGTCCGGATTGTGACGCCTGGAACTCTTTCATCGAAACGCTTCGAACGAAAACGGCCGCATCTCCGCCCAATAGTGGAAAGGCGACCAGCGCCATTTCGGCCATCACCGATGTAGAGGCGACGATTGGACAGCGCTATTCCACCGAGATCGGTGAATTGGACCGAGTTTTAGGAGGCGGGTTGATACCCGGATCAGTCGTGTTGGTGGGCGGCGAGCCTGGAATCGGTAAATCCACCTTGATGATGGTGGCGGCTCACCGGCTGAGCAACTCCACGGATCGCGCCGTCATCTACTTCTCCGGTGAAGAAAATCCAGCTCAACTGAAAACAAGGGCGAAACGCATCAACGCAGTCGGCCCTTCGCTGCTCGTCAGCGCTGAAACGGAGCTGGATTCCATCCTCGCACTGATACAATCCAAGCAGCCGCTGGCAGTAGTGGTGGATAGCATCCAGACTGTCTACGATTCGCGGCTGGAATCGCCGCCCGGCACCGTGAGTCAGATAAGGGGATGCGCTCAACACCTCCTCGCCTCCGCGAAGGAGAGCGATACCGCCATCTTTTTGGTCGGTCATGTCACCAAAGAGGGCTTGATGGCCGGCCCGAAGCTGCTGGAACATATAGTGGATACGGTGCTCTACTTCGAAGGAGACCGCCATCATAACTACCGCTTGCTGCGCGCGGTCAAGAACCGCTTCGGCGCCAGCGATGAGTTGGGCATTTTTGAGATGACCGATGCCGGATTGATTGAGATTACGAACCCCTCCCAGCTTTTGCTCTCCGAGCGTTCAACTGGTCTGCCCGGCTCCGCGGTTACCACCACACTCGAGGGCAGCCGCCCCCTATTGACCGAGATTCAGGCACTGGTCACCCGATCCTTTTTAGCGAACCCCCGGCGCGTCATTAACGGCCTCGATTACAACCGCACCGGTATGTTGCTGGCGGTGCTGGAAAAGCGATTGGGTTTTCGGTTGGGTGATCAGGACGTTTTTATGAACGTCACCGGCGGGATTCGGTTGATTGAACCGGCCACCGACCTGGCGGTAACCTTGGCCGTCACCTCCAGCTTTCGAGATGAACCTTGCGATTCGCTCACGGTGGCCATCGGTGAGGTCGGGCTATCGGGCGAAATCCGCTCCGTATCACGTCTGGACGTCCGCCTGCGTGAGGCAACCCGACAGGGATTTCAACGGGCGATCGTTCCACGCGCCTCCTGGAGCAAAATCCACTCCAAACTGGGTATTGAGGTGGTGCCGGTCAACGCACTGCCGCAGGCCATTTCAGCCATGTTCGGGATAAAAAAGGGATAAATACTTGACAATGGAACACTAAAGGGTCATAATATCGTATCACTAAAAGTATTTATCGGAAGGTTACCTTCAACGGAGGAAAAACAATGGCTAAAACGGTCGGCATAGATCTGGGAACCACGAACTCGGTGGTGGCGGTGATGGAGGGCGGCGAACCGGTCGTCATCCCGAACTCGGAAGGGAGCCGCCTCACTCCTTCAGTGGTCGCTTTCACCAAAAACGGTGAGCGGCTGGTCGGTTCCACCGCAAAGCGACAGGCGATTGTGAACCCAGAGCGAACCATTATCTCGATAAAACGAAAAATGGGTACCTCGGAAAAACGCGAGATTGACGGCAAAGGTTACACGCCGGAGGAGATTTCGGCAATGGTCCTGCAAAAGCTGAAAGCGGATGCCGAAGCCTATCTGGGAGATAAGGTCACCTCAGCCGTCATCACGGTTCCTGCCTATTTCGATGATGCTCAACGCACTGCCACCAAAAACGCCGGCGAAATTGCCGGCCTGAAGGTGCTGCGAATCATCAACGAACCCACCGCGGCTGCGCTGGCTTACGGATTGGACAAGAAGAGCAATGAAACGATCCTGGTGTTCGACCTGGGCGGCGGAACCTTCGATGTTTCGATATTGGAGGTGGGCGAAGGCGTTTTTGAGGTGAAATCCACCGCCGGCGATACTCACCTGGGCGGCGACGACTGGGACGAAGCGGTCGTTAAATATATCGCCGATGAGTTCCGGAAGTCGCACGGCATTGACCTGACCAAGGATCGCCAGGCGCTCCAGCGATTGCGGGAAGCGGCGGAGAAAGCAAAGATTGAGCTATCGTCCGTCACTCAAACCAATATCAACCTGCCGTTCATAACCGCTACCTCTGACGGGCCGCTCCACCTGGATACTACGCTGACCCGCGCCAAGTTCGAGGATTTGACCCGTGACCTGCTGAAACGATGCCGCGGGCCTTTTATGCGCGCCATTCAAGATGCCGGACTGACCGCCTCCGATATCAATGAGATCGTGCTGGTCGGCGGTTCAACCCGCATGCCGATGGTTCAGGACCTGGTGCGCGAGTTGGGAGGCGGAAAGGAGCCGAACAAAGGCGTCAACCCGGACGAGGTGGTTGCGGTGGGTGCCGCCATTCAAGCGGGCGTCCTCGGTGGTGAGGTGAAGGATGTCGTGCTGCTCGATGTAACCCCGCTTTCGCTTGGAATCGAAACGCTGGGCGGCGTCTTCACCAAATTGATTGATCGCAATACAACAATCCCGACCCGGAAAAGCCAGCTCTTCTCCACTGCGGAGGACGGCCAAACCTCGGTTCATGTGAAGGTCTATCAGGGTGAGCGCGAGATAGCGGCGCACAATAAAATGCTGGGTGATTTTCAACTGACCGGTATCCCGCCGGCTCCTCGAGGTATACCCCAAATTGAAGTGACCTTCGACATTGATGCAAACGGGATCGTCCACGTGTCGGCTCAAGATAAGGCAACCGGTAAAGAGCAGAGCATCACCATCACAAGCTCCAGCAATCTATCGAAGGACCAGGTTGAGCAGATGGTGCGCGAGGCCGAGGCGCACGCGGCCGAGGATCATGCTCAGCGCGAACATGCCGATGCTCACAACGAAGGGGAGGCTCTCATCTACAATACGGAACGAACCCTGAAAGACCTGGGTGACAAAGCGCCCAGCGATCTGAAGCTGGATGTGGAATCTCGAATCGAGGAGCTTCGGAAATCGCTTCAATTAAACGATGTGGGCGAGATCCGATCCAAGATCAGTTCACTCCAAGAGGCTTCCTATAAGCTGACCGAGCTGGTCTACAAACAGGCGGCCGGCGCCACCGATCAGAGCGGTCCGGAAGCTGGGGCGGATACAACCGGCACAGCAGCCAGCTCCAAGACGGATGACGATGTAATTGACGCTGAATTCACCTCCAAGTAGCAGGCTTAGCTTTTGTCGTCAATAGCCAATACCCTCCGCTCTTTGAAGGAGGTGGGTTGATTGAATGGAAAAACCTATCGAGATTACTATGCAATTCTGGGTATTCCGCGTACGGCCGATGAAAAAACAATTAAGCAATCCTATCGTCGGTTGGCGCGGAAATACCATCCCGACGTCAACCCAGGAGATAAGTCGGCCGAAGAAAAGTTTAAAGAGATCAGTGAAGCTTATGAGGTTTTGAGCGATCCCCATAAGCGCGCCGAGTACGACCGCTTCGGCGAAGCGTGGAAGCGCGCCTCGCAGCAAGGGAGCTATCCGTATTCGGGTGATTTTAACTTGAATTTCGGCGCCGGAGCTTCCGGATTTAACCTGAACGATTTGCTCAACAACCTCTTCGGCGGCTTTCCGAGTGCCACCACCGTCCGGCAATCAGTCGGAGAGGATATCGAGTATAGCCTTGAGATTAGTATGGAAGAAGCCTACCGCGGCGGGCCGGTCAACCGCTCTTATATGGTTGAGGATATATGCCACGATTGCGGGGGAACCGGACACTCTAGAAGCGCGAGAGGAGCATTTCAGTTAGGCGACGTTTGCCGCAAATGTGGAGGGCGCGGGCGGTTACCGAGCCGCCGGGATGTGACAGTGACCATTCCAGCCGGCGTGGCGGAGGGGATGCGATTGCGTCTAGCCGGTCAGGGGTCGGCGGGAACGTCCGGCACGCGGGGAGATCTCTATCTGATAGTACAGATCAAGCCGCATCCAAATTTCGAGCTGAACGGCCGTGATATTTTGACCAACGTTGACGTGCCATTTACGATCGCGGCGCTGGGTGGATTCGCCCGGGTGCTTACCTTAGACGGCACAACTGAGGTCACAATTCCGCCCGGCATCCGCAGCGGCCAAAAGCTGAGGTTGGCGGGAAAGGGCATGCCGGCGGTCAGCGGCAAACCGGCCGGCGATCTTTATGTAAAAGTCCAGGTAACTGTGCCGAAGGACCTGTCGCCACGCGAGCGCCAAGTCCTGCGTGAAATTGCGCTGGCTAGAGGTGACCGCATCCGGCAATAATGGTTCATATGAAGGATCGATTGGAGCAATACGATGGCAGCCGATTCGGAAAATGAGGCGGTCTACGTGATCAGTGTGGCGAGCCAATTGACTCGTCTTCACCCACAAACTCTGCGCCTTTACGAACGATTGGGTTTGGTTCATCCCCAACGGGTGAGCAACAATCGGCTCTTCTCGCGAGCTGACATCGATCGGCTGCTGCAGATTCGCCGCCTCACCCAAGAGATGGGAGTGAATTTGGCCGGGGTAGAGATCATTCTAGACCTGCTGGAAAAGATCGATAAGATGCAGCAAGAGCTGGACCGCGCTAAGACCGAGCTGGCCATCGAGCGCAACGAGATTCAACTGCTGGAATCGCCGACCGGTGAATAGGCCGACCTTATTTCAGCGCTTCGTCAACCGCTTTTAACGTCTCTTCAGAGAACTTACTGCCGGAGGCGGCGGCGTTTTCCTCAACCTGAGAAGGCCGGCTGGCACCGATGATCGCGCTGGATACCTCCTCTCGCCGTAAACACCAGGCAATCGCAAGCTGCGGCATCGTCAAATTGCATTCTCGAGCGATCGGGATTAATTTCTGCACCTTCTCCAACTGCGCGTCATCCAGCTTCCCCTGGTTCATAAACATATTTTGCTCTGGGTCAGCCGCTCTCGAACCGCTGGGTGGCGGCTCTCCCGGCCGGTACTTGCCGGTGAGCACCCCTTGCGCCAATGGAGAGTAAACGATCTGCCCGATGCCCTCCCGCCAACACAATGGCATCACCTCGCGCTCGATATTTCGCCCTAGAATGTTGTAGTAGGGCTGGTTTGAAATGAAACGATCGAAATTCAATCGCCGTTGCATCTCCAACGCTTCGATGATTTGAGCCGGTGACCATTCGCTGAAGCCGATGTAGAGCACTTTCCCCTGAGTGATGAGATCATCCAACGCGCGCAGCGTCTCCTCCAAGGGTGTTTCTCGATCATAGCGATGGCATTGGTATAGATCGATATAATCAGTCCCCAACCGATGCAAGCTACGGTGGCACTGCTCTATTATATGCTTGCGGGATAGGCCTCGATCGGTTGGCCGATCGCCCATCGGGAAAAAGACCTTGGTGGCGAGAACGTAGGAGTCGCGGGGATAGCGGGAGAGCGCTTTTCCAACCACCTCCTCCGCCTTGCCGGTCGCATAGACATTGGAGGTGTCGAAAAAATTGATACCCAGGTCGTAAGCTTTCTCAATGCATGAATTGGCTACTTGATCATCGGTTGCTCCACCGTAAGTGAGCCAGCTCCCCAGACATATCTCACTGACGCGCAGCCCGCTTTTTCCCAGGTGACGGTATTCCATCTAAGCACCTCCATGATTGATCTGAGAATCAGATATTCCCCGAAAATGAGATCCCAGTGAAATAGCCGGTCGGAAAACCTTCGGTTATTTCCCCAGCAATATCAATGATCGGCCAATTTTTGAGCGACTTGAATATCCACCTGCACGCCGACACCCATCGTAGAGGACACCGTAATTTTCTTGAGGTAACGCCCTTTTGCAGCCGCCGGTTTCGCCTTCAACAAGGCGCCAACCAGCGTATCAAAATTGGCGAGCAGATACTCGACCGGATAGCTGGCCTTGCCGATCGGTGCGTGAACGATGCCGGCCTTATCCACCCGATATTCGGCCCGGGTTGCCTTTTTAATGTCGCTGACCACCTGACTGACGTTCATTGAGACGGTGCCGGCTTTGGGATTGGGCATCTTTTGCTTCAGGATGCTGCCTAACCGGCCCACCATGCCCATCATATCCGGCGTCGCAACGAGTAGATCAAAGCTCGTCCAACCCGTCCATCCCTTTTGAATGCGCTCAACCAGGTCTTCTGCCCCCACCTCATCCGCGCCGGCCTCACGGGCCTCTTGCGCTCGGTCCCCTTTGGCAAACACCGCCACCCGTCGCGACTTGCCGGTTCCATAAGGAAGGTTCGTGGTACCGCGCACCATTTGGTCACCGTGGCGTGGGTCAACGCCCAGATTCACCGCGATCTCCACCGTCTCGTCAAACTTGGCATTGGCCAGCTCTTTCACCTTCGCCAAAGCATCGGCGGGCGCCAGTGCTTCCTCTGTCACCACGTTGTGTTGTAGTTGCAGATATCGCTGGCTGTGCCGGGGGCGGCCGCGCTTCCTTTCGCGGCGCTCTTGTGTGGTTAATTTTCCTTCTGTCATTGCTCTCTCCTGTGGTATTTCCTCATAATTCAAGGATTAGCGGGGTTGCCGAAACCAAGCCCTCCCACATTTTACGAATCTAGGGCGCGACGTCCACTCCCATCGAGCGGGCGGTCCCTTCGATCACCTTCATCGCCGCCTCAATCGTCACTGCGTTGAGGTCAGGCATCTTAATTTGCGCGATCTCTCGAACCTGCTGACGGGTTAGCTTGCCGACCTTTTCACGGTTAGGCACGCCGGAGCCTTTCGGAACGTTCAGCGCTTTTTTAATAAGCTCCGCCGCCGGCGGCGTTTTCGTCACAAAGGTGAACGAGCGGTCCTCATAAATCGTAATTTCCACCGGCACAATGGTGCCAGCCTGAGCCGCGGTCTTCTCGTTGTATCCTTTGATGAACTCAATGATGTTGATGCCGTACGGTCCTAAAGACGAACCGACCGGCGGCGCTGCGGTGGCTTTGCCGGCCGGAATTTGAAGCTTAACAACGGCAGTTACTTTTTTCGCCAAATGATTTCTTCCCTATCTG
>JAMCWF010000029.1:9269-17280 GCA_023481295.1 Armatimonadota bacterium | reverse complement strand
TCATTTCAAAGTGCTCCATCGGTTGAGCTGATGCAGCCGATCGCGATGGAAGAGGGATTGCGGTTTGCGGTTCGCGAGGGCGGCCATACGGTCGGCGCCGGCGTGGTGAGCAAGGTCATCAAGTAGTCACTCGGCTATCCGGATGCAATTGGGAGCAATAGTTATTTTGAGAACGGGAATCATCGGACCGAAAAGGAGATTGTATTATGCGACGGAATAAGGTGAGAATACGACTGCGGGCTTATGATCACCGCATTCTCGATCAGTCGGCGGAAAAGATTGTCGAGACCGCCCGCCGGACCGGCGCACGAATCAGCGGGCCGGTGCTATTACCAACCGAGAAGGATATCTATTGCGTAAATCGCGGCGTCACCATTGATAAGGAATCGATGGAGCACTTTGAAATGAGGACTCACAAGCGTTTGATTGATATCCTGGATCCGGGCGCCAAAACCATTGACGCACTGATGCGGCTTGACCTGCCCAGCGGGGTGGATATTGAGATTAAGGTATAGCGATAAAAAGCCAGAGGATTTTTGAAGAATGGAAACCCTTTTAGGTAAAAAGATCGGGATGACCCAGTTGTTTGAAGAGGGAGGGCAAGTATCACCGGTTACGGTGGTGGAGGCAGGCCCATGCATCGTCACGCAGGTGAAACAGCCAGCGACCGACGGTTACTCAGCCGTTCAGATTGGATTTGGAGCCATTCGGCCCAAGCTGGTGAACAAGCCGGAGCGTGGGCATTTCTCAAAAGCGGATGTTCCACCATCCCGATGGCTTCGGGAAGTGCGGCTAGAGGAGACCTCGAGCTACTCCCGCGGGCAGCACATCACGGTTGAGATATTTGCACCCGGTGATAGGATCAAGGTAACCGGAACCTCGAAGGGCAAAGGCTTTCAGGGAGTCGTAAAGCGCTTCCACTTTCATGGCGGCGATATGACCCACGGCTCGATGGTCCACCGCAAACCGCAGTCGAGCGGAGCGACCGATGCAGCGAGAACGTTCAAAGGAACCAGAAAGCCCGGTCACATGGGCAATGAGACGGTCACCGTTCGCGGCCTGCAGGTGGTGCGGGTTGATGCGGAGCGGAATCTGCTGTTTATCAAGGGTGCAGTTCCCGGCCCCAGCGGCGGGCTGGTGACCATCAGTAAAATTTAGGAGAAGATTCGGATGCCAACCGTTCCTTTATATAATAGCGAGGGAGAAACGATCGGGGAAATCACACTTCCCGATTCGGTTTTCGGGGTGGATCCAAGCCCGGCCTTAATACATCAGGCGGTGGTAACCGAGGAATCGCATCAGCGGCAGGGTACGGCCGCTACCAAGACGCGCGGTGAGATTCGCGGCGGCGGCCGAAAGCCGTGGCGGCAAAAGGGCACCGGTCGAGCCCGGCAGGGCAGCATTCGGGCACCGCATTGGCGGCACGGCGGCGTTGTCTTCGGCCCCCATCCACGCGATTTTCACAAAGCGCTGCCCAAAAAGATGCGGCACGGTGCGATGCGCTCAGCCCTCTCCGCCAAATTGAGCGACGGCGAGATGATCGGCTTGGAGCCGATACGTCTTGAAAAGATCGGCACCAAACAGGTGGCCCGAATTCTTTCCAATCTACCGGTATCCGACCGCACCTTGCTCATCATTCCTGAGATGGATGCCGTACTTTTAAAATCATGCCGAAATCTACCCGGCTTAACGGTCCGCACTGCGCCCAACTTTTCGGTCCGAGATGTGGTGGTCGCTGGCAAAATAGTACTGACCCAGGGCGCTGAGGTGAAGATTGAGGAGGTGTTGGGCGAATGAAAGACCCTTTTGAGATTGTCGAAACGCCGCTCTTAACCGAGAAGAGCATGGATATGAGTGGGGCCGGCAAGTACACATTCAGGGTTGCCCTCAGCTCTAATAAGATCGAAATTGCGCATGCGGTCGAAAAAATCTATCGCGTGAAGGTGGCTAAAGTCAACACGATGAGGGTAAGGGGGAAAAAGCGGCATATCGGACGCTACCCGGAAGGCTACCGCCCGAATTGGAAGAAAGCGATCGTAACACTGCAGCCTGGCCAATCCATTACCATGTTCGAAGGACTCTAACCAGGCGGCATTGAGAACGATGGGTGTGTGGATGAGGAGAAAGAAAAATGGCAATTCGGCAATATAAACCAACGACCTCCAGTCGCCGATTTCGATCGGTCTCCACTTTTGAGGAGCTGTCGTCGGTTGAGCCGACGCGTGCATTACTGGAACCATTAATGCGATCGGGCGGGCGTAATTCGCAGGGAAAAGTCACGGCCCGATTTCGCGGCGGCGGAAGCCAGCGCATGTACCGCATCATTGATTTTAAGCGGGACAAGTACGATGTGACAGGCAAAGTTGTATCCATCGAGTACGATCCAAATCGTTCCGCCCGAATTGCGCTGGTTGATTATAGTGATGGTGAGAAGCGCTACATCCTGGCGCCGGTCGGTTTGAAAGTGGGCGATCCGGTCATATCGAGCGCACGCGCCGACATCAAGCCGGGAAACTGCTTACCCATTCGTGCGATACCGGTCGGCACCGTCATCCATAACGTGGAGATGACTTTAGGCAAGGGCGGGCAGCTCGTCCGAAGTGCCGGTGCGGGTGCGCAGTTGATGGCTAAAGAGGGCAAATACGCCCAGATTCGGCTGCCTTCCAGCGAGGTGAGAATGGTTGTGCTGGACTGCAGGGCCACCATCGGTCAGGTCGGCAATGTGGAGCACGAAAACGAAAGCTTCGGTAAGGCGGGCAAGACGCGATGGCTTGGATTCAGGCCGCACGTGCGCGGAGTGGCTATGACGCCGCGCGATCACCCGCACGGTGGCGGTGAGGGCAAATCACCGGTCGGCCGCAAGAAGGGGCCGGCAACACCATGGGGCAAGCCGGCGCTCGGATACAAAACGCGGCGAAACAAGGTTACCAGCAAATTCATCGTTCGGCGGCGGGGAAGTAAGTAAAAGGAGCTGTTCGTAGGGCGATGGTGGAGTGGTTAAAGACGGAAGTGGGAGGCGGAGACAAGAATGGGAAGATCGGTTAAAAAGGGACCATACGCCGATGCAAAGCTGCTCAAAAAGATCGAGCAGATGAATGCAAGCAAAGAGAAACGCGCCATTAAAACCTGGTCACGGCGATCAACCATATTCCCAATTATGATTGGGCACACCCTGATGGTTCATGACGGCCGGAAGCACATCCCGATTTTCATCACCGAGAATATGGTGGGGCATAAGCTGGGCGAATTTGCGGTAACACGGCGCTTTGGCGGGCATGCCGGCCAACAGGTGGAGCGTAAGGCCAGCATAAAATAGGTTGGTTTGAAGTCTCCCGGCATGGTGAGACTCGTTCATTATCGCATAAAGCTTACTGGAGAGCGCGAAAGCAATGATTGGAGATAAATCGCGGGCAACCGCTAAATTCATACGAGTTCCGCCGAGAAAGGCGCGATTGGTTATGGATGCCATCCGGGGCAGAAGAGCGGATGAAGCCATGGCCATTTTAAAATTCGTGCCGAATTTCGCGGCTGCCGCCATCAACAAAGTGTTGAAATCGGCGATTTCAAATGCGGATAACAACCACGGAATGAACACCGATAACCTGAAGCTGGTCGAGGCACGAGTGGATGAAGGCCCACGAATCAAACGGGTACGGGCGCGGGCGCAGGGCCGGGCTTACCGCATATTGAAGCGGACGTGTCATCTCAGCGTGGTGGTGGAAGAGGTGGCGCCGAAGATCAAGCCGATCCGGAAAAAAGCGGCCGCAAATGCTCCAGCCGCTGCACCGAAAGCAAAAGCGACTGCAAAACCGACGGTCGCGAAACCGGTTCAGAAGAAGCGAGCCGCCGCCAAGCCGGCGCCGGAAATCGTTGCTGACGCGCCGACCGCTCAAGCCGAAGTCAAAGAAGAGACAAAAGCGACCGCGCAGCCAGAAACAGGGGTAGAGAGCGCAGCCGCTGAGCCGGAGAAGACCGAGTAGCGCACATTCAGAAACGTTAGGGAGGCCATCTTGGGACAAAAAACGCATCCAGTCGGTTTTCGGTTGGGGGTCATCCGTGATTGGGATAGTAAATGGTTTTTGGATCGTGGTTATTCAGATGCCCTGGTCGAAGACTGGAAAATCCGATCATTCATCCATAAAAATTTAAGGAATGCAGCCATCTCGCGGGTTGAAATCGAGAGGCGGGGCAATCAGGTAAAGGTAACGATTTACACCGCCAAGCCGGGCATCATCATCGGCCGGGGCGGCAAAGGAGTGGATGATATTAAGGCCTTACTGGAACGGTTGACCGGAAAAATGGTTCACGTAAATGTGGAGGAAATTCGATTTCCGGATCGAGATGCCCAACTGGTGGCGGAGGCGATTGCAGCGCAGATCGAAAAGCGGGTCGCCTATAAGAGGGCGATGAGGCAGGCGATGTTGAGGGCGCTGCGTCTGGATGTGAAGGGGATCAAGATCAACTGCGCCGGGCGGCTGGCCGGGTCGGAAATGGCGCGCCGTGAGGTGGTTAAAGACGGAAAGATACCTCTGCACACCCTGCGAGCCGATATCGATTACGGCTTTGCCGAGGCTGCAACCACCTATGGCCACATCGGAATCAAAGTTTGGATTTATAAAGGTGACGTGCTGCCAGGTAAAGAACGCCCCGGTGAGAGCGAGCTGAAGCTGCGGCGAGAGGCGAGGACGGAGCGGAGCGACCGCGGAGGAGAGCGGGGGCGGCGCGGGCGTGGATCACGCGGCGGCCGATCAAACCGTCATGCGGCCGAACCGGAAACGGGAGGATAGCGCAAGATGTTAATGCCCAAACGGGTTAAATATCGCAAACAGCATCGCGGCCACCGGCAGCAGGGGAGTCGCAACAGCAGGGAACCACGTAGATTTCGGCGAGTTCGGGCTGCAGGCGCTCGAATCATGCTGGCTGACGGCCAATCAGATTGAAGCGGCAAGAATTGCAATGACGCGGCACGTGCGTCGTGGCGGTCAAGTGTGGATACGAGTGTTTCCGGATAAGCCTTACACCAAGAAGCCGGCCGAGACCCGAATGGGATCGGGCAAGGGCGCGCCGGAAGGCTGGGTGGCGGTAGTGAAACCGGGCAGAATGCTGTTTGAGATGGCGGGCATTCCGGAGGAGATGGCTCGTGAAGCCATGCGGCTCGCCGCCCATAAGCTGCCGATCGCCACGCAATTTGTTAAGCGGGAAACCAGTGCACAGGAGGAGGCCAATGCCGGAAGCGAAGCTCAAACTTAAAGACCTACGTGAGTCGCTCCGAAACTTATCGGAAGCGGGCCTTTTGGAAGCGCTGCAATCGGAGCGAGAGCGCCTGTTTAACCTGCGGCGGCAAAATGTGACCAAGCAGTTGGTGGATCCGAATGCGTTGTCCCGCTCGCGGAAGCAGATCGCCCGAATACTGACGTTGTTGAATGAAGTCCGTGAAAAAGGAAAGGGAGCAGCAAAATGAGCGAGGTGCGTGGACGTCGAAAAGTGAGGATCGGACGAGTTCTCAGCGGCCGGATGGAAAAGACGGTGATTGTAGCGATCGAGACTCGCGTACGGCATCCCCTTTACGGCAAAATTATGCGGCGGACGACTAAGTTTAAGGCGCATTACGAGCCGATGGATCGATCCGGAAAGCCGTTTGAAGTCGGCGAGAACGACATCGTTGAGATTATGGAGACCCGACCGATCTCAAAGGAGAAGCGTTGGCGAGTTGTGCGCGTCATTGAAAAGGCCAAGTGATGGGCTCGGTGATTCCATCGCCCAATAGAATGAAAAGGACACGGCAATGATACAACCCTATACCCGGTTAAAATCGGCGGATAACTCAGGCGCCAGAGAAATTATGTGCATCCGCGTGCTGAAGGGCTCCAACAACCAGTTCGCTACGGTCGGCGATGTGTTTATGGGAGTGGTAAAATCGGCCACCCCCGGTCAGCAGGTAAAAAAGAGCGAGGTGGTAAAATGCGTGGTGGTCCGAACGAAGCACCCGATACGCCGCCCCGACGGCTCGGTGCTGCGATTTGATGAAAACGCAGCGGTGGTGATCAACAATGCGCTGGAGCCGCGAGGCACACGCGTGTTCGGCCCGGTGGCCCGCGAGCTGCGCGATCGAAACTTCATGAAGATTATCTCGCTCGCGCCGGAGGTGCTTTAAGATGGCGGCCAAAAACAAACCGGGCGAATATCCGGTCTCCCTGCGGGTCAAAAAGGGTGACGAGGTGGAGGTCATATCGGGTAAGGACCGGGGCAAACGGGGTCACATTATTCGGGCGTTGCCCAGTATCAATATGGTGATGATCGAGGGGATCAATTTAATTACCAAGCACCAGAAGGCGCAAGCGACCGGACGGCAGGGCCGAACCGGCGTGCAGGAGGTGCAACAGGGCGGCCGGATTAAGAAGCCAGCCCCGATGTTTGCGGCCAAAGTGATGCTGGTCTGCCCGCAATGCCATCGCCCGACCCGGATTGGGTATTCCTATCATACCGGAGAAGGCAAAGCGGCGCACCGAAAGTATCGGGTTTGCAAGCATCCCGATTGCGGCAAAGCGGTTGATTGATGATTTTGGGTGGAGAGTGTAATGTCTGAGTTAAAGGAACGATATACAAAGCAGGTTATACCGAGACTCGTCGAGGAGTTTCAATATGACAATCCCATGCAGGTTCCCAAGCTTGAAAAGGTCGTAGTGAATATGGGCGTTGGGCAGGCGGGGCAAACCGGCGGCGATCCCAAGCAGTTGGATTCGGCGATGCGTGACCTCTCGCTCATAACCGGCCAAAAGCCAGCCGTTACCCGCGCTAAAAAATCCATTTCAAACTTTAAAATCAGGGCGGGCGCGCGCATCGGCTGCAAAGTGACGCTGCGCGGCGAGCGAATGTATGAGTTCCTAGAGCGGCTGACCTCAGTGGCGATGCCCCGCATCCGCGATTTCAACGGAGTGTCGCCTACTTCATTTGATGGTCGCGGGAACTATGCGCTGGGAATTAGGGAACAGCTCATTTTCCCGGAAATTGACTACGATAAAGTGGATAAGATCCGTGGTATGGATGTCTGCATCTGCACATCGGCGAAAACCGACGAAGAAGCCCGAGCTTTGTTGAAGGGACTGGGCGTCCCATTTCGAGAGAGGTAGAGGCGACCGAAACGCTAAAATAACAACCGCATTTCACGGTAGAGGTGAGTATCAATGCGAAAGATCGGAAGCACCGCGATTAGAAATGTCGGAGTGTTCGGCCATCAGGGAAATGGCAAGACCTCTTTAACCGAGGCGATGATGTTTGAATCCGGTGCGATTGATCGGTTAGGCCGTGTGGATGATGGCACCGCGAGCACCGATTTCGATGCGGAAGAGATAAAGCGGAAGATCAGTATTAACCTGGGTGTCGCCCATTGCGAGTGGCGGAATACCCACATCAACCTGGTGGATGCGCCTGGCTATCTCGATTTTGTTGGAGACGTTAGAGCGGCGCTCCGGGTGGTTGAGGTTGCGGTGCTGGTGGCGCGGGCAACCGGCGATGTGGAGGTCGGATTTGAGATCGCGTGGGACCTTGCGGACAAGGCCGGTGTGTCTAAAGCGATATTCATCAACAAGATGGATCGGGAGAACTCCGACTTTTACCAGTCGGTAAAACGGTTGCGGGAAAAATACGGGAATTGCATCGCACCGATGGCAGTACCCGTCGGCACGGCGGAAACGTTTACCGGTGTGGTGGATTTAATTCACAATCAAGCCAAGATCGGTGCAGGTAAGACGCTGGCGGTGGGTGAAATTCCGGCTGACCTGCAGGATGTGGTGAATGAGTACCATGAGATGCTGGTGGAATCGGCCGCCGAGGGCGATGATGAGCTGCTCGAAAAGTATTTGGACGGTACCGAGCTGACCGCCGAAGAGGTGGTTCGAGGCCTGCACTGCGGGATTGATGCCGGTAAAGTGGTTCCCGTTTTTTGCGGGTCGGCCGGCAAAGGAATTGGAATTGCCGCATTGCTGGATGCCATCATAGAAGCTTTTCCAAA
>JAMCWF010000029.1:8221-9259 GCA_023481295.1 Armatimonadota bacterium | reverse complement strand
GAGCATGCGGTCGCGCTCGCGGTGCTGGGCCTCCATGCGCGCGGCATATTCCTGGCGGACGCGCTCGTTACCGGTGTCGATGACGATGCGGTCGCCGGTCTCCGCATCCGCCAACTCGATCAGCCCGATGTCGGGAAGCGTGAAATCCGATTCCCGGATTTTGAACGCGGTGAAAAACCGGGAGGAGCGCATCGGCCAGGTCTACCGGGTCCGCGGTAAACAGCAGGAGGCGGTGAGCGAGATCGACGCCGGAGATATCGGAGCGGTGGCTAAGCTCTCGGATACCTCGACCGGCGATACGCTCTGCGATGCGACGCACCCGATAGTTTTAGACCCGATCGAGTTTCCGAGGCCGGTCTACGAGCAAGCGATCATAGCGAGAACGAAGGTGGATGAAGACAAGATGGGACCGGCCCTACAGCGGCTGCTGGCCGAGGATCCGACCTTCAATTATCGCCGCGACGGCGAGACCGGTCAAACGATGATCGCTGGGATGGGAGAGACCCACCTCAATATCGTGGTGGAGCGGCTCCGGCGATTTGGAGCGAACGTGGATATCGCACCGGTCAGGGTGCCCTACCGCGAGACCATCACCCGAAAAGCGGAAGGGCAGGGCAAACATAAGAAACAGACCGGCGGCCGCGGGCAGTACGGGGACTGCTGGATCAGGATGGAGCCGAAAGAGCGCAGCAGCGGGTTCGAGATCATCGATGCGATCGTAGGCGGTGCGATTCCGCGCCAGTATATCCCGGCGGTGGAAAAGGGCGTGGTGGAGGCGATGTCAACTGGAATTCAGGCAGGCTATCCGGTTGTGGATGTCAAGGTCACCTGCTATGATGGCTCCTACCACGATGTGGATTCTTCGGAACAAGCGTTTAAAATGGCCGGTATCCTGGCCTTCAATTCGGTGGCGGCCAAAGCGGGGCCGGCCATATTAGAGCCGATCGTCAGCGTGTCGGTGTATGTCCCGGATGATATGATGGGCGATGTGATCAGCGATTTAAATGGCAAGCGGGGCAGAATTCTCGGTATGGAGCC
>JAMCWF010000029.1:0-8211 GCA_023481295.1 Armatimonadota bacterium | reverse complement strand
ATTTACGCTCAATTACCCGCGGGTATGGCAGCTTTGAGATCGAGCCATCCCATTACGAGGAGGCGCCGCCAATGGTTGCTCAGGCTCTGATCGAGACCTACAAAAAGCATCGTGAAGCGGGTGAGCATTAGTCGGTGAGATTATCGGGAGGATTTTCAGATTGGCAAAACAGTGTTTAATCATTAAGGCAAAGCGGGAGCCGAAGTATAAGGTGCGGCGCTATTTCCGCTGCAACATTTGCGGGCGCTCGCGGGGCTATATGAGGAAGTTTGGGCTTTGCCGTATCTGTTTTCGAGAGATGGCGCACCGGGGCTTGATTCCCGGTGTCACTAAATCGAGCTGGTAGGAGGGTATCGTGTCACTGGTTACCGATCCGGTTGCTGACCTATTGACCCGAATCCGCAACGCCGTTCGGGCAAACCATGAATCGGTGGAGATATCCTCATCCAACCTGATCATGGAGATCGTCCGAATTCTACAGGATGAGGGCTATATTCAGGGATTTGAGCTGATCAAACAGTCCCCGCAGGATAAGATAAAACTGTTCCTACGCTACGGTCCAAATCGGGCTAAAGTGATTACCAATTTGAAGCGGGTAAGTCGGCCTGGCCTGCGGGTCTATTCGGATAAAACAAAGGTGCCCCGCGTCTTACGTGGGCTCGGGATCGCAATTTTGTCTACCTCGAAAGGTGTGATGACCGATCGAGAAGCCCGGAAGCAGGGCATCGGCGGCGAAGTGCTCTGCTACGTGTGGTAAACGGACCGTTGTCCTGATCGCGATAGTGCGCAATTTAAAAACGAGAGAGGGACTGCAGATATGTCACGCATTGGCAAACTGCCAATTCAAATACCGGCCGGAGTAAAGGCGAACATCGAGGGTTCGCAGGTTACCATCGAGGGTCCCAGGGGTCGCCTGACTCGTGTACTCCATCCCGATATGATGGTCAGAGCTGAGGGGGAACAGCTCCTGGTGGAGCGCCCGGGCGACGACAAGAATCACCGCGCATTGCACGGATTGACGCGCTCATTGCTGCACAATATGGTGGAGGGCGTCTCTAAAGGATATGAGCGCGTGCTGGAGATCCAGGGGGTAGGATACCGGGCCACTCTGAATGGAAAGAACCTCACCTTATCGGTCGGCTTTTCACATGGAATTGAAGTATTAGCCCGCGATGGGATATCTTTTGAAGTGGGCCAGGATGCTGCTCGAAACACGCTGGTTACGGTCCGCGGCATTGATAAGGAGTTGGTAGGTTCCACCGCCGCACAAATTCGGGCGCTCAGGAAGCCGGAGCCTTACAAGGGCAAAGGGATTCGTTATCGGGGCGAGGTCGTTAAGTTGAAACCGGGCAAGAGCGGCAAGGCCGGTGTGAAGAAATAACTGAAGGGGGAGTTCCGGGTCGGAAATCCGGAACGACGAGTGTAAAGTGAATCAGAAAGAAAGTTTGCGGATAAAAAGGCATCGTCGGGTCCGAGGCCGAATTGCCGGAACCGCACATCGCCCGAGATTGAACGTATATCGCAGCTTAAGCCACATCTATGCTCAGCTCATTGATGATGACCAGGGCTGCACCCTGGTCGCGATATCGTCCGTTCAGCCGGCGGTTCGCCCGAATTTGTGCGGCGGTGGTAACATCGAGGGAGCAAAGGCGGTTGGGAAGTTGGTCGCCCAAGTTGCCATAGAGAAGGGCATTCAGGCGGTAGTGTTTGACCGCGGCGGATACAAATACCATGGCCGCGTACGGGCTTTAGCTGAAGGCGCTCGCGAGAGCGGCCTCCGCTTCTAATACGAATTATTAATCCGGCGATTAAATACCGTCATGCCGGACTTGATCCGGCATCCAAAGCCTTCTGGATTCCCGCTTTCGCGGGAATGACGAATTCGCGATATTTATTTGTCGGGTTAATACGTAGTCGAATGAAAGATATATCGGTTCAAATTAAATGGCCACCCTATCCCTTATTTGCTGGAGGATCGTCGGCATCAGACCGAAATCCGGGAAAAGAGAAGGCGAGCAAGGATGGTGGCACTATCAGCTTAGGAGAACGGAATGGCACGAATTAATGCGGATACCCTCAATCTGGAAGAGCGAGTGGTGCGCACCAACAAGGTGCAAAAGACTCATAAGGGCGGTCGCACCTTAAGTTGGAATGCGCTGGTTGTGGTGGGGGATAAGAACGGCTTTGTGGGCGCCGGCTTGGGGAAGGCGCGCGCAATTCCAGATGCGATCCGCAAGGGGGTAGAGGCGGCGAAAAAAAACCTGGTCAAGGTTCCGATCGAGAACGGGACGATACCGCATGAGATCGTGACCCAGTCCGGCGCAGCGCAGATTTTATTGAAGCCGGCATCGCCCGGTACCGGCATCGTGGCTGGAAGCTCGGTTCGGGTCATAATGGAGTTGGCCGGTATTCATGACGTGCTGGGAAAGTCACTGGGTTCCTCCAATGCGATCAATATCGCATGGGCAACCATGCAGGCACTCCAAAATCTTAAACAGGGTGAGGAAATCGCTCAGCAACGCGGGAAATCGGTGGAGGAGCTTACGCCGTGGCTGAAGAAGGTGACCGATGGGGAGGTTGATGGAAATGGAGCAGCTTAAAATAACCCTCACAAAAAGCCCAATCGGGTATAATGTAAAGCAGAAACGCACGATTGCCGCTCTTGGCTTGAGAAGGCTACACCAGACAGTCCTCCAGCCGGATAGTCCCCCCATCCGCGGAATGATCCGGCGCGTTTCCCATCTCTTAATGGTGGAGCGCGTGACGGTGGAAGGAGCTCCAAATGCGTCTGCATGATTTAAAACCAGCGAGCGGCGCCACAAGCCGTCGAAAAGTGATCGGGCGGGGCATCGGCAGCGGGCATGGAAAGACCAGCACTCGTGGCCATAAGGGGAACAAGGCTCGAGGCCAGGTGCGGCCTGGATTCGAAGGCGGGCAGACACCCCTCCATCGCCGACTGCCCCATCGCCGCGGGTTCACGCCGATCAATAAAAAGTATTTCGCAGTGATCAATGTGGGTGAGCTGGACGGGCTGGATGCCGATACGGTCGTTACACCGGATCTTCTCGTCAAGCAGGGGTTGGTTCGCGAGCTGCATGACGGCCTGAAAATTCTGGGGGATGGGGAGCTCAGCAAGCGCTTGACAGTGCAAGCCCACCGGTTCAGCCGCGCCGCGATTCAAAAGTTGGAGGCGGCCGGTGGAAAAGCCGAGGTGATTTAAATATGCTCGATTCGATCGTTCGAGCCTTACAGATACCAGAACTTAAAAAGCGCATCCAGTTTTTGTTGATGATGTTCGCCGTCTATGTGCTGGGCACCCATGTACCGGTGCCGGGCGTCAACGCGGAAAAGATCCAGCAGCTTTTCGGTGGCGGGAACTTGCTGGGGCTGATGAACATCTTTTCGGGCGGCGCGCTCGCCCGGATGTCCATATTTGCTCTGGGCATCGTGCCTTACATCAACGCCTCGATCATTATGCAGATGATGTCACTGGCCATCCCGCGGCTGAAAGAGCTTTCACAAGAGGGCGATTCTGGACGGCAGGAAATAGCCAAGATAACTCGATGGCTCACGGTCCTGTTGGCTTTCCTGCAGGCGATCGGCTTTAGCTTGATATTTCGCCAGGCGGAAGGGGTATTAACTTACGGCTACTTTTCGCTGGTCCAAATATGGGTGGTTTGGACGGCCGGCAGCACCTTCCTGCTGTGGATGGGTGAGGAGATCACCGACAAGGGGATCGGCAACGGCGTGTCGCTGGTGATATTCGCCAGTATCATGACGGCGCTGCCCTATCAGTTGGGGCAGATCACCAAAGCGGTCCAAGGCGGGCTGGTCTCCTACTTCGCCGTTTTTATCTTGCTGGTTATCTTTGTGTTCACGGTTTGGGGAATCGTGTTGATCACGCAGGGTGAGCGCCGCATTCCGATCCAACATGCCAAGCGGGTGATTGGAATGAGGGTTCAACAGGGCGGTGGGTCGTTCCTGCCCATTAAGGTGAATACGGCCGGCGTTATGCCGATTATCTTCGCGCTTTCAATCGTGATGTTTCCGGCGACGATTCTAAACTCGGTGCCGAATACTCATCACGTGTATTGGCTGCAACTGTTGCAAACTTATGCGATGCTGATTAGTCCGGGACAGAGCTGGTGGGGCGCCGCTTTCTACGTTATATTCATCATTGTATTTACTTTCTTCTACACGTCGGTGGTTTTAGACCCGAAGGACTTAGCGGATAACTTGAAGAAGTACGGCAATATGATCCCTGGAATTCGTCCCGGGACTCCGACGTTCGATTACCTGGATCGAGTGGTATCCCGCATCACGTTTGCCGGCGGGGTATTCCTGGCGGTGGTTGCCCTGATACAGTACCTGGCGCCCGAAATGGTGAACATCACCCAGCTTTCGATCATCGGCGGCACCTCACTGCTCATCGTTGTGGGAGTGGCCATCGAAACGATGCAGGCGATCGAAGCGCAGTTGTTGATGCGGAATTACGAGGGATTCATTAAGAGCTCCGGGATGGCCGATTAAGGGAGCTTAGGAAGATATTGAAAAATACGGTAACGCCCATCATGTCGTCATTCCGCGGGCGCGAAGCGGAACCCGGATTCCAAGCATCCGCAACCCCGCCTGCTGATGGTCGGGGATAGGATTCCCGCTTTCGCGGGAATGACGATGCGGTGGCTTTCAGCGGCATTTCAACAACCTCTTTGAAAAACCGCCTGTAAGAATTGGCCGATCACCCGCCGCTTTTGAACCGATACGCGATGATGGCCGGCGGGTTTCGTGAAGGGATAGGGTATGATATTCGTTCTGCTGGGGCCGCCCGGCTGCGGTAAAGGAACGCAAGCGACTCGGATCGCACAAAAGTACGGGCTCAAGGCGACGTCTACCGGCGAGATCATTCGGGGGCAGATGGCGGCTGGCACCGAAGTGGGCAAAGCGGCTCAATCATACGTGAAAAAGGGTGAGTTGGTGCCCGACGAGGTGGTTATCGCGATGGTGAAAGAAGAGCTGCGATCTCAAAGCGGCGGACCGGGCGTGGTGCTGGATGGGTTCCCGCGAACGGTAAATCAAGCCAATTCACTAGCCGATATTTTAACGCAAAGTGGATTACGCCTGGATGGGGTTTTGAATTTCGTGGTATCCGAGGAGGAGATCGTCCGGCGATTAGCGGGGCGTAGGGTCTGCGAAAAGTGCGGCGCCTCCTATCATATTTTGTTCATGCCGCCACATAAGGAAGGAATTTGCGATCAGTGCGGCGGAGCGCTGATCCAGCGGGCTGACGACGCCCCCGATTCGGTGCGAGAGCGATTACGCGTCTACGCCAAACAGACTGAGCCTCTCATCGTCTATTATCGAGAGCGCAGATTGTTGAACGATATTGAAGGGATCGGTACGCCGGAGGAGGTGGCCGTCCGGGTGGAGAGCGTAGTAGATCGCATAGCGCGGGGCTCCCGTCCGGTATGATCATCATCAAAACGCCGTCCGAGGTGGCGAAAATCCGAGAGGCGGGGCGGGTTGTCGCTCGCGCCCTGCGGATGATGACGGAGGCGATCGTTCCCAATGAGAGCACGACCCTCGATCTAGATAAAGTGGCGCGTGAGGTGATGCGAAGGGCGGGCGCCAGCTCCGCATTTTTCGGCTACCAACCGCCCCATCAACCGCCCTATCCGGGATGGACCTGTATATCGGTGAATGAGGAGGTCGTGCATGGAATTCCCGGTGATCGAGTGCTGAGAGATGGGGATATCGTCGGTCTGGATGTGGGGGTAGTGCTGAACTGGTTTTACGCCGATGCCGCCACGACGGTGCCGGTTGGCAAGGTCAAACCGGAAGCGCAAAGGCTCTTGGAGGTTTCTCAAAAGGCACTCGAAATGGGGATCGAACAAGCGAGAGCGGGGAACCACGTGGAAGATATCGGGTGCGCTATCCAGCGCTACAGCAAGAAGCACGGATATTCGGTGGTTAAAGAGATGGTAGGCCACGGCGTGGGGAAAAAGCTACACGAGGAGCCGCAGGTGGCTAACTTTGGCACTCCCGGCCAAGGCGCCCTTTTGCGCGCCGGTATGACGATCGCAATCGAGCCGATGGTTAACATCGGACGTGCTGAGATAAGAGCACTGGACGATCACTGGACCATCGTTACCGCCGATTGCAGCCTATCCGCCCATTTTGAGCACACAATTTTAGTTACCGACGGTGAGCCGATGATACTCACCCAGGAGGAGTAGATGCCGCCAGCGGGACCGACATCACCGAGAGGTGGGCACCGACAACGCGATAATCGAAAGGGAGATACGCGCTCTCGACAAAGCAGCGGTAAGGGTTCGCCGGCCGAACCGAGCGAGGATACTAAAGAGAAGGGCGTAGAGGTTGAGGGGGTCGTGGTGGAGACGCTGCCCAATGCCGTGTTTCGAGTGGAGCTGGAAAACGGGCATATGGTGCTGGCCCACGTTTCCGGTAAGATACGGATGAACTTTATCCGGGTGCTGCCGGGCGACCGGGTGCTGGTCGAGCTTTCACCCTATGACCTCAGTCGAGGGCGAATTCTCTATCGGTACCGATAGCAAACGAGGTAAGAAGAGATGAAAGTCAGAGCGTCGGTTAAAAAGATTTGTGATCGTTGTAAGATCATTAAGCGCGAAGGGGTTGTGCGAGTCATTTGCAAAAACCCCAAGCATAAGCAGCGTCAGGGGTAGTGCGATGAGGCAGGGTGGAACCACCTCACCGATAGCCGCACCGCAATTTAAGGAGGAACTGGTTTGAGAATCGCCGGCGTTGATCTTCCGCGAGACAAGCGGATTGAATACGCATTGCCCTACATTTACGGAATCGGCCTTTCGAGCGCCCGCAGTATCGTGGCGCAGGCTGGGATTGATCCGAAGACCCGCGTCCGCGACTTGACGGAGGCCGAGAGCAGTCGCTTGCGCGAGAGCCTTGAGCGCAACTATCGCGTGGAGGGCGACTTGCGACGGGAGGTATCATTAAACATCCGCCGGTTGGTGGAGATCGGTTCATATCGGGGATTGCGCCATCGCCGGGGATTACCTGTTCGGGGTCAGCGCACCAAGACAAACGCCCGCATGCGCAAGGGTCCTAAACGCGCCGTGGGTGGCAAGAAGAAGGCGAAGAGGTAGTCTTCACGCGGATAGGACGAGAGAGGGATTATGGCAAATAAGAAGACGGTCGTTAAGCAAAAACAAAAAGAGAAGAAAAATATCGCTCAGGGCATTGCACATATTCAATCCACCTTCAACAATACCATGGTGACGATTACCGATGTAAAAGGGAATGTCGTCGCCTGGTCGAGCGCCGGCTCGAGCGGATTTAAGGGAACCAAAAAGGGGACTCCATTTGCGGCGCAGTTGGCATCCGAAAGTGCGGCGCGGAAGGCTATGGAGCACGGCTTACGCCAGGTGGATGTCTACGTAAAGGGGCCAGGCTCAGGTCGGGAAACGGCGATCCGCTCGCTTCAAGCGGTCGGCTTAGAGGTTAATCTTATCAAAGACGTGACGCCGATTCCCCACAACGGGTGTAGACCCCCAAAGAAACGCCGCGTGTAGTTACAACCGGCGCAACATCCGATTCACCCTTTTTGTATAATGCAGCGGCGCCGTTCTCAACGAACCTTAAGGCGGCGCCAGAAGCGAGAGGGTATGTTTGATACGATGAATGATAGGATGAATCGAAGACGCTAAACCACGGTGGATCAGCGCCTTGCGAGGAGATAAAACGAGATATGGCCAATAATTCGGATCCTAGGTGTCGTCAGTGTCGTCGAGAGGGGATGAAGCTTTTCCTGAAGGGCAATAAGTGCATTACCAATTGCACACTGGATAAGGAACGCCGGCAGACTCCTCCAGGCCAGCACGGGAGCGAGGCGGCCCGGCGAAAGATGACGGAATACGGCGTGCAGTTGCGGGAAAAGCAAAAGATTCGGCGGATTTACCGGGTTCTGGAAGGTCAATTCCGGCGCTATTTGCACGAGGCGGAGCGCCGCCGGGGCGTTACCGGTGAGAGCCTGCTGCAGTTACTTGAAACCCGATTTGATAACGTGGTGTACCGGCTGGGCTTTGCTGTATCACGAAGCCAGGCTCGGCAACTGGTCAGCCATCGTCATTTTATGGTTAATGGTGTTCGGGTAAACATTCCTTCTTACCAGCTCAAACCGGGTGATGTCATCACGGTGCATGAGACGATGGTAAAATC
>JAMCWF010000022.1 GCA_023481295.1 Armatimonadota bacterium | reverse complement strand
CTTCGCGCATGATTGGCAGTAGAGCGCGAAGCCGAACTCCATCATGATACGGTTTCCAGTTAGATGCCGAACCGGTCCGGCGTGGGGGCGATTTGAGGCAAAGCACGACGAACCGACTTTGCCCAGTATTGGGCAAGCTGAGCCTCGCTTAACCCCTCTGATCGAGCGTCTTGCGGAGTTACATGCATCAGGATGTAGCGCCGCACAACGATATAATAACGTCCGCCCGTATGGAGAACCCAAATGTCTTTTTTTCGCAGAGGCGGCGCCTCTGTGCGTGAAAGGATCTCCACCGTGCGAGCATCCCAAATCTCCGGGATATTGCCGACTTGTGGCGCCTCGAGCGCTTGTGCGAGGAGAGTGGTTGGCATGACTATCAAAGCTGCCAGGGTTGATAGGATGATAGGTATTCTCATCTTGCTTGATCTCCTTTCTCTGCAATGGAATTCCTTCCTCCGCTATGCCCAGATCAAACAGGCAGGAATTACCGTATTTCCGACGACAACAGGCGCTATTTGGTTCCTAATTGCCAAGGAAGCATCCCGAAAAGCAGTGCATCCACTGGCAATGCCGATTTTTTCTGCATACTGGTCAACAGTGAATTAATTAAGAAATGAAAATGAGGATTAACAAGGATGAGTTCGACCAAGACGCGGAGCGGTTGGCTGCCGGGGCCGCTGATTTTGGAATTGCGCTCAGCGCGGAGCAGATACAGCAATTCCGCAACTTTCAAGACCTGATCACCGAATGGAATCGGCGTTTGAACCTGACCCGCATTACCCCGGAGGACTTCGTGCCGCTGCATTTCCTTGATTCGCTTTGCCTGATGAGCTTCATCCCGCAAAAGCGGCCGCTTCGTCTGCTCGATCTGGGATCCGGCGCCGGTTTCCCCGGCATCCCGCTCGCCATTACCGACCCCGATTTGGATATAACTCTGCTGGAAGCAACCCAAAAGAAGGCGCGGTTTTTAGTCCATGCGGTCAGAACGCTGGAGCTACCCCGTATCTCCGTTTTACCACTTCGTGCAGAAGAGGCCGCCCGGATGCCGGGTTACCATTGCGGCTACGACATAGTGGCCGCCCGGGCGGTTGCCCCGCTGGACCGGCTTTGCGGCTGGATGATGCCGTTTCTCAAGCCGGACGGCGTCGCCATCGCCATGAAAGCCGACACCACACGCACGCGGGAGGAGCTGAAAAAATCGGAAAAGGCGATCCAGCTGGCCGGCGGTGAAATGGTGAAAGCGGTAGTTATCGGCCTGCCCGCCACCGACATTCAACGGACGTTGGTACTCATCAAACGGCGTCGCCTCAAACGTTAGCGCCCCTATTCGACGGGGAGACGCCCGCCCGCCGTCGAACCGATCAAGCTCCGAATCAGCCCGATAAAGGTGATGATCCAGGAAAGCAGCGCAATATAGACGAAGCCGCTGGGAATTATAAACAGAAAATTCAACCCGGTAGCCTGCGCGAACACGTAGGTGCAGACGGTATACATGCCCAGCGGGAAGACCATTCCCCAGTACTGTGGATCGTAGGTGAGCGGCACTCGCCGGTAAAGGTGACGCCAGATGCCCATAATGACGAGAAAGGGTATCCACCAGGTCGCAAAGCTCCAGAAAAAGAGGGTGAAACCCTTGAGAAATGGCAGTATTTCGCCCAAAAACGGCAGCTTACCGGCGCCGAGGATCAACCCGGAGCCGGCCAGCGTGGTGATCGCGACCGCCCCCATATTGATCCAGTAAGGCGGGCTGAAGGTTTGCGGAGCCAATCGGAAGAAGGTCCAGCGGTAGAAGATCAACGATATGATCAATATATAGAGCATGCAGCCGCAGAGGAACATCACCAGTGAAAAGAACAGGATGGCGGGCTGCCAGTATGGATAGTGGATCGCGACGCGAGCGCCCAGTATTGAAACCGATTGGGTCGCGACCACCGCGATCAGCCAGCCGCCGTTGATACCGGCCTCCAGCGGTGGCTTTGGTTCCCGCACTGTCACCGCGGTGAAAAAGGTGTAGATCAGCACAAACCACAAAACGATCCCCAGGATAAAAAAAGCGGCCGCCAGCTCAAAACGGTTTTCTAGAAAAACGAACTGGCGACCCAGTACGCATGTCCCCGCAATGATGGTGAAGAAACCCACCCCGCGCGAATGATCGCTCAAATCGTCCCAAACTTTCGGCCAATACTCGATCAGTCGGATAACGGTTAAAACCCACAAAATCGCGTAGGCGATAATGTTGATCCCGTACAAAATCCAGGCCACCCACTTCATCCCCTCCAGAAAGCAGGCGATGGAAACGATGCCGGTTGCCATGACCAACGCAAAATAGCCGGGGTAGAGGTCCCGGACCCCGATATTCATTCGGCTGGCCAGCGAGCCGGTCGCCGGGTGGGCTGCGTCCGTTGCCGGCAGGTCATCGTTGATGAGGTCATTCGCCAATTTGCCGCCCTCCTAGGGAAAGTATCGAAGGGTCGCCGGTTGATCCCCTCTGTCAAGACGATCCATCAAATATTCAGCAATGCGCGCCGATTTGTGATGGCGGCCTGGCGCCGGCTCACGCGCAAACTCCGGCGCCAACCCCCTATCCACCACCGCCTGAGTTAAGCGGGTGCTGGTCAGCAACAGCGGCGCTAAAACGGTATGCGCAAACCGGGTGAAGGGCGCGGTAAGCAGCAGCCCGAAGACCATGGTCAGGTGAAAAGCATAGATGTGCATGGCGGATGCGGCCAGTTGAGGATGGTAACGGGTGTATTCAGTGGCGAAGCCGCTCCCGGCAACCAGCAACAACAGGACGATGAACGTGATATCCGCCTTCAGGGTAATGCCGTTGTTTTCATACGGATCCATGAAGAGCCGCACAACGACCACCAGCAGCCCGGAGATGAGGAGCGCGCCGCTGACATTGGCCAACATCTTGGGACCGGATAGAATCGGCATGAAGTTGCGGTTTGGGTTGACGAGGCTGATCCAGCCATCGGCCAGCCAAAGCCCTAGAAAGCCGTAGATGATCATCCCATGCGCGATCCACCGAACCCAATTCCGGCGCATCAGCGAGCCGACCAACAGGCTTTCGGTGATGAAGCCGTTGGAAAGGGCCGCCAGCATCCCGCCGATGCCGAGCCGCATCCAGTATGGCCAGACCTCTTTGATGCCGGCCCAGCGCACCCACTTCCGCAATACAAATATCCACTCAAAAAGCGAGATGAGCACCACAATCCAGGCCGCCAGCCGAACCTTCCGGGTGGTGAGTAAGCTGCCGATCGAAAAGGGTTGGCCAGCGGCGACGGGGGTGGAGGCAGATCCCTTCACCGCGCTCGTTTTACCCAGACTCTGCAGATATTGGTAGACATTTTGGATGTCCTGATCCGAGATTTGGCCGCTTGAGAAGGCGGGCATCATCCCCTTGCCGCTGCGCACCGTCTGCTGAACCTGCTGCTCGGTCAAACGGGTGCCGGCGATTTTCGGGCCCACGTTGCCTTCCGCATGGTCGCCGTGACAGCCCGAGCATCCGACTTGATGAAAAACGACATTGCCGGCCGCGACGGAGCCGTCACCGCGTGCGACTTGGGCCGACAGCAAGCACAGCGCGATCAGCAAGATCATCACAACTGATTTTAAACCGGCCTTCGCAGCCGGGCGATCTTCATCCGAATCCGCCGCCGCAACCGGTTCCCGCTTCCTGATTGCCTCCTCATCTTCCTCAATCACCGCCGTCTCAGGCCGGTTCATTGGCTCCAAATATCGGGTGGATGGATCGGTATTCAATTGATCCAGCAGCTGGAAGGGGTCGCGCCGTGTTCGTTCTTTTTGCTCCTGCAGATAGACCGAAATCTTGCTCTGAGGATCCTCCAGATCGCCGAAAATGCGCGCGGTGGTGGGGCAGGCCGCCACGCAGGCCGGATCCAATCCCTCGTCTACCCGGTGGGCGCAATAGGTGCATTTTCTCGCCACGTTGGGCTTCAACCGTCGCTTGGTGTACTCCTCATAGGGCATATCGGGGGGCAAATACCATTTATCGCGTTCGGTGAGGAAGATATTGCCGTAGGGACAGGCGGTAACGCAGGCGCCGGTTCCCTTGCAGCGATCCTGGTCAATCAATACGATGCCGTCCTCCCGCTTGAAGATGGCCTTATTCGGGCAGGCGCGCACGCAGGGAGCGTTGGAACAGTGGTTGCAGAGCACCGGCAGGTAGACCCGGCGAACATCCGGATAGCGCCCCGATTCGATATTCAGCACTCGGGCGAAAAAAACATCGGCCGGCGTCCCGTTCTCCTGTTTGCAGGCCAGGGTGCAGGTGTCGCAGCCAATGCACCGCTGCAGGTCAATCAACATCGCGTAACGCTTCTTGTTTGCCATTATCGCTCCACCTTTCGCACATCCGGCACCGGCGTGCATCCTTACCCGCGTGTCCTTCCAGAGCTGACCCGGACTGTAGATGGCCGGTAGGTAGTACAGCTCGTGGGTCGGCTTAATTTTTTCATGCACGGTGACGGTGTGATATTTGCCGGCGGCCAGATACCGGTCCCACCAAGCATGATCCACGCAAACCACCCCGGGACGGATCGCCTCGGTGACCAGCGCCCACAGCCGGTAAGACCCGATCCGATTGAAAACCTCCACCTCATCCCCGTCGGAAATGCCGCGCCTTTTTGCGTCATCCGGGTTGATCTCGATAACCGGCTTCCGGTTGATGTTGAGCAGCAGGGGGTTGTTGGAATGGGTGCTGTGAACCCGCCACTTGCTGTGCGGAGTCACAATCGCCAGCGGATACCGTTGGTCTTCAGCCGGGAGATGCTCGAAGGCCGGTTTGAAGGTGGGAACCCGCTCCCCCATCTCACCGAAAAGCGGCTCCTCCTTGTAAAACTCCATGCGGCCGGTCCTTAAAAATGGCTTTTGCGCCCCCTCCGGGAATGGATACGCCCGCGGTGGAAATGGGTGGTAGTGGACGAACTGCTCCTCCATTCCTACCTCGGGATCGGGCACGTTCAAGCGAACCGGCCCTTTTTGCAACCGCTCAAAGGTGATGCCCGCCGATTCCGGCCCCCCGTTGCGAAGCAACAGGTCAATGACCTCCGGCTCGGTGAGGTTGAGTTGAGCTTCGTAAGCCGGGTCGAGACGCCGCGCCAACTGCTGAACCATCCAAAGCTCGGGGCGGCTTTCAAAAATCGGCTCGATGGCGGGCTGCTGAATTTGCAGGTAAGGATGCACGCCGGTGCCGACCAGCTCATACTTCTCCCAGAAGGTGGGCGCCGGCAGCACCACATCAGCCCACTCAGCCGAGGGCGTCATCGAAAAATCCACCACCACGAAGAGGTCGAGCGCCTCCAGCCTCTCCTTCAGCAGACTGGAGTACTCGGTGACCAGCGGATTGGCGTGCGAGATAAAAAGCGCCTTGAAGCCGCCTTTTGGAAAACGAATTTTCTCGTTCATCGTTGGGGTCGGCGTGCCTAAAATGAAATAGTGCATCGGGAGGCTGTTCGGCCGCTTCCCATCTGGATACCACCACGAAGAGACGTCAATCCGGAAATGGTGCTGGCCGGAGTAGATGCTGAGCGTTCCGCCCGGCTTTCCGTAACCGCCGGTCAAGGCCGCCAGCAGTAAAACCGACCTGATCGTCAGGTCGCCGTGATAGCGGTGGTTGAGCCCCATTCCAATGATGATGGAGGACGGCTTACGGCTGGCATAATCCTCCGCCACCTGGCGGATGGTGGCGGCCGGGATGCCGGTTATCCGCTCCGCGTTTTCAGGCAGGTAGGTATCTTTCATCAACGCTTCGCGAACCAACTCAAACGCCGGCCTCACCGTGATCTCTTCGGAACCGACCTTGACCCGCCATTCGCCGGTTAGAGCGGGCTGATTAGGATAGTTTTATCCTAATTAGCGGGTACTATTCTGATGGCGTTGGCGAATGCGGCGCCGACCGGCTTTTCATCTCCCTTTTGTTGAGAGCGGAGGAGGATTAAAATTGGTCACCACTCGTCGGTCCCGGGCCGGATCGGCAGCCAAAGATCGGCGGCCTTGGCCGTTTGGCTGACCCGCGGATCAATGGCCACCACCTTCGCCCCGTTCCGCTGGCGGGCGTGGGCGGTGATGAACTGCGCATCGGGAATGCGGGTTTGCAGCAGGTTGGCCGACCATAGAATGAGGTACTTGGCCTCCCCCCAGACCTTGCTCTCGCACTCAATCGAGTCGATGCCAACCGTTTCGGTGAAGCCCATCGAGATGTCGCCGTTGAAATCGTAGCCGGTGGCGTAGGAAGCGCCCATCAAGGCGGCCAGCCGTACCTGCGCGCCCTTGTGGACGTAGCCGGTGCCCACCACCTGATTGAAAAAGAGGATGCTCTCCGGGCCGTGTTGCTCGCTGATTCGGCGAAAGTGGCCCGCGATGTGGTCGAGCGCTTCATCCCAACTTGCCGGTCGGAACTTGCCTTCCCCCCTTTTACCTTCACGAATCAGCGGCGTCCGGACGCGGTCGGGGCCGTAGATGAGGTGGGTAAACGACATCCCCCGCAAGCACCCTCGCGGGTTGTACGCCTCATCCGAGTAGTCGGCGCTCTCAACAAAAGGGAGATGAAAAGCCGGTCGGCGCCGCATTCGCCAACGCCATCAGAATAGTACCCGCTAATTAGGATAAAACTATCCTAATTAAATTTCAAGTTACTTTTATACTATTTTCTAAGTACTTTAGTACTATCCACCACTGATTTCCACGCTATGGCTACCACCATTGGATGGTTAGGATTTGGTTTTGGCCACGCGCCCGCGGTTGACAAAAACTAACATCGAATCGTCAAACGACGTGGTATAGTACTTAAAGTCTAGACCGGATTGAAATTCCGTTCGTTCAAAGCGACCGCTGACAGGGAGCACAAACGGTTCATTGCGCCTATTGAATAGATTCGATCGAAAGCAGGGGACTGCTCAACGGTGCTGGAAGGCCGCGTGATCGAGGCGGTTAAAGCCCTCTACCGCGTGGATGTCGGCGGTCTAATCCTGAATTGCCGGCTGAGGGGTACGCTCCGCAAGCGGTTTGAATATGAAGGTGCGACTGAGCGCGCTGGACGCGTGACTCGCGTAATCGCGCGAGATAAGTTGGAGATCATCGCGCTCGGCGATCGGGTTATCGTCGAGGAGAGCGGCCCCAACGAGGGGATCATCCGGGAGGTTCTGCCTCGGCATTCTCAGTACTCGCGTCTGGGATTTCGCGGGCAAACCCGAACTCTAATCAGCAACTTAGACCAGGTGGTTATCGTCTTTTCGGTCGCTGAGCCGCAAATCGATCCCTGGAAGCTGGACCGCTTCGTCATCGCGTCGGAGCTGCATGGCCTTTCCACCCTGATCTGCGTGAACAAGTGCGACCTTATGGCGGATCCGGCGAGTCTGAATTGCCTGGTCTGAATTGCCTGCCCGATTTCCAGCAAGCCGGTTATCCGGTGGTGATGACCAGCGCAATCCAGGGCACCGGGTTGGAGGATGTCAAGCGGCACCTGGCCGGCAAGCTGTCGGTGATCGCCGGGCCATCCGGAGTCGGCAAGTCTTGCTTAATAAACGCGATACAACCAAGCCTCAATCTGAGAACGGCGGCTACCGGCAACATAACCCACCAGGGGCGTCATACGACCACATCCGGGCGTCTGATACCGCTTGATTGCGGCGGCTGGGTCGCCGATACGCCGGGGGTGCGGCGCTTTGATCTGCTGGAATCGGATGCGGGTGAGATCGCACAGGCGTTTGTTGAGTTTCGGCCGTTTTTAGGGACGTGCCGCTTTCACGACTGCGGCCACAACTCGGAGCCGGGCTGCGGGGTTCAGGCGGCGGTGGAGGCGGGACTCCTTTCAAGAAGACGGCTGAAAAGTATGCTCCAACTGATGGTTGAGGTTTCCCAGCGCAACTAGCCTTCGCGCTTGAAGACGCCGCTCTTTCCGCCCGATTTTTCCAGTAGCCGAATGGCTTGAATTTCGGCGGCTCGGTCAACCGATTTCACCATGTCGTAAATCGTTAACGAGGCTACCGATACCGCCGTCAATGCCTCCATCTCCACACCGGTCGCCGCCATGGTTTCAACGGTCGCAACTCAGCCACCCATCTTGAATCCATTTTCCATCTCCTCAAAATCAATCGCCGCATGCGAAATCGGGATGTTGTGGCATAAGGGGATGAGATCGGAAGTTTTTTTGGCGGCCATAATGCCGGCGATGCGAGCAACCGCCAACACGTCCCCCTTTTTGGCGAACCCTTGTGAAATCATCTTAACCGTTTCCGGTTTTAAGATAATTCGGCCGGCGGCGGCGGCTTGGCGATGGGTGGCTGATTTCGCTCCGACATCAACCATCCGGGCTTCTCCGCGCTCATTCAGGTGGCTCAAGTCAGGCATTTTCAGCTCCTGGTAATGTTAGATTACCTCGCTCGGCAGCGAGTTTCAATGGATGTAAACGGGTGCCGCAATATTTGATGTAATTAAGGCGAAAAACATGACCTGCTCGCTTGCAACTTTTCAATAATCAACAAATCGTGACTTGCGATGATCATTCGTATCACATGATGATTAATTTCTGTATTTGTCCCAGCCGCAGCGGAAAAGGGCGGTAACCCGTTTCATTTTAGGCTACCCTTCATTAATCGCATTGTCAACCTCATCCTATTAACCCGGCAAATAAATATCGCGAATTCGTCATTCCCTGTCACCCCCTTGAAGAAGGGGGGAAAGCGGGAATCCAGAAGGCTTTGGATGCCGGATCAAGTCCGGCATGACGGTATTTAATCGCCGGATTAATAGGTATGAGTTCAGTTCTGCGGGAAGGGGAAGGGATTCATTCGCGGATAATCTAATCTCCCTCCCCCTATGAGGGGGAGGGATGGGGTGGGGGTGGATTGTGTAATAGAATGATTCCCGCAAAACTGAACTCATACTCCGAATTGTTGATAACCGCTAAGCGCCGCAACCTGTGCTATAATTCCACTAAATGTACCGAATGGATTGAGGAGCCGTCGTTTTGATAGACACGAGTGATTTTCGCAACGGACTTTCCATCATACTGGATGGTGATATCTATACAATCGTTGAGTTTCAACATGTAAAACCGGGCAAAGGGGGAGCGTTCGTTCGTTCCAAGCTGAAAAATGCTCGCAGTGGGGCCGTAATTGACAAGACTTGGCGTGCCGGTGAGCGAATGGAGCAGGCAGTGCTCGAGAGGCGTCCGATGCAGTACCTTTACGCGCAGGATGAATCGCTGCACCTGATGGACACCACCACCTTCGATCAGATCGAGGTGGATGAATCGCTGGCCGGTGGGGCAAAAAAATACCTCAAGGATGGCAGCGAAGTTACGGTGGTTACCCATCAGGGAAGCGTGATCTCGGTAGAGGTTCCGTTTTTCGTCAATCTGGAGGTCACTATGACCGATCCCGGCGTGCGCGGGGATACCGCCTCCGGCGGCTCAAAGCCGGCCACGCTAGAGACCGGTGCCGTAATCCAGATACCGTTCTTCGTCAATATTGGAGATAAAGTGAAGGTAGACACGCGCACCGATACCTACCTGGAGCGGATCAAGGAGTAATAGTGATTTAAGCTCCCCTCCCTTCAGTCGAATCGCACCACGAAAACGGAGTGCCAGGTATCGGATGGACTTACATCGGTATTGATACAAGAAGAACAGGATGAAGGTAACGCCCGATGCCCACTTATATTCGCCCGGACAACAGAGACGCACACCTGATCGAAAAACCGCTTGAATTCGTTCGATGGATATTCCGGCTCTCCACGATTGCCACCGTGCTCCTCTATATCTACCTTTTCTGGGGCATATTCGGCGGCCAGATTGGGAATGCCCAGCTCAGCGCCGACGAACAGGCGCACCTCACTCAGGTCATCTCAAGCGCCGTCTCCTACCTGAACCTCTCGATGGGGCTGATGCTGTTGACCGCCTGCCTCCTTTTTTATGGCGAGGAGTCGCTCGGCTACCTGATGATCGGTGTGAGCCTGCTGTTTTATTTCGGCGTTCCGTTCCTGCTCAATGAAATGCTGCAATCCCAGATTCATGAATGGGCTAAGGCGGGCAATCAGGCAGCCGGCTTGATCTGGAACGAGTTTCGGATGACCTCCCTGATGACGGCGGTACCGGGCTCGATCATGGTCATCTACAGCCTCTATCAGCGACTTAACATGAGCATATCCCAGCCACGCAGCCGAGTAGGCGGCATGCGATACGGAGGATCGATCAAGGCGGAGAAGGAAGAGTACCATGCGCTGATCGGTATGACGGCGAAGTGCTGGCAGTTGCCCTACTGCCGTGCCGCTATCCGGCGCGCATGCCCCATCTTTTTGGCACGCACGCGCTGCTGGAGAGAACGGGTAGGATGTATGTGCGAGGAAAATGTCATCCGACATGCGACCGAGGCGCTCATTCAAAAGGAGGAAGTGAACACGCCCGGCTTTCAATTGGCCGAAGATCAGGACGTCACCCCGCCGCCGCAACCGCCGAAGAGCCAGGTCATAGCCCTCTCGCCAAAGCATATTCACATCCCACACAACCCGCACCTCACCGCCGCCCAAAAAGCGGAGAGATGCCGAAACTGCGTGATCTACAATGAGCATCAGAGGTTAAAATATCAAGTCATTGCGCCGATAATAGTATTAGGAGTGCCGGCAGTGGCGGTCTGGCAAGCGCCGGTGCTGCTGAAGTGGCTCGACACGATATTTCAAAATATCAATCAATTGGTGGAGAACATATCGCTCTCCAGCCACCCGGTGATCGGCACTCAAGCGGTGGTACAGTTGGTGCAGAACAATCCGTTGGCCGACTATTTTATGTTGATCTGTCTGGTCATCGTTGTAATCAGCCTGGTGCTGCGTTTTGCAGAGTACTGCATCTTTACTTTAAAAATTTAACGAATACGGAGAAAGGGTAACTTAACTCTAAGTGAAAAGGATGGTGCAACTGATTCGGCGATGAACATCTCGGTGATTGAGCAACTGGCCGCTTGCCTCGAAAAATCCAATTTGACGATGGTGAGCGTGGAAAATCCGGACGGCAAGATTGTGCTGCGACGGGCGCCGAGCGGCCGACCGGCCGCTTTACCGGTGCCCATCGAGCAGCCGACATCGGAGGTGTCGGTCCCTGCACCGACCGCCGAAGGGACCAAACATTTAATAACATCCCAGTACGTCGGATTTTTCCATCACTTAAAGCCGATTGTGGGGTTGGGAGCGTTGGTTACAGCCGGGCAAGCCATCGGCATGGTGGAGTCGACCAATTTACAGATGGAGATCGTGGCTGAGGTAAGCGGCGCGATCACCGATGTGCTGATCGAGGACGGAGCTGCGGTGGAGTATGGGCAGCCCCTTTTTGAAATCACCGAATGATAAGGCGGCCGTTGTAAACCGCCTTCTTGCCGGACCGAGCCGCGGAAGCGCTCTCGTTCGCATCCTGGAGCTTATCCTGTTGATCCTGATCGGGGTCGCGGTCTGGCAATATTACAACCCAACGGCGTGGTTTAGCTTCTCCGTCAACCAGGCGCCTTCACTTTACTCGCCCTCAATGCCGACCGTGGGAGAGCGGTTGTGCGAGCGGCAACTAGAGAAGGTGAGGATGGCCATCCAGAGCTACCATTTCGCACACGGCAAACTGCCCGCTACTCTATCTCAGCTTCACCTGCCGATGCAGGAGCTTCGCTGTCCGGTGGGTGGCGAGGACTACGTGTACAATCCCTCCTCCGGCCGCGTCTTCTGCCCGCATCCGGGTCATGGCAACCTTTGAAGAACCGCGCAGCTCCGCTCGCTCCTCTCATGGATTAGCTAAACAAAACGCGTAACCGTTCAGTTTTATGGGAGTTTTTGAAGGGCGAGGATTTCTCCCTCATACCGACTTTCCTCCGGGGTGAGGGTGAATGGTGTAATCGAGAATGATTCCCGCAGAACTGAACTCATACGAGTGTCGATAGGGCAAAAACTCTTTAGTGTTGTATAATATTAAGGAGGCCTACTTTTTTTATGACCGGACTGTATTGGCGGGCCGGGTTGTTAACTCATAAACGAAACTCTCCCTCGCGCTGAAGGAGCGGTGAGCTGTCCATCGAGCGACTGTATGACGAAGCGTTGGAAATCAACGCCTCGTATTATGATGACCTCTACCGGAATATAAGGATGCCGGAGGCTCCTACCGGACGCCCGTATGTTTTCGTCAATATGGTCAGCACTTTGGATGGAAAAACGACGTTGGGAGGAGACCATCCCAGCGCTTCGGGTATCGGCAGCGAGACCGATCAAAAGCTGATGCACCGCCTGCAGGAGATTGCGGATGGAATATTGATCGGGGCGGGAACTTTACGCGCCGGTAACATCATCTACCCGATCGGGCCGGTGCGGGCCGCCATCAGCGCGTCCTGTGATTTGCCGTTGGAGAACCGGTTTTTTCGAGACGACCCGGAGAGGTTGCGGATATTCACGGTGAGGGGCTGCGATAACCTTGGGTTGAACCGATTTTGCGTTTACGATCTGGCGCCGCTCCCGCAAAATCGGCTGGATGTGCTGCAGGTTTTAGCGATTTTACGAGAGCGGGAAGGGGTGCGCCGGCTGCTGGTGGAGGGCGGCGCTCGGCTCAATTTCGAGCTGTTGAGCCGCGACGTCCTGGATGAGATTTTCCTCACCGTCGCACCGAAGCTCACCGGCGGCCAGGATCGCCCCACCGTGATCGGCGGCGCCGGGTTGGATGCGGGGGCGTTCCGCCGGATGCGGCTCATCTCGATTTACCGGCACGGCTCGGAAATATATATGCGCTATCGTCGCAATGGCCGGTAGAAAAGAGGAGGATATGAAGTGGGAGTGCCTTGTGATCGACGAAGCATATCGTCAAATACTGCTTGGAATAGGCGAAAATCCAAACCGAGAGGGCCTGGTTAAAACGCCGGAGCGGGCGGCGGAGGCGATCAAATACCTGACGCGCGGGTATCAGCAAGATGTGGATGAGGTGTTGAACGGGGCCGTCTATGAAGAGCCCTACGAAGATTTGGTGATCGTGCGGGACATCGAGTTTTACAGCCTTTGCGAGCACCATCTGCTTCCGTTTTATGGCCGCTGCCATGTCGGCTACCTGCCGGACGGAAAGATTATCGGCATCAGCAAAATCGCCAGGCTGGTTGACGTTTTCGCCCGCCGGTTACAGGTACAAGAGAGGATGACGGTGCAGATCGCCCATGCGTTGGAGCAGGCGCTGCATCCGCGAGGCGTGGCGGTGGTGGCCGAGGCGCATCACCTCTGTATGATGTCACGGGGAATTGAAAAACAGAACAGCCGGGTTACAACCAGTGAGATGCGGGGCGTATTCAGGCACAATCGCCCCATTCGCGAAGAGTTCTTGAACCTGCTCAAGCAACAGTTGGACCGGTGATCGGATAACGCCATGACTGAGCGAAAAGGAATTCGGGTCGACCTGATTTTTCCGGATAGAGAGGTCTGCGAGCGATACTACAAATCGCTCATCTACCTCTCCTGCCGCACCTGCTACAGTGAGAAGTCCCCTTCCGAAATTTGGGCGGATATCCGGGCTGGGAAGGTGCCGGAAGAGAAGATGGAGAAGCTGATTGAGAGCGTGGTAGCGTCCGGACACGGCACTACGATCGAGCACATCAACTTCACCTTCGCCATCTCCGGAGTTAGCCGAACCTTGACCCATCAACTGGTGCGGCATCGGCATGCCAGCTTCGACCAGCAGTCGCAGCGCTACGTCAAGTTTAAGCATCCCGATTTCACCTTGCCGCAGTCGGTGCAGGATGATCCGACCATCTCCGAAGCATTTAAGCTAGGCAGGTGGAGGCCAATTTTGAACTCTATGAGGAGATGCTGCGGAAGGTGCCGGCCGAGGATGCCCGGTTTCTGTTTCCCAACGCGGTAAACACCAATTTAATTATGACCACCAATTTGCGTGAGCTGATCCACATGAGCGGCTTGCGCCTCTGCACGCTAGCGCAGTGGGAAATCCGTGCCCTCTTTAAGGGCATTCGGCGCGAGATGATGAACGTATCACCGTTCTTCGGCAAAATGCTGACCCCCCACTGCGTACATGAAGGATATTGCAACGAATACAATAATAGAGATGGGCATTGCCGTATTCGCCCGCCGAAGGAGCAGGTATTGCGGATTTGGGAAAAGTATCGCCGCGGAGAGTTGATCGAGGCGGCTGGTGCTTCCATTCAGCGATTTCCCGGCCGCCTCCAAGAGGGCGAAAGCAGTCCTGATCAGGAAGGCATGCTCGAAAAAAAGTAAATGCGGTGAGGTTAACGATGGAAGAAGAACGTAAGGGCATCGGTTCAACCATAGTTGAAAAGCGAAGCGCAAGGTCGGTGGTGGCCGTATTGAGAACCAGACCGGAGACGGTGCTGGAGGATTACCGCCGCCTGTGCGATCTGGCGGGAATGGCAGGCGCGCTGGACCCGTCTAAGCCGACCATTTTGAAGGACAACATATCCTGGCACTTTCCATTTCCAGGCGCAAATACGACGCCCTGGCAGCTCGAGGGAACGATCCTGGCACTGAAGGATGCCAGTTTTCAGCATCTGGTCTGCGTCCAGAATCAGACGGTGGTCACCAATGCTTTTAAAGGCGAAGACCTGAACCGTTACGTTCCCCTCTTCAAGAAATACGACGTTCCGGTGCGCTACAACTTTAAAGAGGAGGATATGAAGTGGGAGGTTTACCAGCCGCGCACCCGGATGAACGTGCTTAACCGGATTTTCCCGAATGGAATCTCGATACCGGACTTCTTTCACGGGAAAAACATCGTCCATCTGCCTACTGTGAAGTGTCATATCTACACCACCACTACCGGAGCCATGAAGAACGCCTTCGGCGGCCTGTTGCATACCAACCGCCACTATGCCCACTCCTACATCCATGAGACGCTGGTGGACCTGCTTGCCATTCAGAAGGAGATTCACCCCGGAATCTTCGCGGTGATGGACGGCACTACCGCCGGCAACGGCCCCGGCCCTCGCACCATGATCCCTGAGATTAAAAATGTGATACTGGCCAGCGCCGATCAGGTTGCGATTGATGCGGTGGCGGCCAAGATGATGGGCTTTGATCCAATGAACCTTACCTACATTCGGATGGCTCACGAGCAGGGGTTGGGCGTCGGCCGCATCGAGGAAATCGAGCTGGTCGGCGATGACATCAAGGAGGAGAACTGGAGATTTCGCGTCGGTGATAACGGTGCAAGCCGGGTCGGAGACCTACTCTGGTTCGGACCGCTCAAGCGATTTCAAAAGCTCTTCTTCCAGACTCCGGTCGTGAAAGTATTCATTTTCGGCTCCGAGTTTTACCACGACTACTACCGCTGGCCACGAAAAGATCGTGCGACCTTCGAGCAGTGGAAGCGCGAAACCACCTGGGGGAAACTTTTTGAGAGCTACCCGGATACGTAGATTGCTTAGGTGAATATCGAAAATTCCGTGTTAAGGTCGGCCGCCGCTTCGCCACCTCGTCTTTGGCCAATAACCAGCTAAACGATAATCAGAAAGTAGCCTCTTCCTGTTTTTAGCGACAGGCGTGAACATAAGGCACTTCGCTAAACCGGAAACCTCCGCAGCATACCTCCCTTTAATCATATGCTCTTGCCTTCTAAAGACGAGAGCAGGGCTGCGGCATGTAGTGCTCCTACTCCCCATCTATAAAGGCCGATTTCCAGCAAGGGGCGATTCTTGAATCGCCCTTACTTTTCCCGCCGCCGTAGCTAGACTATTGGGCGGAACACGCCTATCCCCCCCAGACTTTGGGATGGATGGGTTTGGTCCAGTTAGGTTGGAGGGCGCAGGATATCACCCTCTCCTGATCTTCCTCCGGGGAGGAGGAAAAAGAGAAGCTCAAGCCTTGAAGTACAGCCGACGACCCCCATCCCGACCGATTTTCGCCCGATTATCAGGCGTACCCCCATCCCGACCTTCCCCCTGAGAGGGGGAAGGATGCCGAGCACGGTGAATAGATTGATTCCCTCCCCCTCTGAGGGGGAGGGTTAGGGTGGGGGTGGATTGTGCAATCGAGAATGATTCCCGCAGAACTGAACTGTTACCCAGCCACTTGACGCAAGCGGTCAATCGCTTTATAATTTAGAGTGGGGAAATAATAGTGAGAGGTTCAAATTAACCGTGGCCGGGAGGAGGCAATTTTCACCCGCATGCGATATCGCAAGACCGTAATCTTGAAGAAAAAGGGGAAATTTACCGAAATCAGAAAGGTTGAACGAATATAATCTGCCGACGCCGTGGACCTCGGAAATTTGGTCGAAAATGATTAAGCAAGATTTACAGCAGGCTCAGGTACAAGTTCATCGAATTGATCCCAAGCTGATACTCGCCAATTATATGCTGGAACTGCCGGTAATGGCATTGAACGAGACGATCGAGCGCGAGATCGCCGATAATCCGGCGCTGGATGTCACCGAAGAGAGACCATGTAACGGCGATTGTTTGGATAAAGACGCCTGTCCGTACTGCAGCCGCCGATGGCACTCGCCGGCCGGTGATCGAGTGGAGGACGCCTCTCGCTGGCTGAGTCTCGGTTCAGACAGCGGCGCGTCGGTGAGCTCTCCGAATTCGGTGCTGGACGATTACGATCCCATCGCAAACATTGAAGCGGTCTCCACCCTGCAGGAACACCTCATGCTTTCGCTGGGCTCGGTTGTTTCGGGTGAAGACTACCGAATCGGCGAGTATATCATTGACAGCCTGGATGATAACGGATGGCTCACCTCCCCGCTGGACGAGATTGCGGCTGAACTCAAGGTATCGGTTGTGGATGTAAGCCGGGTGCTAAAGATCGTTCAGGGCTTTGAGCCGCCCGGAGTGGGCGCACAATCCCTGCAGGACTGCATACTCATTCAGCTTCGCCACCTTGCTGAGATGGACGAAGGAGACCCGTTGGCCGAAAAGATCGTCAGCGATTACTTCGACCACATGACGCGTAACCGATACTCCAAGCTGGCGCGCTCGCTCGGCGTTACGGTTGATCGCGTGAAAGACTCGCTCCAATTTATCAAAGAGCGGCTGAACCCATATCCCGCCAATCAGTACCGCCCTTCCTGGGACTATTCACCCTCTCATAACGGCTTCAGCATCAAGCCGGACATCGTCATTCAAAAAACGGAGTTCGGCTATTCGGTGGAGATCGTCGAGAGCGACAACGCGGTTCTGTGTGTGAACCCGGTCTACCGTGAGGCCTATCAAAAGGTGCAGAGCGGTAATATTCGCTCGGAAAATGAGCGCAAGCATATCATCGAGTACGTGGAGCGGGCGGAGATATTCATCCGCAACCTCAACCAGCGCCGCCTCG
>JAMCWF010000052.1 GCA_023481295.1 Armatimonadota bacterium | reverse complement strand
GCGCTGGAAGAGCTGATGGAGCGGCAAAAGGTGATCTCGGAGCGGGCGGTGGATCAGGATGTGGTGGCGATGGTGGCTGAAGACGAAAGCGCCTGCGTTCAGATGTTTTACGTTCGGGGCGGGCGACTAATCGGGCAGCGCCATTTCATTCTGGACGGGGTTAACGGTGAATCGCCGGCCGCAGCGATACAGGAGTTTATCAAGCAATTTTATCAGACCGCCGCCTCGATCCCCAGTGAAGTGCTGCTACCGGTCGAAATCGAGGAGAGTCAGATCATCGAGAACTGGCTGAGAGGCCGGCGTGGATCGAAGGTGGAATTGCTGATACCAAAGCGAGGTGAGCGGAGAAGGTTGGTTGAGATGGCGGCTGAAAACGCCAAACTGGCGATTGAGCAGATTATGATCGATCAGCGGGGTAAAGAGGCGAGGAACCAGCGTTCCCTTCTCCAACTCGCGGAGGCGATTGGGTTATCCGATCCTCCTCGACGGATCGAATGCTTCGATATTTCCAATTTTCAGGGTACCGCTCCGGTCGCCTCGATGGTCGTTTGTGAAGGGGGAGAGATGGTGAAGAGCGAGTACCGGCGATTTAAAATCAAGTGGCATGAGGAGACGCCGGATGATTTCGCGATGATGCGCGAGGTCATCACTCGCCGCTTGAATGAATCTCTGCACACTAACCCAAAGTTCGCACGCATGCCCGATCTGATCATCGTAGACGGCGGGAAGGGGCAGCTCTCGTCTGCCCTCGCCGCAATGGAAGAGCTGAAAATTCATCTGCCGGTTGCCGGTCTGGCCAAGCAGTTCGAGTACCTATTTATACCCGATCGAAGCGATCCGGTGATCTTGCCGCGCGGCTCGGCCGGCCTGCATCTGGTTCAGCGCATTCGGGATGAAGCCCATCGTTTCGCCCTAACTTATCATCGAAAGATTCGGCTGGGGCGGCAATCCTTTTCAAAACTCGATGAGGTTCCCGGCATCGGTGCGGTGCGCCGAAAGGCGTTAATTCGCCGCTTTGGATCGTTGGACGGCTTGCGGGCCGCCATACTGGACGAGTTGGCCGGCACTGAAAAGATGTCACGGCCGGTGGCGGAAAAGCTGTATCGTTACTTACACCCTGAGGACGATGAGAAAAAGGAGAGAGCAAGTTAAGTTGAGAAAATGGCTGATCCGGTTCGTAGTGAGCGTTTTTGCGCTTTTTGTTGTTTCGTGGATCGTGCCGGGAGTAAAGGTGGTTGGGTTGCTTTCCGCGGTTGAGGCAGCGATTTTGCTGGGTTTTGTCAACGCTTTTATCCGGCCGATATTAAAACTATTTACATTTCCCCTAAACTGCATGACGTTTGGATTATTTTCGTTTGTGATCAATGCGTTTCTATTTTGGGTGGTGGGATCCGGCTTTTTTCTGTCCGGATTTAGAGTGGAAGGCGCGTTGGCCAGCTTGGAAGGCTCTCTCTTGATGGGCTTCGTAGGCTGGTTATTCAACTACATCTTAAACGATCGGATTTAGAGCGGTGAGACAACGGCTGGTTATCGTAACTGGATTATCGGGTGCCGGTAAGTCTACTGCGTTGCACATCCTGGAGGATCTGGGATATTACGCGGTTGACAACCTGCCCCCGCGAATGCTGCGAACGTTTCTTGAAGTCTCCAAATCAATCCGACGTTCACGGATTGCCGCCGGTATCGATTCTCGGGCCGGACGTGACATCTTTTTTTTAAGACCGGAGCTTGCCCGGCTGAAAGACCTCGGCGTTCGTGCCACACTGATATTTTTAGATGCCAGCGATGAGGTTCTGCTGAGGCGCTTTAAGGAGACGCGGCGTACGCACCCGCTCTATTTTCCTGGAACCGACGGCGTATCGAAAGCGATCCTCGCCGAGCGGAATATGCTGGCAGACTTGCGTGAAATCGCCGATTGTTTGATTGATACCACCGACTTTCGTACCGGTGATCTCCGGAATGCGATCGTTTCCATGTTGAATCCGGTGGTCGGCTTCGGGCCGCGGGTGCTGATTGAATCGTTTGGCTTTAAGTATGGGGTGCCGGCCGATGCCGATTTAATGTTTGACGTGCGCTTCCTCGCGAATCCCTACTACGTTCCGGAGCTTTCTCGCCTGGATGGAACCGCTCCGGCGGTACGTCAATTTATCGCCCGGGACCCCAATACATCACCCTTTTATCAAAAGCTGCAGGACATGGTGGAGGCTGCCTTAGAACAGTATGCCCGCGAAGGAAAGGCTTATGTAACCATTGCGATCGGCTGTACCGGAGGACGACACCGCTCCGTCAGTCTGGCCATTGATCTTTTTGACTATCTCAAGGAGAAAAAGTGGAAGGTTGTGCTGCGGCATCGTGACCTGACCCGCGACCTAAAGCTGAACGAAAGACGAAAATGAACAAGTTAGGCACGACGGTGAAATGGTTTTACCCGGGGATGCGGATCAAGCGATGGATTGCGCTCAGCCTGATCGGCCTGCTGGTGGCGCAATTGGGGATATCGGCCCTCACCCATGGGAAAACGTTGGATATGCTGGTTATCTCAAACCGGATCGTGCGGGCATTACCATTGGCAAAGCACAGCCCGATCTACTCGGTGCTGGTTTCCAGCCCGATGGGAATTGGGCTGATCCTATTGGGCATTTTGCTGGTGCTTTTTGCGGCTTACGAAATTGCGAGCTCGATAACAGGCGCGATCAGCCCTTCCGGAGGCGCTCATCTGGTGAATGCCATCTTCGAGCGCCGAATGCTGGCTGCCGGTCCGGAGATCGTGGTAATCGGCGGTGGCACCGGCCTATCCACCCTATTGCGCGGATTGAAGCGATACAGCAGCAATATCACCGCGGTGGTTACGGTGGCCGACGATGGAGGCAGCTCCGGACGGCTAAGACGCGAACTCGATATTCCGGCGCCCGGCGATATTCGCAACTGCTTGATGGCTCTGGCGGATGCGGAACCGACCATGTCTCAACTATTTCAGCACCGGTTTCGACACGGGCAAAACGGTGAAGGGTTGCGTGATCATGCGTTCGGCAACCTGTTAATTGCCGCGATGGCTGAAATCAACGGCGGTGACTTCGAGAAGGCGGTTCGTGAGACCAGCCGGGTTTTAAATATTCGGGGCCGAGTGCTGCCATCCACCAAAGCACTGGTACAGCTCAAGGCCGAAATGGGGGACGGCAGCCTGATTACCGGAGAGACCGCCATCGCCACATCGCCATTAAAAATTCGGCGGATTGGACTGGAGCCGCCGAATGCGGAGCCGGTGGAGGAGGTGATGGAGGCCATCGAACTGGCCGATCTTATCGTGATCGGGCCGGGCAGCGTATTTACCAGCATTATCCCGAACCTGCTGGTAGAGGGGATCGCAGCCGCCATCCATCGCTCGCGGGCAAAGAAGGTTTACGTATGCAATGTAATGACCCAGCCTGGTGAAACCGATCACTACACCGCATCTGAGCATGTAAAAGCCATCCAGCGCCACGTGCACTATCGGATATTTGACTATGTGATGGTGAATACCGCACGGCCTAATAAAGAGCTACTTGACAAGTACCTAAAATCAGGGTCTACCCTGGTGGAGCCCGACTGTGACCGTATGCGCGCATTGGAGCTCCGACCGGTGACGGGCGACTATATCAGTCAGACCGACGTAGTACGACATGATCCGGGAATGCTCGCCCGCGCGTTGATACGATTGCTGGGGAGATAAAGTCCGAACAGCGGGCATATTCACCGCCCGATATCGCCCCCGGATCAAGTACACCTTAGCTCTTGATCCACCTATAATTTCCGCAAGGTCAGGCGCCCACGGTTGGATGATTTTCGCCACTTCAAGATATACCAGCCATCGAAGGGGGTAGTTAAAACGTTATCATGTTTAAGCTGGAGAGTGGCGGCCTTATACGACAAATCGATGACGGCTGGCTGGCCGCTCGCCGCCCATTTGCCTTTGGGCAAAAGAAGATACATTCTCGATAGATCGGGTGGCAAGTTAATCCCGAATCTACTATGAGCGCTTAGCACCGTAAAGAGCGAGCGCTCATAATCGTATGCGGTCAGCGGGCGACCATCTAAAGCGGGCATGTCGTATTGCATGGATTTGATAATATGGCTGCCGAACTGCTGGTCGATCACCAGGATCAGCTCGGTAAAGGCATTAAAGGCGGCCGCGTTGTGTCCGGCCAGCACCCGCTCCGAGATACCTTCCACTTCCGCTTGCTCGATGAGCGGATCCACCTGCCTCGTGCAGTAGTATTGCAGGTCCTTCAGGTCACCAAACGGCAACGAATCGGCGTTAATCCTTTTATTCTCCATATCTTGCTCAAGCCAATGGATGAACAGGCGCTCTCCCAGCACCCCGTTAGCCCAGCTTTCCGGTTTTGAGTAGCCGGAGGGTGATGTCAGCATAAGATGTCCATACTCATGGGCGATCTCGCGGATCCATTCGGCCGGAATACGAGGGTGCAGTATGCCGGTTAGAAAAACCTGGCCATCCGATTCTTCACCCCCGGCCGGCCCATCACGGGTCAGCCATACTTGCACGACGCGGTTATTCAGGTTGTGGTCTAAGCCCAACCGTGAATGAACCTCGGACCACAGCAGTAGTAGGAGCTTGGCGGCATTTCGGGCAAGCGGTAGATCGGCCTGGCGAGAGCAATGGAGGGCGAAGCGCGGCGTGACTCCTAATATCGGGTTATCAATGTAACCATATACGGTGGCATCGTAGGAATCGCCGGAGTTTGGGTCCAGGTAGGAGGGGGGTTGAGGGGATGGTGTGATAATGAACCCTTTGCCGCCCAATAAGGTGTCCGGATGCGCCCCTTCACCGAGCTCGGCAACCTGCGATTCGGTGAGTTGCGGAGGATTCTTAAAATTAAATTGAATTGCGTACGAGCGAGGTGCGTCAAGGAATAGGAACGAACACGCGAATGCCCAGGCAACAAGCTGAATGAGACAGTGAGAGAAGGTTGAGCAGTTCTCTGTTCGTGCGCTGAATGGCATACGTTAGAACCGTCGGCGATGAGATCGTAGGTTTGATTTTCGCTCAGGCAACCGCTGCCGTATCCGCCGCGATATTTTTCGACTTGTTGGTTGAGGCATCCATTGCAGCGACCGAGGCCGGGTCCAGCGCTAAGCGGAGAACCTCTTCAATGGTGCTGACGTACTCGAACTTAAGCTCCTTGCGAACCTCCTCCGGTACATCCTCGATCAGGTCTTTACGATTCCGCTCCGGCAGGATCACCGTATTGATACCGGCTCGGCGAGCCGCTAAAACTTTCTCCTTCACGCCGCCGATCGGGAGCACCTTTCCAGACAGGGTGATTTCTCCCGTCATCGCAAGCAACGGCTTGACCGGCCGTCCTGAAAAGAGGGAAGCGAGTGCGGCAACCATTGTCACACCGGCTGAAGGACCATCCTTTGGGATTGAGCCGGCCGGCACATGGATGTGGATGTCATGCTTTTGGTAAAAGTCGACCGGCGCATGGATATCTTCAATATGGCCCCGAATGTAGCTCAACGCCGCCTGCGCCGATTCGCGCATCACATCACCCAGTTGGCCGGTTAAATTGAAGCCCTTTTCCCCCGGCATGGAGGTTGCTTCAATGAAGATAATGTCACCACCGACTGGTGTCCAGACCAAACCGATAGCGACGCCGGGTTGCGAGGCTCGCTGCTTTGCTTCCTCGATATCCACTCTTGACACACCTAAATATTCGGTAACCCGATCAACCCCAACATCAACACGTTCCATTTTATTTTCAGCGAAGGCGCGAGTGACCTTGCGGCAGATCGTAGCAATCTCCCGCTCCAGATTACGGACCCCGGCCTCACGGGTGTAAAACCGAACTATCTGGATCAGAGCTTTCTCGGTGAACTTTATGCGCCCTTCAATTCCGTGCTCGGCGATCTGCTTCGGAACCAGATGCTGTTTGGCGATAGCGACCTTTTCTTCTTCGGTGTAACCGGCGATCTCGATAATCTCCATTCGGTCGCGCAGCGGCGGAAGAATGGTGTCAAGAACATTTGCGGTGGTGATGAACAGCACTTTGGACAGATCAAAAGGCACTTCGAGGTAGTGATCGCGGAAGGAATTGTTCTGCTCCGGGTCGAGCACTTCCAGCAGTGCGGATGACGGATCTCCTCTGAAATCGGCTGCGACCTTGTCAATCTCGTCCAGCATAAAAAGCGGATTGTTTGAGCCGGCGCGGCGAATCCCCTGTATGATTTGACCAGGTAAGGAGCCGATATAGGTTCGGCGATGACCTCGGATCTCCGCCTCATCACGAATGCCGCCGAGCGAGATGCGGATGAACTTTCGTCCCAAGGCGTGTGCAATGGATTTGCCCAGCGAGGTTTTGCCCACACCGGGAGGTCCCACAAAGCATAGGATCGGTTGCCGCATGGTGCCGGACTCTTTAAATTTGCGGACGGCCAGGAACTCCAGTATTCGATCCTTTACCTTATCCAGACCGGTGTGATCGGTATCCAACACCTCTTTCACCGCGCCGATATCCAGGTTGTCTTCAGTAAAGACAGCCCATGGAAGCGCGACCAGCCAATCAATGTAGGTTCGAGAGACGGTGTATTCCGGCGCGGCGGGATTCATTCGTGAAAGGCGGTCTAATTCACGATTGGCCTCTTTCAAGGACTCTTCCGGCATTTGGGCCGCCTCGATTTTCTCCGTTAACTCCTCGAGCTCCTGGGTGCGATCATCCCCCTCACCCAGCTCTTTCTGAATCGCCTTCATCTGCTCGCGAAGATAGTATTCCCGCTGACTCTTGCCCAGCTCGGTGCTCACCTGCGATTCCAGCTTGCTGCCGAGTTCCAATACCTGAACCTCGCGCGCCAGCAGCTCCATCAGTTTGGTCATCCGAGCTTGAATATCAATGGTTTCCAGGATTTCCTGGCGCTCAGGGGTCGTCAATCGGGGCATCTGACCGGCGATCAGATCGGTCAGAGTGCGGGGATCCTCCACGTTATTCACAAGGCCCTGCATCTCGTCCGGCAGCTCGGGCGAAAGGGAGACCGCCCGCTTGAAAAGGTTACCGATTTGGCGACGGAGAGCCTCGATCTCCATGGCTTTTTCTTTATCATGGGGAATATCCGGCTCCGGTATAGTTTCAATGCGAACCCGCAAGTAAGGGGTGGTCTGAATGGCTTCTACAACACGAAATCGGGATAATCCCTGCACAATCAACCGGATTCCTTCCGATGTTTGACCCATCATCCGAATGGCAACCACCGTCCCAATCGGATAAATGTCATTGAGGGTTGGATTTTCAACCGAAGAATCTTTCAGCGATGCGACGCCGATCAACCGGTTTCCGCCTACCACGGATGCATTCACCAGCTTCACCGAATTCTCTCGACCAACACCTAGTGGGGCGACTAACACCGGAAAGATGACCACTTCTCGAAGCGGCAATAGGTTCAGCTCATTGGGTAAGTTGTTCCGACTTTCCGAATCGTTATCCAGCTGGTCGAGCAGATCCGTGATGGTTGGCTGCTCATGCATCGTATCGTCTTTTGAGGAGGTCATAATCGTCTTAATTTGCTCCACATTTAATTTTTGGATGACTAACCCAGATCGTTGATCGGTATCCTGCGTTTTTCAATGGGTGGTGTTTCAAGCTTGGGCAGCACCACAACCAGGAAGCCATCCGAATAAGTAGCACTGATGCTGTTTTTATCGAGATGGACATCGGCCGGCAGCACAACTGTCCGCTCAAACGGTCCAAAGTATATCTCCAGTTGGTAGCAGCGAATCCGATCACGACGCTCAACGTCCTGCTCAACCCGCTGCCCTGATATCGTCAACAGGCGGTCATCATCGGATATCGAGACATTGATCTGATCGGGGGAAACCCCTGCCAATTCGATCTTAACCGCCAATTCGGTTGCCGTTTCATGGACATCCACGCGCGGTTGCCAGAATTTGTTAGGCGAGGGAATGTCGGCGAAAAAACCTCTCAGCGCTTCATCGGCTAAGCGTTGCATTTCGGATTCCATCTGCTTTAGGATGTCAATTTCACGGTAGTTTTTTAGGTTCATTGTTTCAATTGATCTCGCGTGGCAGCATGGCCCGATACAGGGTGCAATCGAGCTGCACTGCTATTTGGGTTGGGATGGATGGCCGGTATTCGAGCGGTGGGAGCTCGCATCTCACGCTCAATTCGGGCAATATCGTGCGGGCTCACATAATCATTCGGCACCAATGTCAATCGCCGTTTCAAAGCTTGGATTGCTTCCGGATACTGGTGATTGCGATCATAGAGGAGCGCCAGAACAAGAAGATCTTTTATGTTGTTCGGCTTTAATTTTAGACAATATAACATCTGTTGTATCGCTTCCGGGTATCGTTTGTGCAACTGATAAAACGAAGCAAGCTGGTAGTGAAGGAATTCGCTCTTGGGATCAAGCGCCAGTCCTTTTAAGTATACCCGTTCAGCCCGGGTTTGCAACCCATTTTCGTCATAAAGGGCGGCCAGACCGTCTCGAGCTTGTACGTAGTGTGGATCGTATTTCAGCGCCTTGCGCATCTCCTTGACCGCCATTGGCCAGTCCCCTTGGTGAGCGTAGTACTCGCTGAGGTCAAAGTGGTGATCCGCCATGATCTTGAATGGAATGCCATAAAAGACTCGGTAGATAATCGCTAACACTACAATAAGGATACCGATTCCTATAATCAGCCGAATTCGCATCGAGTTCACCTCCTTTGGGCATGGATTATACAAATTCTAACCGTGTGGCGACAGGATGTCAAGATATTTATTTAACATAATTAAAAATCCGCTTCCGGTCCGCAGACTTAATCTTGGAATTGACGTAACAGTTCAGTTTTACGGGAATTTTTGGAGCGCGATGGATTTCACCACCGTCCTGATTTTCTCCATAAGAGGTGTTAAAAAGATAGGGTCAAGCCTTGAAGGACATCCGACGACCCCCATCCTCACCTCCCCCCTAGGAGGGGGAAGGGATTCATTCGTGGATAATCTAATCTCCCTCCACTATGAGGGGGAGGGTTAGGGTGGGTGTGGATTGTGTAATCGAGAATGATTCCCGCAAAACTGAACTCATACGAATTGACAAGAAGGCGGCAGGCTGGTATGATGAAGCCCATGGTGATGAGAACGTCTACATTTCCACTGCAGGTCAGGGTTCCTGCTTTTGAGGGACCACTGGATCTTCTGCTGCATCTGTTGCGGGCCAATCAACTCGATATCACCGATATTCCCATCGCTGAAATCACTCAGCAGTACTTGGATACGATGGTGCTCTGGGAATCGCTGGATCTTCAGATCGCGGGAGAGTATTTGGTGATGGCCGCAACCCTTATCGAGATTAAATCACGAATGCTGCTTCCGCAACCTCCTTTAACGAAGGATGACCCGGATGACGACCCTCGCGCTGAGCTGGTGCAGGCTTTGATCGAATATGAGAAGCTATCCGGGGTGGCCGATGAACTGAAACGCATGGAGGAGGAGCGGCGCCATATCTTCTTCCGAGCCGCCACCGAAAATCCGGAGGACTATGCGCTCCCGGTGCAGCTTCAAGCCGGCAGCGTTGAGATATTGGTCAGAGCTTTAAGCCGACTGCTGGCGCAGGTAGCCAGTGAAGTGCCCACAACAACCATCACGCCGACTCGGAGAATAACTTTAAGGCTGAAGATGGCGGAAATCTGGCGCCGAATCGCCGGCTTACAAACAGAAATTCCATTTGAGGCACTCTTCGACACCGGCTCGGTGCTCTACGATATCGTGATGACCTTCCTGGCTTTATTGGAGCTCGTCCGGCAGAACAAAATTCAAGTGGTGCAGGATGAGATTGATGGCACGATCTGGCTGTCTCGCAGTGGATCAAAGGATGACCAGAACGGCCATTACGCGGTGGTGTCTGAGAGGGGGTCGGCTGGACGGGCAGGAGTCTTACAATGAGTTTAGCGGCGGCGGTTGAATGCGTGCTGTTCGTTGCCAGCGAGCCGGTAGCGATTAAGGATCTGGCGACTGCCCTGAACGTGGAGCCGACTACCGCGCAGTGGGCGGTTGAAGTCCTCCAGCAACGTCTGGATTCCAACGGCAGTGGCCTGCAAGTGGTGCAGATTGCTGGCGGTTATCAACTGGCTACCCGGGCGGAACACGCTGAAACGATCGCGCGCTTGGTGGCGCGTAATAGTAATCGTCTCTCTCGCGCTGCATTGGAAACGCTGGCCATCATCGCTTATCGTCAGCCAATTACCCAACCCGAAATTGAAGCCGTGCGCGGCGTCACCAGCGCCGGAGTAGTCAAAACGTTGCTGGATCGAAACCTAATTGTAGAGGCGGGGCGGAAACCGACGATCGGACGGCCGATTCTCTATAAGACAACGCATGAATTTCTGCACTATTTCGGGTTAAACGAGCTTGCTGACCTGCCTCAGATGGATTCCTACGAAGGCCCTCACGCTCCGGTTTCAGCGCCCTCGTTTTTTGCCGCCACCGCCGAGGTTTCTTAATTTCACATTCGTATTCTCATTGGCCGTTAAAAAATACTGTAACCCCAAGACGTCATTTCGGGGCCGGAAGGCGGAGTGTGGCTTCCCGCTTTCGCGGGAAGGACGAAGGGGTGGACGCCCGCGAGTAATTCAACAAACCCCCTGCATCTAATGTCCGCTTGTTGGTTCGGCAACCGGATGCGACTGCCGAACCAACAAGCTGGCTATTGATGAATATCGCCGGTGTTACCAGGCGTAATCTTCCGGCGCGGTGCGGTAACCGGGGAACAGCTCGTCGATCTTCTGATTGGTCTCTTCGCTCAACTTTATTTCAAGGGTGCGCAGTGAGCCATCCAATTGCTCCATCATGCGCGGACCGATGATCGGCGCGGTGATGGCCGGGTTTTGGAGCATCCAGGCGAGGGCTACATCGGCCGGTTTTTCGCTCAGATCGCGGCACAGGTTTTCCCATCCTTCGATCTTTTCCCTATTTTCCTCCAGCGTTTTCTGAATTCCCTCCGAGGCGCGCCGTCCCTCTTTCGCCTTTTCAATCACCCCGCCCAGCAGTCCGCCGGCCAGCGGGCTCCAAGGGATGATGCCGACCCCGTAAGCTTGGCAGACTGGAATGACCTCCCGTTCGATGTGACGGTTCATAAGATGATAAATGGATTGCTCCGAGACCAAGCCGAGAAAATGGCGGCTTTTTGCGATATCATTGGCCTGCACAATGTGCCAGCCGGCAAAGTTGCTGCTGCCGACGTAGAGGATTTTGCCCTGTTGAACCAGTACCTCCATTGCCTGCCATATCTCCTCCCAGGGAGTCTCGCGGTGCACGTGGTGCATCTGATAGAGATCAATATAGTCGGTTTTCAATCGGCGCAGACTTTCATCACAGGCATGGCGAATGTGCAGCGCTGAAAGCCGTGATTGATTTGGCCAATCGCCCATATCTCCGTATACCTTGGTCGCCAAAACTACTCTCTCCCGTCGATTGCCGCCTTGAGCAAACCAGCGGCCGATAATCTGCTCGGTTACCCCTTCACCCTTCTTCCAGCCATAAACGTTAGCGGTGTCAAAAAAGTTAATTCCGTGTTCCAAGGCGCGATCCATGATCGCATAGCTATCCGGTTCGGTGGTCAGCGGGCCGAAATTCATGGTGCCCAGACAGAGCCGGCTGACCTTTAATCCAGTTCGTCCCAACTTGGTGTATTGCATTTCCCCTCCAGTGAATGGAATTTGGCCGCAGCTCATCGATTCGGTTTATCTAGAGACCGGGAAGAAAAGAAGCTGCAGCCGGTACTTATGCTGGATATATTTTACCACCGCACGAACTATTCCAAGCCATGGCACTGCAGATGGGAGAGTTCAGCTTTGAGAGACCGTTACATAAAAATTGTCGTGCAGCGGGTTGAGGTTTTGTGTATGGAATTGGGTGAACCTTATTCCAACTTAAATGAATGGAATTAATCCATCTCCTGCTCTTTCATTTATTTTCGGGAAGGGCAGGAGACGGATGTGATTAAATGCGGAGCTACCGATGCAGACCACCGGTAAGGAGGTTATACTGTATCACGGCGCGGTCGCCTGATTTCCGTTTGCTGCGCTTCCGGTGAGGCCGGCGTGACCGCTGAACATGGCCTTCATCGAGTGGGTTCCCGTTTTAGAAGGACCCCGGATCGCTCGGTATCCCCACAAAGCCAGCAATATCACAAGAACTACCAAGATCGTAGCGAGTAGTCCTGGCTGGATCTCTTTTTTTAGCATATGAATTTCACTCCTGTCATTCGGGGCTCGGGATTACCGGCCTTCGATAATCTTCTTCACCAGTCCTATTGAGGCAGTGGGGTGGGGAGTCCGCTCGTGGTCCAATATTCGGGGTGGCCAATGAGTGCGGATGACTTCATCCACTTGACATGGCCGTCGCCCCAAGCAATGTTGACCCCCAAGTTATGCCTCCCCATCATAAGATATGAAACTTCGAGTGTGTTGCCGTAACATGGGAAATTGTTCAATACCGATTGGCTTAAAGATGGGCCGGTGCCGGGCACGTAGTACATGTAGCAATTTGGATTTGAGACGTTGCTGTAATAGGTCTCATAAACACCTGAATCCAGCACGAGGATATTGGTCGCTGGCATCTGAATCTCGGCCAGTTTTACGACGGGAACGTTCTGAGTGGACGGATTCCAGCGCTCAACCAGATCGTTCACGTTGGCGCCATAGTTGCCGATCCACTCGATATGGAAGTCGTCCGGTTGGCCCGGATCCCATCGTTCATTAAGTCCGTCGGGGCAATTTACGATGCCCATATTTTTTGTGTAGGGATAAATGAACTGCTCCCAGTAGGCGAAGCAGTTAGAATCCACCCCCTGAATTCCCTGACTGGATGCCGATTCCGGATACCAGCAGTAGTCGGGCGGTTGCCACCCGATTGGCTCCCACCCGTCGCCGGTGGGCAAGGTGTCGTCATAATCCTGAGCATACATCAGAAGAGCGAGGCTCAGTTGTTTCTCGTTGCTCACGCAAGACACCTGACGCGCTTTCTCGCGAGCCTGGGCAAAAACTGGAAACAGGATCGCCGCCAGTATCGCTATTATAGCGATAACGACGAGTAACTCAATGAGCGTAAACGCACGCTGTTTGTACAAGGCTTTTCTCCTTCTCTAATTAAGTATTTTTTCGGGACTAAATTATAAATTCATGATTTTCTTCTCATCTATCACCATTTGAACGGTCATTCCTGGTAGGGAAGCGAGTAACTATCTACGTAAGCTGGTTTATTCCATCAATAATGTAAGCTCAACGTTGTGAGGAGGCACGAATGACCAATTTTGGTTGGAGCACAACGCGCTGAGGGGGATAGTCGGGCTCCTGAATGCGCTGCTTGAGAAACTTCCAAGCCAGTGCGCACATTTCTTTTATCGGCTGCATGATGGTTGTGATGGGTCGTTCCAGATACTCGGTATCCTCAATACCATCGCACCCGACGAGGGCGACATCGGTTGGAACCTTCAAACCCAGATCGCAGAGCGCGCGATAGGCACCGATCGCCATATCATCGTTGTGACAAAAAATGCCATCCGGGCGATCTGCATGCTGGCAGGCATTTATGACGGTCTGATAATAAGCATTGCGGGATTCTCCGTAGGTGACTATGTAATGGGGTTGAAGGCCCGATTCCTCGATAACCCGCTGATAGGCATCATGCCGGTCATCGCCAATTTGGTTGCATTTTTGGCTAACTAGGTAGGCGATGCGCCGGCACCCGATTTCAACCAGATGTTGAACCGCCTCCAGCGTGACCGAAAAGAGGTCAATTTCTACGGTGTCGGTCTGCTCTAAAAAGTAGGCGCCCATTCCTACGATGGCCGGAGATGGAGATCCCGTATTGTCTGAAAACTCAATGGCGCCTAATGGATAGTCAAAAGCGATCATGCCATCCACCGGAAATTGAGGCGCGGCAAGCAGGTGGCGTTCATCGCTGTCCTCTTCCATCGTACGCACGATCAGCTCATAATGGTTGCGTTTCAGCTCTTGTGCCAGTTGAAATGCAACCTGTGCGGAATAGGGGGTGTATAGATGAGCGCCGATCAGTGCGATCAGGTTCGTGTGGCCAGTGACAAGCGCACGTGCGATGCGATTTGGTTGATAGCCCATCGCTTGCGCAAGCTGCATGACTTTATTGCGAGTGGCATCCGAGATAAAATTCTCGCCCTTACCGCGTAAAACTCGAGAGACGGTGGTGTGCGATATCTTCAGTTCATTGGCAATATCTCGAATTGTAACTGCCATTATGGGTCCCTCAACGCTTCACTTTGAATAAGCATGGTGATTGCACACGTGAAACTGCACACGTGAAACAATTATACCATAAAAAAAGCGGCAATACAATCCAATTGAAAAGCAGGGCGGTCTGCGATCTGGATCGCTAACCGCCCGAATTGCCGCCGCTGATTAAACCATTAGTATCAGTAGTACCCGCGGGTCAGCACACTGATGAAGATCGCCAAGCTGCCCATCGCGCCCATCACCTGCAGCGCGCTCGGTGCGGTGGATGGTCGACCGGCCGGAATTTCGACCGTATCGCCCGGTTGAAGCTCGATATCGGGCTCCTTGCCGGAACGTATCTTGCCCCAATTAAACGCGATGATCTGCGTCTTCAAAGGATTTCCGCTAACCGGATGGCGGTAGATTCGACCCAGCTTGAGTTTAGAGTAAGGCAGTACGCCACCCGTTTTCCGATTGAGAAGACACTGGCCACCTTTGAGTTTGGACTTTTGCCAAACCTATCCACAAACAATGGAGCCAGCAGATTTCCCAGCGGCAGGAGAGCATTCTCCCTTCTTGCCCAAATAAAGCTGATTTCCGCCGTGTGATTGATCCGCTGCTTGATGGCTTTTATGAGGCAATTGGTATCAATCCTCCAGCACAATAGGATCGTTTAACGATTGCAGTATTTGGCGAGCATCTGCTGAGCTTCTTGAGCAGGCCTACCGGAGGGTGCTAATTTGAGCACTAGCCGCCATTCCGAGATGGCCTTGGCGGTTTCGTGTTTTTGGGCGAAGTTATCCCCCAAATTTTCATGGGCGAGGGCATCGGCCGGATTAAGTCGAATAGCTGCTCTGCATTGAGCAATGGACTGATCTATTTCGCCTTTCATTGCATAGGAATACTCGAGGGCATCATGAGCGCCGGGATCATTCGGTGTTCCTGTAATTGCGCGCAGGCCAGCCCGGATTGCTGCGTCGTAATCCCCTTTTCTCGAAAGTAAAGCGCATAGATCCCGATTAGCTTCCCCAAAGTATGGCGATATCAAAATCGCATCTTTGTAATATCGAATCGCTTCGTTCGAATGGCCTTGCTCGGAAGCAACCTTACCGAGACCGTAATAAGCATACGCGTTGTTCGGAGCTATGCGTAATGCTTCAACAAACTCTCTTTGTGCCGCCAGATATTGGTTTTCCGCCTTTAGAATGCAGCCTAACTCATAATGCGCATCGCTGAACTGAGGGTTGAAATGAAGTGCATTTTCAAATTCATGTTTGGCCTTATCAAGGAGGCGCATCCTATATAACAAAATTCCGGCCTCGTAATGTGGTTCAGCCTCGGTGGGCTCCAGACGCTCTACTTGTTGGTACTCACCCAGTGCAGCCGGTAAATTGTTCTCCTTTGAATATACGTCCGCCATTCTGTAATGTACTAGGGGGTCATTTGTATTATGATGTGCATCTTCCCGGGATCTCGTAATGAACTTATCAAACATCAACTTCGACAGTGGCTCGAACCCAGCCCAATGGAGACTGCCCGCAATCGACCAGATGCCTCCTAATGTCATATGGGAATCTTTAACAGCAATATCTGCAACCCTCGCTAACTTGCCAGGATTGGCGTACCACTTAGGCTGATAAAGTTGAAGACCCCACCAGTAGATGCTGGAACGATCCGACGACATGTTTATTCGGTCGAGCGCCTTCCAATATGCTGCATCGGCAATATTTTCATCGCCATCAAATGCAGCCGCAGTGGATAACGTTAACCAGGCGACGGCATTGTCAGGGTCTATCCTAGTCGCTGCCTCCGCTACTTGTTGCCATTCGAGGTAGACTCGTTCCAAACCCGCCAGCTCATCCGGTTTTATGTCAGATATGTATCGGCTCTTCCGAACCGCTTCAGCCTCGTCTGATAAAATGCCTGCAAGCAGCATCCAGGCATCAGGATCACCCAGATTGGAACGCAACGCATATATTGCTTCTTGGATCGCACCGGAGGTATTGCCCTTCAGTCTATCATAATGGGAACTTACACACTCTAATAAGTAATTCCTCGGGTATTGCTTAATTAACCGCTTAAGTTGCATAGATATTGCTGAAATAGCTGATCGGCCGCCGCGAACAGCCCCTACTTCAGCAAAGACCATTGCGTTATTGGGAGCCTCACTTACCAGCCTCTTCGCAAAGCGAGTTAGGGCCACCTCATCGTCAACTCTCCCGCTTTCAAGATATATTAAGCCAGCAAATGGTTGACTTATTGATAGCTGCCGAAGCTGTTGGCTCTGAGAAAATGTGAGATGCGAAGGATTGAGCCAGGCTAGACGGCCTAGGTCGGTTAGCTGAGTGGCTCCCACACCAACCGATTCAGCTATCGGCGGCGATGCGATTCCCAAACGGTGAGCCAATTCGTGGGCAATATCCGGTAGATGCGAGACGATACGAGAAGCTGAACCCGCTATCCTAATTGGAGAGCCAACCGGCCTACCCTCTGGAATTTTGACCAACTGGTAAGTCAGCACGCCGTAGGAACTGCTACCGGAAATCGTACCAATGGCGGCGTATGGGGCACTGGCTTCAATGCGGTTGAGCGCTAAATTCGGTTTTTGAAGCTCCTGTCGTGCTCGCTGAATGGTATACCATGAAGGGGTCGTGCCCAGCTCAGGCAATCCTCCCAAAACGAAGCCGAGCCAACGCCCACATCCAATTCCAAAATAAGCTAGCTCGTGGCCGGAGCTAGTCGATACCGGATCGCAGACAATAATGCCGGTTCCATTGTGAAGTGGACGGAAATGACTTGGCCAACTGATCTTTATCAGAGAATCAATAATGGTATACCCTGAAGTGATGGGTGGAGGCGACAGAGTTTTCTTTGAGGCGAAAAATGAGGGTGTTTCTAATCTCGGCCTATATTTAGAATTGCCCTGCATAGTGTGGACGACGCCTCTCTCTGCTTCTGCAGAGGTTGGGGTTGCTGCCTGATGACATCCGGAGAGTATGACATTCCCAACCAGTAAAAGTGCAAGTAATGATCTGGACACATAATGATTAGGTCTTGATGCCGGCATCTTTGACTGCCCTCCGTTTCACTAATCTAAGTCTGAATGGGCCCAGTGTTAACGCGCGGTCTTGTCCCGGGCATAAAATCGTAATTCTATTGTCGGGGTGGTCTCATTTTGTGTTATCAAAGAGGGTTCATTTTGGATTGTCAAAAACAAAGCTATTGTAACATAAAAAAGCGGCAATACAATCCAATTGAAAAGCAGGGCGGTCTGCGATCTGGATCGCTAACCGCCCGAATTGCCGCCGCTGATTAAACCATTAGTATCAGTAGTACCCGCGG
>JAMCWF010000009.1:17050-18055 GCA_023481295.1 Armatimonadota bacterium | reverse complement strand
CCGGAGGCGGTAAAAAAGAAGAGCAGCTCGGCGGCCATAAACGTTTGATTCACCAGCCAGGCGCTCCCGATGGAGGCGGTGGCGAGCAGGTAGTTCGCATTCATGACAAATCCTAGGAGCGCCGCAAATCGAGTGGCCAATCCCAGTATCAAAGCGGTCCCAACCGCCATTTCACCCACGATGACCAGAATAGTGAAGATGTCGCTGTTCGGGACGGCGGTATGAAGCAAGAACTGTTGGTAGCTGTGAAAGGGGTTTTTGGGGTCGGTCGCCCACTGAGTCAGCATGGTGGCCATCATATGGTTATGAAGCATGCCGAGCTTGCCGTAACCCAGTGTCAAGAATTTGATGCCGATGAAAATGCGGAACAGGGCCAAGCAGTTGCCTAACGTGCGCTGCGATAGGGGTCTGCCGGGAGCTGCCACTGATATTTCCTCCTATGGAGTGGTGTCGTGTTGGCCGACTTGGCTCGCTAGTGCGGATACGAGTACGTGAGCACCGCAACCATGATGCAGGGGCCGCCGGAGATGGCCTGAATTCCATAAGATTGTGCTCGGATTACTGCTGACTGCGATTCAGATCCGGGTTGCATCCACAAGTAGGGAATCCTTAAATGACCGGCGACGCGAACCAGTTCTTCTGTAACGGACGGCGGTGTAACGGTTACCAGACAATCGATCCTTTCCGGTATATTTTCCAACCTGGGATAACAGGGAGCGCCGTCAATATTCTCCGCATTTGGGTTTATCGGGTAGACCGTATAGCCGGCCGTCTTTAACGTTCGGTAGACCTTATAGCCGTATTTTCCGTGATCGCGCGAAGCTCCTGCCACCGCGAAAACCCGCTGCCCCAGTATTTGTGAGATCAGGCTTTTCAAGCCTGAACGAGGTAGTACCTCAACCATCGTAAATGATCCTTTAAGACCTAGGTGGTTGTTGAAAAACTCTTTTTAGCGTCATCGCGAGGAGCGCAGCGACGTGGCGATCTCACTTTTCACACCGAAAC
>JAMCWF010000009.1:14092-16995 GCA_023481295.1 Armatimonadota bacterium | reverse complement strand
TGAATTCATACCGGTTGCATCCACAAGTAGGGAATCTTGTTTGGTGACGGAAGCATCACCCCCATCCTCGCCTTCCCCCTGGAAGGGGGAAGGAACTCGCGCGCGGACAATCTATTCCCCCTCAATATTCAATAGGAGCACGGCATGCCATATCCCTACATTAGGAGTCATTTATCGAAATTCCTCGTAAATTCCCGAATTTCATCAAAAAGCAGATTTCTATTTCATTTCTCTTAATATTCATGCGATAAATCGCGGTATAATCCCAATGTAACTCGGAAACGGTTTCCGTTAGGCGAGGTTACCAGGCGAAAACACGCCATTGCCCAAATGGTGTCCAAAGACATCGAAGGGTAGAACAGGCATCTCCGGACTAAGGTTTTGCCTAAGATGGCTCTCCGTTTGCAAGATGGAGTACGACGCCCGGTGCTGAAGCTCAACGAGCAGGAAACCTTCGGAATGGAGCACTGGGCAAAGCCCTTTCCCGGAATCCGCTCGAAACGCCGCCACGATTGACCCGGAAGGCTCCACTCAATATCGCTGGGTTTTCCCCTCGCTCGCCTTCGTGAACGCCGAATGCAATATTTCTACGTTGCACATTTGCAATCCCTGAGTGAAGATTGAGCACCCCTGAGAGGAAATGTCACGTCAATGCGGCTGCGAATCCGACGAAAGCTGCTCCGAAAAAGCAATATCCGGCTCTTTTTAGCGATACTGGGCCCCGGGCTTATCGCGGCCGCCGCCGATAACGACGCCACCGGCATCTACGGTTATTCGCTGGCCGGTGCGGCCTACAAATACGAGATGCTCTGGGTGCTCGTCATTGTAACGATCAGTCTGGCCGTCATGCAGGAGATCGGCGCTCGAATGGGAGCGGTGACCGGCAAAGGCTTAGCCGACCTGATCCGGGAGCAGTACGGGGTAAAGATTACCCTCTTCGCAATGATCACCCTGCTGGTTGCCAACTTCAGCACCACGGTGGCTGAGTTTGCAGGAGTTGAGGCGGCGACGGAAGTGTTTGCGCCAAACGCCATCCGATTTATCGTTGTCCCGTTAGCGGCGCTCGCAGTGTGGCTTTTCGTAACCCGAGGGTCTTATCGCAGCGTGGAGCGGCCCTTGATAATCGGCTCCGCCATCTATTTCGCTTATGTGATCTCGGCGGCGCTCGCGCATCCGCATTGGGGCGAGGTGCTGCATACGACGATAGCGCCCAATTTCGGCGTGATCCACCCGCTTGGGGCCTATATTTTTATGGTGATCAACGTTGTCGGTACCACCATTACGCCATGGGGGCAGTTTTATATCCAGTCCAGCGTGAGGGATAAGGGCGTTACGGCCGAAGAGTACGGTTACGAGCGCACCGATGTATTCTTTGGGGCGTTCTTCACCAATTTCATCGCCTATTTCATCATCGTCTGCTGCGGGGCCACGCTTTATATGGCCGGAATTCACAACGTAAACGATGCCGGTCAGGCGGCGCTGGCCTTAAAGCCGCTGGCCGGCGGCCTTGCCACGATTTTGTTCGCAATCGGTTTGCTGAACGCTTCCATATTCGGTGCGGTCACGGTACCGCTCAGCACCGCCTATGCGATCACCGAAGCGCTGGGTTGGGAATCGGGCATTGGGCGCCGGATCAAAGAGGCGCCGCTCTTTATCGGAATTTTCACTTTTTTGATCGCGGCTTCGGCAATGATCGTGATGTTTTATGGTAAAAACCTGGCGTTGCTCATCATCCTGCCCAATATCATCGGTGGGATATTACTGCCCATTATCTTAATTCTCACGATTCGCTTGGTCAATAATCGAGATATAATGGGAAGATACACCAACAGCCACACCTACAATCTGATAGCTTGGATCACCGTGGTGGTGCTTGTTTTGCTTTCACTGGCACTTCTGGTGACCAGCTTTTTATCGTAATCAAGCCTTGCATTCAGCGACTTCCGGATTTAAGGGATGATGTGAAAACGAAATATCAGGTTTTATCGATGAAATTGGGCACCGTGCGGTTGACCGCGCAGTGCCCAATGTGGAGCCTCATCGTACTCTATCTGTTTTTCCTCCACCACCGCCCCTTTTACCAATCTCTGCCATATGGATGCGATCGCGCGAAACCTTTTCGCCACCACGGCGACCGATCTCCGCCATGTGGATGCGATCGCTCGCTACCTTGGTGCCACCACGTCGCCCGATCTCCGCCATGTGGATGCGATCCATCGCCACCTTAGTACCACCCTTGCGTCCGGCAAGGGCGTGACCCATTGGATCGCCATGCCAACCACGACCGCTCGGGATCTCCGTCTTCGACTTGGGATGCTCCATTATTTGTGCCATTTCGTAGCCTCCGGCCAACGGATGACTTTTATGTGTCCGCCAGCCATGGTCTATTGCCGGTTGGCTCGAGCGAGCATTCCCGGCTAAACAACCATTTACATAGATTAATTATGTTTTTTCGTGTAAAATGGTTCCCACATTTCAATATTGAATCCGTTCGCTCGCTTTCTGGGCGATATTGGTTTTTTTACTCTCTTATGTCTAAAGCGGTATTTTTAGATCGAGACGGCGTGTTGAATTTTGATCGCGCCGATTTCATTCACGGTCCGGATGAATTGGTTATGATCCCCGGCGCGGCTGCAGCCGTAAGCCGCCTCTGCGCAAGCGGCTGGCGAGTGCTGGTGGCAACCAACCAATCCGGCATCGGAAGGGGCCTTTTCACCCTTCAGGATTTGCAGGCGATTAACAACAAGGTGGAAGCGGTGGTGGAGGAGTATGGGGGTCGGATTGACCGCTTTTACTACTGCCCCCATGTGCCGGAAGATAACTGTGAATGCCGTAAGCCGAAGCCCGGGATGCTGTTGCAAGCGGCCCGAGACTTCGGCCTAGACTTATCGGAATGTTTTTTG
>JAMCWF010000009.1:0-14082 GCA_023481295.1 Armatimonadota bacterium | reverse complement strand
TCCCGCTGACGGAGTGACCACCATTTTGGTGCTCTCCGGAGTTTTCACCGATTTCACCGATGAAGTGCTTGAATATCCCCCTCATTACGTGGCACCGACACTAGAGGCGGCGGTTGATCGCCTTTTAAGCGGTGAAATCGTCTCCCATCGCAATCACCAACAATCGGTCACCTTCCATCAACCCAGTCTTTAAGAGGTTGTTGAAAAACTCTTTTTAGCGTCATCGCGAGGAGCGCAGCGACGTGGCGATCTCACTTTTCACACCGAAAACGAGATTGCTTCGCGATAAAACCGCTCGCAATGACAAGGAGACACCTTTTTTTCAACAACCACTTAAGACAATCGGGTCGGCGGAAGCCCGATCGAGCCCGTCCATCCCCTACAGTAGATCGGCAAAGGTGGGGGTGGAGAGATAGCGCTCGCCGGTATCCGGCAGGACGACTACGATGAGCTTGCCCGCGTTTTCGGGACGCTTCCCGACTTGGACGCCGGCCCAAGCAGCCGCGCCGCTCGAGATGCCGGCCAATATCCCCTCATCGCGCGCTAATCGCCTCGCCATGTCAATAGCGTCCTGGTTTTCAACGGTTACCACTTCATCAACCATTTTCATATTCAGGATTTCCGGGATAAATCCCGCGCCAAGACCTTGAATGGGGTGGGGGCCTTTCGGTTTGCCGGAAAGCACCGCCGAAGCAGCGGGCTCCACCGCAATGCATTTAAACGAGGGCTTTCGCGCTTTTATCACTTCACCGACACCGGTCAAGGTACCGCCGGTTCCAATTCCAGAGATCAAGATGTCGGCCTGGCCGTCGGTGTCGCGCCATATTTCCTCCGCCGTTGTTTTGCGATGGATGGCCACATTGGCCGGATTCTTGAATTGCTGCGGTACGAAATAACGTGAATCGCTGGCCGCCATCTGCTCGGCGCGTTGGATAGCGCCCGGCATACCTTCCGGGCCGGGGGTGAGGATGAGCTCCGCTCCCAACGTTTTGAGTAAGGCGCGCCGCTCCACTGACATCGTTTCCGGCATTATCAGCACACAACGATAACCTCTTGCAGCGCAGGTGAATGCGAGCGCGATCCCGGTATTACCGCTGGTCGGCTCCAGGATAATGGTGTTGGGGCCGATTTTACCCTCCTGCTCGGCCGCTTCAATCATCGAAACCCCAATCCGATCCTTCACGCTGGAGAGCGGATTGAAGGACTCCAGCTTTGCCACCACGGTTGCCTTGCAGTCGCTGGCGACTCGGTTCAACTTCACCAGCGGGGTGTTACCAATCAACTTGGTTATATCTTCTGCGATTCGCATAGTAGGGGGTCTCCTTTACCGATATTGAGTTTTATAGTGCGATCAACCTTAACGACTAAAAATGACAAAGTATACTGAAAAATTGGCTTGCGACTCACCCTTTCTCGAATCCGGCCCTCAACCTCGGGCGCAAGTTTATATTCCCGGCATAATGCTGAGCGCGTCGTTCAGGCGGTGCTTTTCGTTCACCAGCTCTTCGATGGTGGTCTCGTTGAGCAGCTTGGAGAGTGTCGCCTCCAACTTCTCCTCGAATCGCCAGACCACGTAATCGGCACCACCGCTGCCCGGATCCGGTGTCTGCTCATCTCCACTGGTGAATATCCGATCACCGACCAGGGTTCGGACGATGCTACCGACCGTCATAAAACGAGGGGCTCGGGAGAGATGATATCCTCCCGCCGCCGCTCTTATGCTGGTAACTATACCGGCCCGGTTCAACACCGATAAAATTTGATCGAGGTAGGGACCTGGAATGTTTTGCCGTTTGGCGATGTCCCGGCTCTGACATGCTTCGGATTGCGGCTGCATCGCCAAGTCTACCACTGCGCGAAGCGCATAACTAATCCGTGAACTGAAGAGTGGCATCTGCAAATCTTTCTATAATCTTGATTGGAATAGTATACTATCGCCGATTAACCTCTGTCAATCTTTTTTTTCAGAAGATACGATAGCCATCACCCGACTTCACCGTTCGCGCAAACGGCCTTCATTCGAACGTGACGCATGGGTGCTCCCGCTCAATCCGCGCCACCAAATCACATCAAGTCCAGCCGCAATCACCGGGGTGAAAACGGCAAAGATGAGGTAGCTGACGGGATGGTTTGCGAGGTAGTGATGGTAGAGGATCAGATTGAACACGCAGCCGTATCCGACCAGGTTAACGAAAAACAGCGGGACTGCACCGAGTGCCAGCAAGAGCAACGCAACCGCTTTCGGCAATCTCTACATCTCCCTCCGCCAGTTTAAGGCCGAAATGAGGGTCGCCTGATCAGCATAATCCAAATCACCGCCGATCGGCAGTCCGTGAGCGATGCGGGAGACCTTGACCCCCAGTGGCTTGATGAGCTTTGCCAAATAAAAGGCGGTTGCTTCGCCCTCAACGGTTGGGTTTGTGGCAATGATGAGCTCGGTGACCTCATGGCTGCTCAACCGAGGCAGCAGCTCCCGGATCCGCAGCATTTCCGGCATAATGCCATCCTGCGGGGAGATGACGCCGTGCAGCACGTGGTAAAGCCCGCGGTATTCGTTAGTCTTCTCCATGGCGATGAGGTCGCGCGGCTCTGCAACCACACAGATCATTTTCCGATCCCGCCGAGGATCGCTGCAGATCTCGCAGATCGGTTGCTCGGTAAAGTTAAAACAGGTTTGACAAAACCCGACCCGCTCTTTAACCTCCAAAATCGCCTCGGCCAGCCGGCGAGCGTCCTCCTCCGACGCGTGCAGCAGATAAAAGGCCATCCGCTGTGCCGATTTTGGTCCCACTCCTGGAAACCGCTCCAACTCAGCGACTAGTCGTGCCAGCGGCTTCGTGTACTGCATCAACTCTCCATTTCTAACTTACAGCTAATTATTAATCCCGCGATTAAATACCGCAATGCCGGACTTGATCCGGCATCCAGAACCTTCTGGATTCCCGCTTTCGCGGGAATGACAAATTCGGGATATCTATTTGCCGGGTTAATATCCCAATCCGTTCAAAAAGGTTTACTTTAGGTTGGATGCCGTTACCAGGCCGGTCGGAATCTGAATGATCGGAGGGACTTTATGATCCCCTTTGAGATATTCGGCCACCACCTCGATCACCTTTTTACCGATCTCGGCGGGGTGTTGCACCGCATCGGCCTTCAGCGGTCCGCCCGATTTAATGTCTTGCCGCGCCTCCGGTGAGCCGTCGTATCCAACAATCACGATATCGGGCCGGTTGTTTTGTTCCACCGCGGCGAGCGCGCCGAGGGCGGTGTTATCGTTGATTCCGAAGATACCGTTAAGCTTTTTCCCGTATCGAGTGATCAGGTTGTCGGCGAGCGTCTTGGAGCGATCCCGCATGCCGCCACCGCTGGGGTCTGCCAGAATATGGATGCCAGGGGCGGTTGCGATCCCCTTCTTAAAGCCATCGCTGCGATCGCGGACGCTGGTCACCTCCGGAAAGTCTATGATCGCGATGTTTCCTTTGCCGTGCAACAGCTTGATCATCTCCTTGGCAGCCAGCTCGCCACCCTGCACGTTGTTGGATGCAACGTGGCAGACGACCTTGCCGCCGTGAGCCTCGATGTCAGCGGTAAAAACGGGAATGCCGGCCGAATTTGCACGGCGGATCGCACCGGCGACGCCGTCGGTTTGGACCGGACAAACGATGATCGCCTGCATCTGCTGGGTGATGAAGTTGGATACCTGATCGGTTTGGCGGGCGAGGTCCCGGTCGGCGGAGACGATGGTGAGGTCAATGTTATTTGCGGCCGCCGCCTGCTTCATGGATTGCTTCAGTTCCTGATAAAACGCGTCGTCCTCATCCAGCAATGTTACGCCGACCCGAAAGCGTTGACCGGAGCCGCCGGCGCTGTTGGACACGGTGGTTGAAACTCCGCCCTGATGGCGCCCACAAGCTGAAAGCATTGCAATCAACGCAATTGCGGATAGTGCTACTATGCCTAGCATAAAATAGCGTCGCATTTTTCAAACTCTCCTTCTCCTAGCCGCCCGAGCGGGCCTAGATAATTAGTTGATTCCTCAACTGTAAATCCGCTTCTCACTGAGAACGATCATCGTTTCATCTAATTTCCGCTTTGATGGGAAGTTCATACTATTTTAGCACATCCTCGAGTGGAGTGCCGTGCTATCATCATCTCATAACCGTTCAGTTCGACGGGAATTTTGATTGGTGGCGTGATGAAGCACCCTCCAAAAATTCCTCGCAACACTGAACGGTTACGTGTGGATTCCCGCTTTCGCCGGAATGACGCCTCGTGACTAGTCTCCTTGTATGATTTAGGAGGTTGTTGACAAAAGGTGTCTCTTTGTCATTGCAAGTGGTTTTATCGCGAAGCAATCTCGTTTTCGGTATGGAAAGTGAGATCGCCACGTCGTTGCGCTCCTCGCGATGACGCTAAAAATAGTTTTTCAACAACCACTTAGGGCGTCGATGGTGGATAATCTATTCTCCCTCCCCCTATGGGGAGGAGCTTTGAGGTGGGGGTGGGTTGCGCAATCGAGAATCATTCCCGCAGAACTGGGCTCATACCTTACTCAACCCGGTATTTGGGGCTATACTGGAACAGGGGTACGAAGAAATTCACGCCTTCACACCAATCTCATGAAGAGACGGTATGGCATCAAGAGGATTTCACTGGAATCAAAGCGATGGAAATGTCCTTGACAATTGGACTTTTGTTCAGCCCGTTGGCGGCGGCGTGCGCATTCTTTATTGTTTATAATGAATATAAAACTCACTATTCAACCAAAACAGAGCCTTTGAAATATGCTTGGGATGCAGCCGTTTTTACCTTCATTGCTTTTATGATGATAGCGTTAGGAGCCGGATTCATAATGAAGAATCTATTTTACCGATGAAAGCTGCTGAAAAGCGCCGCTGTGAATGGTGCGAAACCAATGAACTGTATTTAGCTTATCACGACACCGAGTGGGGCGTGCCACTTCACGATGATCGAAAGCTTTTCGAGTTGCTCACCCTTGAGGGGGCGCAGGCGGGTTTGAGTTGGCTCACCATTCTAAAAAGGCGAGACGGTTATCGTGAAGCTTTTTGCGGATTTGACCCCGTCATTGTTGCCCGCTTTGACGATCAAAAGGTGACCGAACTGTTGAGCTGCCCGGCCATCATTCGCAATAGGCTGAAAGTTACGTCGGCCACTCAAAACGCACGCGCTGTTCTCAAGGTCCAGCAAGAGTTCGGCAGCTTTGATGGATACGTTTGGCAATTTGTCAACAATACGCCGGTGCAGCACCGGTACGTCACCCTAGCTGAGATGCCCGCTACCGACTCGGTGGCGAAGGCGATGAGCAAGGATATGCAAAGTCGGGGTTTTGCCTTTGTCGGCGCCACGATTTGCTACGCCCTCATGCAAGCGTGCGGAATGGTTAACGACCATCTCATAACCTGCTTTCGTCACGCTGAAGTTCAACAAACGCGATTTGAATAATCAAGCTCGGAACTCTGGTATCGGCCCACATCACGAGGTTTTCGTAGGGCAGTTTACAACGGGTAACCGCTCGGCCTCCGTTTTTTCTGATCGTGACCGTTCAGGTTTGCGGGATTTTTTGGAGGGCGAGAGATTTCACCCCTTCAAGAAACAGTTCAGTTTTACGGGATTCATACTCGATTACACAACCCACCCCCCCCCCAACCCTCCCCCTCATAGGGGGAGGGGGAATAGATTGTCCGCACGCGAGTTCCTTCCCCCTTCCAGGGGGAAGGCGAGGATGGGGGTCGCCGGCTGTCCTTCAAGGCTTGACCCTATCTTTTTAACACCTCTCAGGGGGAAAATCAGGACGGTGGTGAAATCCATCGCGCTCCAAAAATTCCCGCCGAACTGAACTCTTACCCCTTCAATTCAATTGTGAAATGTGCTATAATTTGCCGCTCGCTTCCGTATTAGAAGCGAAGGAGCGCGATTAAACCATTGAGTCGATTCAATCTAAATAGGCGATTTCGCCGGGCTTTAAGCTGGGCAACGGTTTTAGCCATCGCCTTCCTTCCGTTTAACGCCTACGCAGGGGGAAGCGCCGGTGGCGCGAAATCGGCTCCTTCTCAATCCCAGATGCCAAGTGCTTGCTGTAAGGGAATGACGCCAGGCGAAATGCGACAATGCGGGATGCCCTGCTGCCATCCCGGTTTTGGGTTCACCATTCACCTCGATCACTCCGAAAGCTGCTGCTGCCAGATACAATCTCAGTCGTTCCCCGCATCGCTGGGGCGGGAAGCTACCTCTTTTCAACAGCTATCGGCTTCAACGTTGAATAGCCGCAGCCTGCCAGTGATCTTCTCTGACTACGGCCATTCGTATTCCTTACCGGAAAGCGATTATGTGCATGGACCACCACAGCTCAGCTCGGCACTTCTCCGCGCACCCCCACATTAGCTCCATCGAGCGCCCTCAATTCGGCCATGGCCGGCATTTCAATCGGCCATCGGTACCGAGACTTTATCATATTAACTTTAACAACTTAAATCCGATTCCAACCGCCGCTCATTAAGCGTTGCCTTTGTTCGCAGTTGAGCGATTTAATGATCGGTTATACCGGCGCTAAAGCGCTGAATTTCAGCGGGACCGGAAGTAAGTGAGCGCGCCGGCGGCCATTTTGCAAGCAGGCAGGAGACAGACGATTATGAAAAAAGCAAAACATTACACGATTGGCTTAGCCATATTGGCAATCGTCTTTGCGGTCACCCGCTATATCGTGGTGGCTAACGCCAAGCCGAATCAGTTGACTATCCTTCAGGCACAGTCAATGAACATGAGCGCAATGAAGGCTCCAATCGGAGCGATACCAGTAGCTCTGGCGACCGCCCAAACCGGCACCTTTCAATCATCGGTGACCTACACTGGGACGGTTGTGCCCTATAATGACGAGTACATTTACCCCCGAGTGGTGGGGCAGTTACTGGATGTTGCCGTATATCCGGGTGATGTGGTGCATACCGGAGAGGTGTTGGCTCATCTAGACACGGTGGAATTGAGCAGCAAGTTAAATACGGCTCGGCAAAATGCGTTGATGGCCGTGCATGACTATGAGATCGCTAAGCAACAGGTCAGTTTGGCGACTGATCAGCAATCACTGGCCCATGCGAAGCTGCAAGCGGCGTTGAGCCAGGTTGCTGACCGGACCTCGACGGTGGCGTCGGCAAAATCGGCGTTATCACAGGCAAAGGCGAATCTACGAGCGGTCGAGGCCGAACTTCCGGGAGCGGAGGCGGGAATAAATTCCGCTAACGCCGACCTCGCTTACTGGCGGGCTGAAATCGCGAGGGAGAAGTCTTTATTGAAGCATGGCGCCGTTTCGCAACAAAGCTATGACCGTGAACACGCTGCCTACGTGGCATCCGAGTCGAAGGTGACCCAGGCGGAGGCTAAAGAGACCGCCGTAACGGCGGACATCCAGAGCGCGCAACAGCAGGTGACGCAGGCTGGCGACCAGCTTCGAGGTTCAGAATCGCGCTTGGCATCGGCTCAGGCGGATGCCAAAGCGGCAAAGGCGGATGTACAAGCCTCCAATGCGAATTTCGCCATATCGCTCCACAATGTAATCCATAAGCAGCTCGGCGTGAAAATGGCAAAATCGCAACAGAAGACGGCGGCCATCATTCAGGGTTACACGACCATCCTGGCTGAGACGAACGGGCGGGTGACGGAGCGATTGGCGAGCCCCGGCACGCTGGTCAGCCCGGGTATGCCGATATTGCGCATTGCGGAGATGGGTCGAGTTCGGCTGCAGGCTAATGTAGCCGAGCTGGACGCCAGCCGCATCAAGGTGGGGGCACCGGTGGTCGCCTATACGATGAAAAACCCGGGACAGCTTATTCATGCCCATGTAACCTCAATATTTCCAGCCGCCAGCCCGGAAGCGCGGACGGTGGTGGTCGAGGCGCTGGTGGATAATCCGGGCGGACGCCTGTTGCCGGGAGATTATGTGGTGATGCGGATCACAACCGGCAGCACGAGAAATTTGCTTTCAGTTCCCACCCGGGCGTTAATGCAGTTCGATAGTCGGTGGGCGGTCTGGACGGCGGAAAAATCGAGCGCGCAGAGCGGTGGCTCCGCTATGCCAAGCATGAATATGCCTGGAATGGATATGAGTTCCTCTCACCCATCCTCCACCCAAATGGCGACCGGATCTGCTTCTGGAACGCTGGTTGCCCATATGGTTTACGTTGAGGTCGGACGATCCAACGCTGATCGAACCGAAATACTCGGCGGTTTGCACGCCGGAGATCAGGTGGTGATCGCGGGTAAGCAGAACTGCCAGGAGGGTGCGGTGCTATTTCCGACCCAGTGGGGCGCCAGCGGCCCTCAAAAGCTGCCACCGCCACCCTCGATGGGAAATATGCCGGGAATGGGCAACATGCCGGGGATGAAGACGCCAAGTGCAGCTCCGGCCAAACCGATGCCTCCGTCCAACAACAGCATGCCGGGGAAGAAGATGAGCGTGCCATCCCACAAAAGCTCTATGCCGGAGATGAAGATGCCGTCATCACCTCCAGCGTCGAACCATAAAAATTCAGATGGCAGCAGCATGCCCGGAATGCCGGGGATGTGAGGATGTGGAAGATGAGCTTTTATTTAAATCCCCGACATATACCGCGAAGAAAGAGTAGAGGAACCCGAATTGGCCCAAACAACTGATACCACCAAACGGCACGGCGCCTTTAACATCTCGCAATGGTCAATCGAGCATCCCTATGTCATCATTGCGTTTTATGTGGGTGTCGTGCTCTTATCCATATTGGTGATCGGTTACCAAATGCCGCGCCGGATGATGCCTTACGTGCAAAGCCCAATGATCGGCATCGTCACCATGATGCCGGGCTTGACGGCCGGCCAAATGGAGACCTACATCAGCAAGCCGATCGAAGAGCAGATGGTCAACATACGGGGGGTGCGCTACATCCGATCCACCTCGCAAAACGGCTTTTCCATCGTTTCACTCGAATTTCACTACGGTTACGACATGCGGAAGGCGCTCTTTGATGTCCAGGCGCTGATGAATGTAGTTCAGGGATACCTGCCGGTTACCACCGCGAATTTAAAGCCCTCATGGGTTTTACCGATTGATCCGTTGAACCTGCCGGTCCTGTCACTATGTATGACCGGCAAGGGCTGGAACCCGGTGATGCTGGAACAGTTCGCGGCCAACCAAGTGGTGAATCAATTGAAGCGGGTGCGGAATGTGCAATCGGTCGTTGTTTACGGCGGAAAGGTTCGGCAGCTTCGGGTGGTCGTCAACCGGAACCGGCTGGCCGCTTACGGGCTGTCAGTATTGGATTTAAAGGAAGCGATTGACAGCTTCAACACAAACTCGCCGGGCGGAAATTTAACCTTCGGCACCAGTGAGACCACCACCCGACTCGATACATTGGCCCTCAGCTCGGCTCAGGTCGCTGATTATCCGATTAAAAGCGTAAACGGACGGATTGTCTACGTCAAAGACGTAGCGAGAGTCATCGACACCAACCAGGAAGAGCGCTACGCTTACAACTACGTCCACCGGGAGAAGGTGGGCGGTAAGATGGTGCCGGTGACCACAAACGGTGTGGAGATCAGCATCATCGAGGATCCGAGCGCCAGCTCACCACCGGTCATTCACAATGTGATGCAGCGAATCCACCAGATCGAGAAGGACCATCCCGGCCTTCACTTTTCGGTGGCCTACAACAACGCGCATTTTGTGGGCATCCTCGTCCACAACATGGTTCGCGAGTTGGTCGCCGCTATCATTATGACCGGCATCGCGGTGCTCTTCTTTCTGGGCAATTGGCGAGGAACGCTCATCTCGGTGATCACCATCCCGATCTCGCTGTCTATGGCGGTGCTGGTTTTGGTGCCGCTGGGGATGACGCTCAACTCCTCCACCCTCATCGGTTTGCTGCTGTCAATTGGACGATTGGTGGACGATTCCATCATTAATATCCACTCGATCGAGCGCCATTTAAGAATGGGTAAAGCGGTAAAAGAGGCCACGGTGGATGGCGTTACCGAAGTTATGTTGGCGGTTGCGGCCTCCACCTTCATGCTCTGTTTGGCTCTATCACCGCTGCTCTTTGTCGGTGGCATTGTTCAGTTGATGTTTGTGGGCCTAGTATGGCCGATTATCTTGGGCCTTTTGGCATCGTTCCTCGTATCGTGGACGCTCACACCGGTGCTCGCATCTTATTTATTGACTCCGGAAAGCGCCCGCGAAGCAGAACGGCGCCATCCGTTTAACCGTTACCTCCTGCAGCCGGTCGAGCGGGTGCTTGAGAAGACCGAGGCATGGTATAGCAAAGCGATCGGTTGGGCGTTGGAGAACCGGTTTACGGTAATCACCGCAATGCTCGCCACGATCATCATCGGCAGCGGTTTTTATCGTTTCATCGGTTCTGAGATGATGCCGCTGGCCGATATCGGACAAGCATACGCCCTGTTTGAGACCGAACCCGGCACCTCCTTCGCACAGACCAAGCGCATGACGACCCAGTTCGAGCATATCTTGATGAAGTATCCCGAAATTCAGAAAGTTTCGACCGAGATGGGCTTTGAGCCGGGCGGCACCTATTTCAACGGCTATGCGATGCCGACCGTGAACAGCGCCACGATGATGATTACACTTACCGACAAAAGTGAGCGCAAAAAGACGATCTGGCAAGTGATCGACTCGGCGCGCCGGCAAGCGCTCGCCACGATACCGGGGGTTCGGCAAATCACGATTAAGGAGATGGGGTCTGACGTCATGGCCAGCTCTCAAGCGCCGATCACCTTAATGGTTTATGGCAAGAGCCTGCCCGTAATCGCCCGACTAACCCATGAGGTGGCTCAAATCGCCCGTAAAACGCCAGGAATGCATCAGGTGGCCACCGATTGGGGCATGCAAACGCCGGACTACCAGATCAAAATTAATCCCAGACGGGCGGCCGAAATCGGGTTATCCACTCAACAGGTCGCCGATCAAGTCTACTATTCGATCGGCGGTGGATTGACGAACGAGTTTTACCGGCTGCCGAACATCCGCCAGGATACCATTCAAATCCGTTACCAACAGGATCAACGGGCCAGTGTGGCCGATATCGGCCAGTTATTGATCGTCGGTAAACACGGGATTGAGGTTCCACTCCGATCGATCGCAACCGTTCAGTTCCGCTATGCTCCGAACTTTATCGAGCATGATCAGATGCGAAGGGTGGATAACGTGCTCGGGTTCTATCGAAATGGGGGCCCCGCCTCGATGGATTTAACGATGAGCGTGTTGATGAAGGCGATATCGAAAATCAATTTCCCGCCCGGCTATGGCATCACGATGCGCGGTGATATGACCCAGATGATGACTTCAATGAAGCGGCTGATGATCGGGTTGGGATTGGCGGTGCTCTTTATATTCCTGGTGCTGGTTGCCCAGTTTCGGGGATTTCTACAGCCTTTGCAGATGGTTTTATCGCTGCCGCTTGAGCTTTCGGGCGTATTCATCGCCCTCTTCCTGATGCACCAATCGTTTTCAACCGTTTCGGTGATGGCGATAATCGTGCTGACCGGTATGGATGCAACGACTGCGATACTCCTGATTGACTTAATCATTCGGTATCGGGAATCCGGCGTTCCAAGAGATGAAGCGGTAAAAACCGCTTCTCCTCAGCGGCTTCGTCCAATCTTAATGACCTCCATCATCACCATTTTGGTAATGATACCGGTCGCTTTCTTCCCGGAGACCGGTATGGATGCCTACTCATCGCTGGGTACGGTGGTGATTGGAGGGCTAACGGTTGGCACCCTGCTCAGCCTGATCGGAATACCGGTGATGCACACCTATATTGATGATCTTTCAACCGGAATGGCGCGAATCTTTCGACGAAGCGCGCCGGAGAACTCGGGGCCGGTTGAACCGACTGGAGAGTGAGAATGAACAGCATAAATAGAAAGTTGAAGAAAGAACTTATAGTAATTGGGTTGAGCTGCTTGGCTTTTCAAGTTGGATCGAGCGCTCCAAGCAGCGCTGCGCCGATAAACAAGTCCCAAACCACCGCCGAATTACCGGTAGTGAACGGCGCCCTCAGTCTGGATCAGGCGGTGTCGCTGGCTCTCAAGAATAATTTGAGCTTGAACCGAATCCGCCGGAATCTGCGGATCGCGCGCGCTAAGACAGCCCAAGCACAGGCAGCCCGCTCGGTTTCACTTTCCACCACGACCTACTTGACCACTGGATCCGGAGATACACACAGTATGATAAGTGGTTCCCCAGGAGTATCACCGACCAATTCAATTGATGTGCCAGCAACCGGGGAGTCGGCCGACCAGGATTTGATGTTGATGTTTCCGCTCTGGACCGGCGGTAAGCTGGAAGCGGCGCTACGAGAAGCGAAGTCACTGGAGTCGGCGACATCCGGCGACATTGCCGAGGAACAGCTTTCAGTGGCACTGGCGGCGCGCGAGGCGTATTACCAGGTTTTGCTGGCCCAAGGAATTCAGGATGCGGCTCAAAAACAGGTGGATGCCTCGGTGGAAAACGCGCGGGTGGCCCAAGAGGAATACAACGTCGGCAAGACCAACCTGGCCACCCTGCTCCGTTACAAGTCGGCAAGTTCGAACGCTCAGCAGTCTCTCACGACCGCCCAAAATAACGTTCAGGAGGCGTTGATTGATCTAAAAGTGGTGCTCGGTCTGAGCTTGTCTTCCACGATTCAACCGGCAAGCATATTGTATGAGCCGCCGCCGCCACAACCATTGGATCAGCTTATCGCGCTCGCTCGGAAAGAGCGCCCCATTTTGGCGGCTGCGAAAGATCGTATCGCCGCCACCATGTCAGGTATCAAAGCCATCCATGCCGCATTTATGCCTCAGATATACTTGACTGTGGTAGGCGGTTCATTTAACACCAGCTCATTCGGCAGCGGCCCAGGATATTTTGCAGGATTAACGATTGGCATTCCATTATCAGAGGGCGGATCTCGTCATGCGAAGATACGAGAGGCAAAAGCGGTGATGGAGAAAGCGCAAATAGGTAGGCAGTCGGCGGAACTCCAGGTGGAATCGGAGGTTACCAAGGCGTGGCTCTCCGTTCAAAGCGCAGAGGCTAATGTGACGGCCAGTCAACGTGAGGTGGAGCAGGCCACCGAGGCCGAACGGGTTGCCCGGTTGCGGGTTGAATCGGGCAAAGGGATCTATCTGGAGGAGCTGGATGCTCTGGCCGCCCTTTTTCAAGCTCGATTGGATCGGGTGCAGGCGCTTTACAGCTTAAACACCTCCAATGCCGAGCTGATGAGGGCAACCGGGCAAATGTGAGGGGTTGAGGGTTAAATGGTCGGCCGAGTGCTTTACCCGGATGGATTTAGGCTATAATATCTTGATCTACATAGGTGGAGAACCACGATGAAGCTCCTTTTTCTGATCTGTGAAAGCGCGGTGGAATCGGCTGTTATTTCGATGTTGCGGGAACTGGATGTGCCGGGTTACACCCGGCTGTCCAACGCAATCGGCGATGGTCGCCAGGGCCGGCGAGAAGGGTCGCCGATCTGGCCCGGCACCAACTCCATTCTATTGATTGGTGTGCCGGAAAATCTACAGCAGCCTATTGTGGAGCGGCTGCGAGCGCTTTCGAAAGATCGTGAGGGGCGGCTTGCGATTAAAATTTTCAGTGTCAACGCGGAAGATTTACTTTAAAAAGTAGTTGAAGAGGATACACGCTTGAAGGCTTCCCAACTCTATTTCCCAACCTTACGAGAAGCGCCCAGCGATGCGGACATCGTCAGCCATCAGCTTTTGGTACGCGGCGGATTTATCCGGAAGCTGGCGGCGGGAGTGTATACCTACCTGCCGCTTGGATGGAAGGTTCACCAGAAGATCGCCGAGATCGTCCGCCAGGAAATGAACCGAATCGGAGGGCAGGAAATATTGATGCCGGCGTTGGTGCCGCTGGAGCTCTTGGAGGAGAGCGGCCGCGATAAAGTGCCGGTACTCTTCCATTTGAAAGATCGAAACGAGCGTGATTTTTGCTTGGGATTTACACATGAAGAGGTGATCGCCGATCTGGCTCGCAGCGATATTCAAAGCTGGCGGCAGATGCCCCCCTATCTCCCA
>JAMCWF010000012.1 GCA_023481295.1 Armatimonadota bacterium | reverse complement strand
GCATGGATGGCTTGAGTATCATTGGTTCGAACAACACGACCACGGTGGTGTACTCACGATCCCGGACGCGTACTCGGCCGTTCGATAAGATTCGCGCCCATTCGGCAAATTTTTCCTCAGTGAGATAGTCGCAGTAACCGTACTGCACCATCCAACTACCGAACCGCTCTTGAATTGAGTTTAAATCGAGAGGATATAGGGCCAGGACCGGTGTATTGCGATGACGCCAGCCCTGCACGAAGCCGCAATGGCGTCGCTGGCCGGCCAATCCCATCGCGGCCGCCAGATCCTCCATCCTTTCCGAAACCGGCACCGGATTGCCCCAGTGGCCCCAGTAACCATAGGGCACCCGATTGAAATTGCCGAAGCTGCAGGCTAGTGCGGCACCGTGGTAGTTTCGATCGATGTATCCGCCTTCCGGGTGGTCGGTGCCCATGCCGGTAAGATAATCGCCCCACCGGAAATAGTCGTAGCAAGCGGAAACGTTCTCCCGGATTGATGAGGACCAATCATAGGCGGGCGTGTAATCGTAGCGGCTGATTGGAGTATCGGCAGGTGCCCAGGCGGCGTTCACATGGTCACAAGTCGGTGATTCTTGCCAGGTTGCGTGCGCCCTCGTCCAAATCGGTTGGCGACCGTAGAGCTTTTCTCCGTACTCCTTTGCTTTTATGAACAGGTCTACCACCTGGTCTTCCAGCAGGCGGTAATAATCACGGCGGAATTTCCAAGTTGCGGTAATTTGGTCCGGCGAAGGCCCGAATACGTGCTGGGCCATTTCCGGCTCACCGGTATGATGGTGAAACTGATGCTGCGCAAAGGCAAAATAAATGAAGTATTTCTCGAAACTCCGATACCTTTCACCATGCGCCCGGCAATATGCGTTGATGTAGCCGGGTGTGACGTAACGGGTTGCGATCTCAGTCAGTCCGAAATGGTGCTGAAGATCCCAATCGAACTGGATATGCATTTCGTCGGAGTAAAACCCGTTGTAGTCAATACCAGCCGCTTTATGGCTCTCCAGCATCTCGGTTAAAAAACTGAGCGCATCGGGATGAAAGTAATCCATCTCCTCCACATCGTAACGAATCACCGCCATCACTCGGTTATGATTCCTCTGAGTAGGCACCTTTCCCCGAACGATGCCGTTGACCGTTGCGTAACCGGCGCCCGTTTTGCGATATGAGCTTTCATCTTCAACCAACTCGGCCCCGTCGAAAACGTCCTCGATCTGATCGGGGTCTACCGCATAGTAACCCCCAAAGCCGACCGGCTCTTCGGTGAAGGCGTAAGCGTGGGTGGAGCGTACTTTTAAATGAACCGGCCCTTTGTTGTGAAACCACTGCCTCTGTATTCGCATCGGAGCTTCATAGGTTCCGTCTGATCGCAGCTCCGCTTCCTGAAATTGATGGGTAACACCGCCACGCCCCTTCTCTCTTGAATAGGCCGGGCCTAAATCCAGCGGCGATAGTACGCTGGCCCCGAAGCCGACCCCAGACTGCCGGGCTAAGCTACAAAGTTGGCTGAAGGCGTGGATGCATTGAGGGCTGGTCGGGAAATATTCGCGGCGGTCTCCCCCGAAAAAGAAGTCGTATGCCACCTGTGCCAAGGCGGCATCATAACCGCTCAATTTACCAACCATATCGGCAAAGCAGCCGTCGAAAGCGCGGACTCGGGCGGCCGGGGTTTGCGCCAGCATCTCCATCTCGCGATCACTCGTTATGATCAGCGCGCCACCGGCTTGCAACATTTGCTGAACCAATGGGGGCTTGTAAATCCGCCGCTCCATTTGCATAACCTCCTTTTTACTATCTAAAGGACTCGGCGATATGCATATCCCACAATGCACATACCATCGAATGGAAATACGATCATATCAAGATTGCATTACAGATCAACACGAAGAGCCGTCAATACAATCACCGGTCCGATCAAACCGGATTGGGCCAGTGGATCATTTTTATGCCAGAGGCGCCAGGTGGTAAAGGTAAATCGGCCGGTGGGGCTGGGCTTGCCCTCTAGCAACCAATGCGGCCACTGCTTCAGCGTTCCATCCGGGTTACGCTCGCTGTCTTCGGGCAACTGCTCATCACCGATCATCCGGTTGATCCAGAGATTGGTCAAGGCGATTTCCAAACTGTTTTCACCCGGCTTCAAAACATGAGTCACATCCAATCTAAAAGGCGGCTTCCAATGAATTCCCAGGTTTTTACCGTTAAGCTTCACCTCCGCCATTACCTCCACCCGCCCTAGATCGAGGTAAATTCGGTGATTTGGCTTGAAGTACTCGATCGGGGCGGTGAAGGATTTGCGGTAGGTGGCAATGCCGGAAAAGTAGCGCACGCCCGGATCGGGATGATCAGACCAGGAGATTAAATGATCCAGCGTAATATGATTCGGCGCGCCCCAACCGGGAGGAAAAGCCAAATGCCATGACCCGGTAATCTCGTATGGCTCCGGTAATTCGGCCCCGTCGTAACGATGTTCCGCTCCCGATTCCCATCGAACGAGATACCGGCCCCTTTCGAAAATCTCTAAAGCCGGCTTTGGAAACGCGGTTGTCTTGAGAGGAACGGCCTCCATAATCATTTCCGGTGCATGAAATTGGAATACCTCCCCGTCGAATGCCTTTCCTGTAACCGGTTTACCATCCCAGAGGTACTCGACTCTCAGCGTTTTCACGATATTGGGCGCCGGATCGCCAATAAACGTCACCAACTCCACCACCGGAAAGCTTTGTTGGCCGTTTCGTGCCAACCTGGAAACAATCGAGGTGACGTCACGGGTCCGCTGTGGGTCTCCCAAAACGCCGTAGAGGGCGCTCTTCACGACTACCGGCAGTGGACCATAAAATGTAAATGTTTCTCCGTCTTGATATTTAGCCTCAACTGGATTACCGTTCCATAGGTAGCTCACTTGAAGCGTTTTCACCATACCATAAGCCGGATCACCGGTTTCCGCAATTTTCGTCACCGGGAACTCAAGCCGCCCATCCCTCACCCACTTCGCCACGATTGTAGTTACATCGCGGGTACGCTTGGGATCGCCTGGAACCCCATACGTGGCATGCTCTATGGTAATCGCAACCTGCTTATTGCTCTTTTCCAAATCCCACAGAATCTTTTTATTGCGACTTGCCCAAACGATGCCACCGTTGGCGCGGGGTTTTCGCCGAAACACGATGAATCGAGAACCCTTCCACTCCAGGTCGAGATGCAGTCGAGTCCCCTCCTTCACCTCTGTCCAGGCTAGGGCCGGCTGAATTTTCCCGGTTAACGGATCCCAGATTTCCGGCTGCCGGTTTTTCACTCGAAATGTGCAAATTGATTCTACCGCCCACTCGTTCGGGTTGACAACGAAGTAGATGTCCGCATCCTTGGTTTTACGGTGAGTGAAGTTTAAGTTTTTGTCGGAAGTAAAGTCGGGCGGCACACCTTTCTCGGTGAGATACTGATCCGGTGTTTTATCGGCTGCAATCTTTCCGCTGCCCCAAAGCTCATCGGCCAGTTTCTGAACCACGTCATCGCATTGAGGATAGTTCACCAGGCTGGGCGATTTCAGCGGCTTTTCTCCGACCACCGTTGCCCCGGCCTCGACCAGCTCTTTGATCTTTTCGAGAAGCTCCGGCGTCATAGTCTGAGCCGATGGAAGCGCAAGCACCCGATAGCTCATACCATCCGGCATGGTGAGCCGGCCGTTTTTAACGCTCATTCGAGTGATTACTGCATCCACCGGGCAACCGTCGAAATTGTAGCCCGATCGTGAGAGAGGCGGCATTGAATTGCTGGGCGGATCGAAGTTCCGAGGCGCTCCTTCGGGCTGCAGGTAGCAGATGTCGGCCACAAACCAGCCCTGTCTCAAGAGATGCTGGCAGCGGGCGATGTAGTCATGCCACGGCTTCGATTTCTCCCACCACGTCTCGGTTCGCTCATAGTGGAGGCCCCATGGTCCCATTGACATTCCAGGCGCATAGTGAGGATTTACCCACGGTTGCATCGCATAACGATGAACGACGAACCGATTGATTCCCTGACAAAATGCCCAGTCGCCGATATCTTTAACGACCGCTGGATGCCCTTGCCACTTCTCATTCGCATCAGCAGTAAAGGTCTCCATCCCGATAATCGGGCGCCCATAGACGTGACCGGCCGATGTCATCTCCATAACCGTCTCGCCGGCCCCAAATCGAGACCAAGACCAGAGCTCGCCCATCGGTTCGACCGCCTGCCCACCATAGATCAGCTCATTGACCGGCACGCCGGAGTAACCTTCGATAGAGAGCCGCATACCGTGTTTCTCAGCCAGATCCCGCATATAACCGGCGTAGTTTTCAACCAACAGGTTTGATATGGTTTTACGAAAATCCCACAAGAAGCGTTGGGACTTTTCTAAAGTGTCCACCACAAATCCGGCGATCACCGGCAGATATGGAAGGGGATCATAGCCGCGGAGACGCTTAAAATCGGACTGAAAATCGGCGGTCCAGTTTTGTGAGCCGGTTTCCCAGCTATCAATGTGAGTTGAAATAAACGCATTGCCGGCCAGCTCGCCCACATCCTGGATCAGCTTGCCGATGAAGGCGTTGAAGTGAAATTCGGTGGCGCGACTGCTGAGCTTGTCGGTTTCCAGTCCCAGACCACTGGGCGGTGCCGGATGATTGTCCACGCCGGTATTGGTATAGCCAAAACGGACGATGGTCCATTTACCCGCCGGCGCATCCCAATTCAGGCGGCCTTCAGCACCCATATTGCTGGAAATGTCTATAATCCGCTGTCGGTTCACGCACTGGTTATTCGAGATAGACGACCATTCAGCCGGCGCCGGCAAATTATCCTGCACCGTGAATTCAGCGAAGGCTTCTATATTGGGAATTCGATAGGGATGACCCGCAAGATCATCCAGCGGGGTTGGAAAGGCCAGCACCGCGATATCTCGATAAAAACTATCGGTCGCCGTCGGTTGTGGCAACGGCAGTTTCAAGGAGGTCCCGCCTTCAACCTGTGCTTGCGTCCATACCACCTTTTGCATTGCCAGCTCTGGAGTAACCCAAGGACCGCCGCTGCCACACCAGCCGGCATCATTGTTCATATTCACCTGTAACCCTAACCGGCTCGCCTCCGAACACACAAAGCGGAACAGGTCTTGCCATTCCGGGCTTGCAAATTTCACCGGACCGGGCGGGGTGCCCTGATCCACCTCCATGATTAAAACACCGCCGATTCCAGCTCGCTGCATCGCCTCCAGGTCGGCGGTAATCCCCTCCCGCGTAATGTTACCGTAGAGCCAAAACCAGTAGACCCAAGGCCGGGCTTCGGTCGGCGGAGTTAGAAAGGTTTTGGCCAGCACGCTTGCCGGTAATTGAAATAATTGGTTGGATGTTTCAGATAACGGCAAAACTTCAAGACCAAGAGCATTCTTCGGTCGATAAGCCAAAAAACCGGCCGTCGTCCAACCGAGCAGCTTTAGGAATTCTCGTCGTTTCATATCGGACATAATAGGCTCCTTTTCATAGTGAGTCCTCTCCCGAATTCCCCAAATTTTCAAAGAGGTCGCATCATTATTACCCCCGCGCTTAAATTCCGTCATGCCGGACTCAATCCGGCATCCATAGCCTTCCGGATTCCCGCTTTCGCGGGAATGACAAGTTCGGGATATTTATTTGCCGGGTTAATACCCTCGATTCACCCGCCTACTCAGTTAATGATTGAGTTATGGAGTCAACTAATTTTAAAGTGAAACCGTCTCAAACGGCCAATTCAACAATATCGCTACTTTTTTAAAAAAGCTAGCATTGTGCCCAACCGACATCGCAAAATGATGGGTCGGCCCCAGTGAAAACCACTCGTTCATGAGCCGCGAGGGTGGCATTGAGAATTTAACCGGCGTCATCGTGTTGCCGATCCGCAAGATTTCACCGTCGGTAGCCTCACCCTGGTTCACGATCATTTTCAGTCGGCCGTCTCCGGTCTGGGTGATGCCCAACGTGGTTATCGGACCGGTTTTCACCTTCGCTTCCACCGATACGCCGCTGCCCCATTTGCCATGATACAGCCCCATGCCGCGCAGGATCGGCTTGCCATCCGATATCCCGATATGGAAGGGACCGTCGTGACCCACCAAGATAGTCTGATCCACGAAATCGGTGGCCACGATCTCACTGTAACTGCCGCCTACGCCCAGCGTATCGCATATCTTCATCGCGATTCCGGTTTTCATATCGCCCTCACCGGAGCATGGAATGCCGCGTGCGGTCAGAAGCGAATGGCCCAGGATAAACGCCTCCTGCAACATCTGATACTCATTTTCTTCGAATCCGCGGTAGTAGTAGGTCAGTGCGTCCAGATCATGCTCCTTCACCATCTTTTCTTGCGCCACCGCTACCTTACAAGCCCGCTCGAGCTGCGCCGGGGTGGGGCGTCGCGCCAGTTGATCGGATGGCGAATCCTCGCTGATGATGAACATCGCTTCGACCTCTTCTTGCTTGCGCCGAACCTCGTCGTTCGTTACCTTCGGCATATAGCTCATCAAATCGCACATCTCCAATATTTCAACGTGCATTTCGGTCTGCGCTTGGATCATCGTAAAATCGCTGTACATATCGAGCATGCCGGGATACGTATGGCCCAGGAAACCCATACGGCCGTACCGTAGGGTTCGAATGGCGATGGCGGCCCGTGCCCACTCTTCGATCTCCCTCCACGCCTGCCGGGCGTCTGGGTGGTCTACCGTCGCTTCATTTGCCGGCGATATGGCCGGCGTTTTCGTTAACCCAAGAAGCCCGCTCACCACTTGAAACGGAATACCGAAGCGCATGAAGGCATTTGCAATCTCCGGCACGCAGCACGCGCAGCAATGTGCCAACCACTCGCCGGTGGTGGTTTTTGCGTAGTTCATCCGCTCGGCCGGCTGCAAATTTAAGACGACCACCGGCCGCCGACAAATTTGCGGGATCGCGATATGAGTGGCGCTCATGGCGTAGGTGGCAACGTGGCAGAAGATGATATCCGCGTTCGCGGCATTAAGCTGCCTGCCAACCTGCTGCGCCTTCGCTTCATCATCCACCATACCGCCGTTGACGACATCGCCCCATTGAGACAGTCGCCCCTCGATGAAGCGGTTGTACTCGTTGAGGCGGTCGAGTAATCCACTGAATTGGTTCCAGTAATGGGCGTGGCCGATTGAGTAGAGGCCGATACACGGCTTCTGGATCGGCTTAATTTTATTAATCATCACATTTTCCACTTTGCACACCTCCGATCGGCCCTGCGAGGATGTTGAAAAATACGGTAATGCCCACCGGGTCGTCATTCCAGGACACCAAAACGAAACCTGGAATCCAGAACATCACTATCCATACTTGCAACTAGACAGGGGACTGGATTCCCGCTTTCGCGGGAATGGCGAAGTAGCGGCCTCCAGCGACTTTTTCAGCAACCTCTAAACCGCCTTTATTCAATTCCAAGAATATTGTAAATATTGATCCAGAATCCCAAATTACGCCTTCAGGTGGCTGGATTGTGATTCGATCTCATCAAATTTCATCAAGCCGCCAAATAGTTGCCGAAACCGATCACGATCGTTGAAAAAATCAGCACCGCGATGCCGCTCCAGATCAATTTACGGGTTACCGGCCTCACTCCCTTCCACTCATGAAAGAATAGTCCCCACAAGTTGCTGAAAACGATAATGAACGCCATGTGGATGGACCAGCTTGAAAAGTTATACCGGCCCATCTTGGTGGTTCCCATGCCGTAAAAGAAGAACTGGCCGAACCAGATAATGCCGGCCAGCCCGGCAAAGAAATAGTTGGCCGCCAATTGCCCGCCTTTGCCGGTGAGGTAATCGCCGGCCGTTTTGTTTTTAATATTTAAAATGCCGCACCAGATCAGGTTGGTGAGGAAGCCCCCCGCCATAATCGGCACAAAAACGGAGTTATTTTGATAAACACTGTCGGTGCCGGCCAGCAATGCGGTGTGAGCGATCGGCTTCCCGGCGTCAATGCCAAACGCCATGCACGCGCTCATCACGCCGGCAAAAGCGGCCACTAAAAATCCCTTGACCAGATCAAACTCCTCGATGGTGCTCTGTTTTTCCTCGGTAGTCAACTCACGCTCTTTATGAATGCCGGCCAGCGCGCACACCGCAATGCCGATCACACACACTACAACGCCGGCCAGAACCGCCTGCCCGGAGGCGGTATGAGCCATCGGGATGAATTTTCCGTGAAAAATGGGAGGAACCAGAGTGCCGAACACAGCCGTAAATCCAAGCGACATCGCGTAGCCTAGCGACATCCCCAGATACCGCATGCTCAAGCCAAACGTGAGACCACCAATACCCCATAGGGCCCCGAACAGAAAGGCCCACTCAATACTGCCGGATGGGCTGTGCGATAAAACCGAAAGTAGGCGCGGGGTGGTTAACCAGGCTATCAGCCAAGGCATGATGATCCAGGCCAGCACACCTTGCATCAACCAATAGCTCTCCCATGCCCATTTCCGCACCTTTCGAAATGGGATATAAAAACTACCGGCCGCGAAACCGCCGATCGAATGAAGAAACACGCCCAAAAACGGGCTTGGATTCATTCAGCCAGGTCCTCCGATCCATGCGAAATAAGTTCATCTGGAGCGATGAGAAAGCTCGCTGCGATAGGGAGTGATATCGAATCGCGAATGCCCGCCGTGCTTTCAACATGAGCCCGCTCAAGCAACGTGGGATAAATTCGCCTTACAACCTACAAATACCTCTCACCATTTCAGCATGGCGAAATTGGGCCGCTTGTGATAGGATAATGATGGGTATTTTGACCGTCTGAATCGGCGTTTCGATCAGGCGGGATATGGAGGATGAATTGGGAATTAGTTTGGGGCTGGTAGGATTGGGCGATTTCGGCTCTGCTTTCGCTGAGCTGTTTAAGAGCCACCCGCTGGTTGATCGCATCGCGCTGTGTGATCGGGAACCGGAGCGAATCGCCCACTTTGCCGAGATGGAATCGTTTCGCGATAAATTCAACCCTCGCGATGCTTTCCGTTCGCTAGATGAGATCTGCCGGAGCGACGTAGACGCTCTCGCCATCTTTACACAACATTGGCTTCACGCCCCGCAGTGCATTCAAGCGATGGAGCACGGCAAGCATGTCTACAGCGCAGTTCCTATCATCTCCATCCCGAGCGGAGACGAAACGCTTGAATGGTGTGACCGGATCATCCAGGCATGCCGCCGTACCGGGATGTACTATATGCTGGGTGAGACGACCTTTTACCATGCCGATACGATGTACTGCCGTCGGCGAGCGAAAGAGGGCGCTTTCGGCCAATTCATCTACTCGGAGGGCGAGTATATGCACAGTTTCGACAGCCCCGCCAGCGATTTACGTCAGATCTATCGGCATCGCTTGGCCAGCAGCGCTGGACGGGAGTGGGAACAAAATATGGCGGAATACCGCAAGCGCGGTGAGTCCGACAGCCCGATGCACTATCCCACCCACTCCACTTCCGGCCCGATCAGCGTAATGGGGGCACACGCGATAAAGGTTTCGGCATGGGGCACTCCACCATATACCAGCGAACCCTTCTTCGACGATATGCTGATGCCTTTCGGCAACGTGACCGCCCTGTTCCAGATGAGCAACGGGGCGACGATGCGGATTTGCGAGCATCGAGAGTGCAGCATCATTCGGGAGACCTTCCGAGTATATGGAACTCACGCCGCCTATGAAAATGGAATCTGGATCGAAAAGGAACATCCGACCCCGATATCCGATACGGATATGCGTGACCCGCTGCCGGCTGAGGTTCACGAGGCATTTTGTCGCGGTGTAGGTGACTCGAGAGTATACCGAGGACATGGCGGCTCCCATTCCTACCTGGTGCATGAGTTCGTGGATGCGATAGCCAATCGCCGCATGCCAGCCATCAACGCCTGGGAGGCGGTTCGCTATATGTCCGCCGGTATCATGGCGCACAAATCGGCGCTGAAAGAGGGCGAGGTGTTGTCGGTTCCGGATTGGGGTGATGCACCATTATGAACACAAACCGTACGGAAATTAAATCGATGAGTGGAAAAGAGAGGGTTCGACGTGCATTGATGCGGCAACCGGTTGACCGGGTTCCCATTTTTATGTGGTTAAACCCGGAAACCACCCGTCATCTCGCGAAACTGCTGGAGGTACCACCGGATAAGGTCTCAGAGGCGATGGGCAACGATGTCCGCCAAGCCTGGGTCAACAACAACTACGCGATGGAGGGCATTGTGCATGAGCGGGAAGGCGAATGGCACCAGGACTTTTGGGGAATACGATGGGTAAAACAGGGCGCCTTCAATCAGGTCGCCGAATTCCCAATTGCGAAAGCCAGCGAGCAGGAGGTCCTCGCCTACAAATTCCCTTATGACCATACCGAACGGCTTTTATCCGAAATGGAGCCGGTGATGTCGGCGGCTCAAGATCAATTTATCGGCTGTGACGTCTCGCCCTGTGTCTTCGAGATGTATTGGCGATTGCGCGGTCTTGAAAACGTGATGATCGAGATTCTTTCGGAACAGCGCCTCACTCAGACAATGTTCAGACGCTGCACCGATTTCGCAATTCACCTGTCCGAGCTCGTCTGCGAACGTTTCCTGCTGGATTGGCTCTGGACCGGCGATGATGTGGCATCCCAAACCGATCTATTGATGGCGCCTCAAACGTGGCGAGAAATGATCAAGCCGGAGCTCGCCCGCGTGATGGCGGTGGGGAAAAAACATGGCTTGCCGGTCGCCTATCACTGCTGCGGCGCCCTTCGCCCCATCATTCCGGATCTGATCGAAATCGGTATGGATGTGCTGAATCCCATTCAAAGCAACTGCCCCGGAATGGAGCCTCAGGAGCTGAAACGAGAGTTCGGATCCAAAATCAGCTTCATGGGTGGAGTGGATACCCAAGGCATACTGCCCTTCGCCACCGCTAGTGAGGTCTATAAGTACACCCACCGACTGATCGAAACGATGACCTCCGATGGTGGCGGTTTCATCCTGGCCGCATCTCATACCGTTCCCCCGGAGACGCCTGATGAAAATATTTTCGCCATGTATGCGGCGGCCGGCCTAAGCCGCAAGGCGATATTTGATCGTGCGGCCGATATTCGAGCATCAATATTAACCCGGCAACATGATGTAGCAACAATGTAATCTATTAACCTGGCAAATAACTATCCCGAATTCGTCATTCCCGCGAAAGCGGGAATCCAGAAGGTTGTGGATGCCGGATCAAGTCCGGCATGACGGTATTTAATCGCCGGATTAATACCACCAATTGATAAATGAGGGGGTCGTCTCAGTCAGCAGCAGAATTCCGCCGAATCGGCCGTTTACCACACCCTCTCATTACTTACCTAACCTTGTTTTACACATATTTGGTTGTGTTTCCAATCTACCTTCGCTTATTTCACTTTTCACGATTGCATTTCGTTCGGGTATAATTGCCTAAATGATCATGAATTCGCCCTTTGAACCACCGGGCGGCCGCGCATCACAATAGTGTCGCTTAACATTGCCCACCATCGTTAGGATGCTTAAATCCTCTAACCGCCCGGTTGGCGGCTGTTGAAAAGAAGGGATACTATCGGCAAAACGGATGGCACCCGATACACCACAGACCGATGATGTACGTGCGCGTGAGCTTCACCGGCAGTTGAACGAGGCGGCCTATCAATACTACGTGCTCGACCAGCCGACCCTGTCGGATTCCCATTATGACGCTCTCTTTCGGGAACTGCTTGCCATCGAGCAACGGCGGCCGGACCTAATTACCCCCGACTCGCCAACCCAGCGCGTGGGCGGCGAGGCAGTCACCACCTTTGCACCCGCCCCTCACCGATCACCCATGCTTTCGCTGGATAACGCCTTCAGCACTGCTGAATTGCGGGGCTGGGACCAGCGAGTCAAGCGATTTTTAGGAATGGAGGCCGGTGAAGTGATCGAGTATGTCTGCGAGATTAAGATGGACGGGCTTGCGGTTTCGCTGACCTATGAAAATGGTTTTTTAGTGCGTGGGGCGACGCGGGGCAATGGTACAGTGGGTGAAGACATCACGCTAAACATTCGTACCGTGCATTCCGTTCCCCTGCGAATCCAACCCAGTGATACCGCGCCGCCCATTCCAGCACTGATCGAGATTCGCGGAGAAGTTTATTTGAACCATACCGAATTTGCGACCATTAATGCGGAAAACGACGAGCGCGGAATATCCCCCTTCGCCAATCCACGCAACGCGGCCGCCGGATCGCTCCGGCAAAAGGATCCGCGGATTACCGCCGCCCGAAGGCTGCGTTCCACCTTTTACACCATCGGCCATGCAGAGGGGCTTGCGGTGGAGACCCAATACGGTCTCCTGCAGACATTCCGGGCTTGGGGATTGCCGATCAACCCATACGTGCAGCGATGCGGCGATATTGAGCAGGCAATCCAATTTTGTGAGGAGTGGGACAGCCGCCGCCGTGAGCTGCCCTATGATATGGACGGTGTGGTGGTCAAGGTCAACTCTTTTCGATTTCAGGCCGCGTTGGGAACGGTCAGCCGTAGTCCGCGCTGGGCGATCGCCTTTAAATATCCAGCCCAGCAGGTGAAGACGCAGGTACGGGATATCGCGGTGCAGGTTGGACGAACCGGCATTTTAACGCCGATCGCAGTGCTAGAGCCGGTATCGGTGGCGGGGGTGGTTGTCAGCCGAGCTACCCTACACAACGAAGACGAGATTCGTCGCAAGGACCTTCGTATCGGAGATTGGGTGATGGTTCAGAGAGCCGGCGAGGTCATTCCGGAAGTGGTGGAAGTAGTCAAAACAGAGCGGACCGGGGATGAGAACGAGTTTCACATGCCGGATCGTTGCCCGATCTGCGATCAGCCGGTAGTCCGCCGTGAAGGTGAGGTCGCGACGCGCTGCGTAAATCCGCGCTGCTCCGCTCAGATACGCGAACAGGTCATTCATTTCGCCTCACGCGGAGCGATGGAGATTGACGGCCTCGGTGAAAAGCAGATAGACCAGTTCTTGGAGCGCGGCTTGATTCAAGACGTGGCAGACCTTTATACTTTAAAAAAAGAACAGTTGCTGCCGTTAGAGCGAATTGGCGACAAGCTGGCTGACAATATATTGAATGCAATTTCGGCAAGCCGAAGCCGACCGCTCAGCCGCTTTCTATACGCCTTGGGTATTCGCTTCGTCGGGGAGCGCACCGCTGAGCTGCTTGCCCAGCACTATGGATCGCTGGAGCGCTTTTTACAAACCAGCCCGGACGAATTGGAGACGATCCCGGAAATCGGACCGAATACCGCCGGTGCAATCTACGAATTTTTGCAGGATTCGGTCAATCGAAATCTAATTGAGAAACTGAAATCGGTCGGCGTTGTGCCGACAGAGCAGCAAATCACCGGCGGCTCCGGGCTTTTCGCCGGCAAAGTGGTGGTATTTACTGGTATCTTAACCAAATACTCCCGCGAAGAAGCGGAGGCTCTGGTGAGACAGCAAGGCGGTAAGGCAACCAGCAATGTCAGTAAGGCGACAGACTATTTGATTGCGGGAAAAGATGCCGGCAGTAAGCTTGCCCGCGCACAACAATTACCGATAAAGATTTTGACCGAGGAGGAGTTTGAACGGATGCTTAATGCACCCAGCGAGGAGGAAAGCAAATGAACGCTCATTTGCAAGCTCTCTACTCGTTACAGGAGGTTGACATCGAAATTCGGCAGCTTCAACGGAAGCTGCAGGAACTGGATCCGGGGAGGGTGGAGGAAGCCGCGCTCCAGGCAGCTCAAACGCAATTTCAAAAGGTAAATTCAGTCACCACCATGACGGAGAGAGACCTGCGTGACGCGGAGTTGGAGCTTCAGACGGTGGAGACCAAAAAGAAGGACACCGAAAAACGGTTATACAGCGGCTCCATCCGCAACCCCAAAGAGCTGGACTCCATGCAGCACGAGATTGATGCGTTGGGTCGGCAACGCAGCAGTCTGGATGAAAAAATACTCACCCTGATGGATACTTTCGAGGAGCACCGGAAAGCTCAGCTTGAAGCAAAACAAGCGCTCGAGCAGGCTGGATTGACCTATCAAGCTCGAAAAAAACTCTACCAAGCCACTCGAAACCGCTATGAAAATGAGCTGACCCAGCTCGCCCAGCATCGGCAGGAGCTGGCGTCCGATATTGAAGATAGCTGGATGAAGCGCTATGGTATCTGGCGCAAGCAGCATGCCGGCATCGCGCTATCTCGTGTGATTAAAGGGGATTGCGAGGCATGTCGAACCTCATTGCCATTGACCCTAGTCGAAAGCATCGCCAAAACTGACGCAGTCGCCTTCTGTGAGAATTGCGGTAGGGTTCTAGTAAGTGGGCTGAACGAATGACGGGGGATAAAGTGTGGGGCGATTCAACGTATCGTACTTTGATTGCCTATACCGATGGCGCTTCGCAGGGCAATCCCGGCCCGGCCGGTATCGGTGTCATTATTGTGCATCCGGACGGCGCCGTCATAAAAGAGTTGAGCGAAGCGATCGGCCAAACCACCAATAATGTAGCCGAATATACCGCCCTCATACGCGCCTTGGAAGAGGCTCTTTTACTCGGTTGCACCGATATCCTAATTTTCTCCGACAGCGAGCTCCTGGTCAACCAAATAGCCGGCACTTATAAAGTTCGCCAGCCCCACCTTTACCCGCTATACCAAAAAGTGCAGATGCTGCGCGCAAAATTTCAGCGCGCCCAACTGACATACCTGCCGCGAGAATCGAATCGGGAAGCCGATGCGCTGTCAAAGCGCGCCGCGGCAGGCAATCTTGGCGGCAAAGATTCAATCCCTCCGTAAAGGGATCTAAGGGGTGTTGAAAAAGTTGCAGGTGCCCGCCAATTCGTCATTCCCGGAAAGCGGAAACCCGACCCATTGCTTATCGGTAGACACGGATGCGGGTCGGATGTTTTGGTTTCCGGGTTCCGCCCTGCGTCCACGGAATGACGAATCGGAGAGCGTTACAGTATTTTTTAAAACCCGCTAATCATCGTCTCTGCGTTTCCCCAGGCGGTCCCATTGAGTGGCGATCGCACGGGCGAACGCTTTCATCGGGCGGTGGTGGTGAGAGTTCCCGTTTTTGTAGTAATCATTGATGGGCTTGGAGTATGGGGGGCGATTTGCCGCTGAAATGTCGATAGGCTCCATCATTATCTTGAGTATCTCATAGTACATCCTCGATCGGGATGCCACCCCACGCATCAAGCCTAACTTTTCTTCCTTCATCGGATGCGTGACGCCAATCAACGGAACGTACTCCACTTTGAGTTGCATGTGATGTACGTAGCGATTGATGGCGGTCTCCACCCCGTAACGGGTTTTCACTAGGTTGGGGATACTGAGAAAAATATCTCGATAGATCGCGCGTTGACCGGATACGGAAGAGACCAGTTTTTGCGACCAATCGGTCAGGAGCCGGCCGCCTCGAAAAATACCCAGCGACATGCCTGCGCGTCCGGTGGCAATTGGTAGAATCAATCGCCGCACATGGTCTGACGTAAGTCCGATCAAATCCGCATCGAAAAAGACCAGCGCATCGGCCTCCGTGGCGCAGGCGCCAGCCATCATGGCCCCCCCCTTCCCACAATTGTCCTCGAGATCAATCAAGCGCACCTCCTCAAACTGACGGATTACCGCGGCCGTTCTATCTTGTGATCCATCATTGACCGCAATCACCTCATAAATTTCCGGCACTGCAAGCAGCGCGTTTAGAACGTTCGATATCCGATGAGCTTCGTTGTATGCCGGTACTACTGCTGCGATTTTCAATGATATTTCTCTTTACATGCCATATTTGTAATCATGCGTTGCGATTATATGCTCAATCCGTTTTATTCGGTCCTTTGTTAGGGGGTGATCCTGGAGCCAAGCCGGCGGTGCGCCTTTCTGCTTTTTCTCAAGCACCTGGAGCTTCTCAAAAAAGCGGATGATGCCGTTTGGGTCATAGCCCGCCTTATAAGCATAACTGACGCCTCGCCAATCCGCCTCATATTCATCCCCCCGGCTATAATGAAGATTAATCAGCTCACTGCCAAGGTTTGCCAGCGTCTGAGCATTGCCGCGCAAGAGTATTGAAATCAATAATCCCGATTCCATTTCCGATGAGAGCTTTTTCACCGCGTGTCGAGCCTGGATATGCCCCAGCTCGTGACCGATCACGCAGGCCAGTGCGTCGTTGTCATTGCCGATGAGATCAATCAGTCCGCTGAAGACATAAACCGGGCCACCGGGCAACGAGAACGCGTTAATGGTAGGTGAATCAAGCACGTGGAATGAGTATGGCATACCCGATCGGCGATGGATATGCATCAATAACCGCTCACCGATACGCCGCACCCGAATGGCGTCCGGCGTGTTGACCTCGATCCGGTACTGTTGCTCAACCTGCTTTGCACCCTGTTCCCCTAACCGCACCTCGTCTTTTGTGCTGAAAAAGTTCGCGTTCTGGCAACCGGTTGCGAACATTGCAAATATGAAGATAATGAGTAGGCCACCCACCGTTACACGGCGCGGTACGATACTCCACATTTTACCGGTCTCCTATTGTCCCATTCATACATTGAGCCCGATTGTCGCCTGCCTGCTGCACCGTCCACTGCTCAACATCGCTAATTGTTCGGATTGACATTTGACCTGAAATCCAGTTGCTGCTTTTAGTCGGTCAATCATTACCAACTCTTATACCTGAAACCAACGATTATCGCGTCGGGCTGCCTTTGGAGTTGATCGTCGTTTCAATCTGATTGATTCGCTGTTTGGCCCACCGCATTACCGGACTGACGCCCCGTTCCATCTGCTGATTTAGGTCAGCGATCCGACTTTTCGTCGACTGTAAAAAGGCCTGAGCCTGCTGGTAGTTGCCCTGCTGCGCGGCCATTTCCGCTTGATGCAGCCAATTCTGCACCTGAATCATCAAGCTTTCATCGCTGCGGCGCGCTGCCGATTCTCGACCCAGCCGCTGACTTAACTGCGCCACCTGCTGTTTCAGCTCTTGTGTTGAGTGCCAGTTATAGATTGTGGCCGCCACCAATACCAACAGCAGTAACGTCTGCACCAGTTTTGCCACTTCCCGCTCTCCTCTTTTTGTCGGAATCGGCGGAGCGGTGATCGGCAATCGCCTTTGCTTGCTCCGCTAAATGCCACTCCCATTGCAGCCAGTTATATAGCATCCGGGAACGCATCCCCGGCCGTCCGATGATTAAGCGGCGGTTAACGCGATCACCGGAGCACCAACGATACTTATACGATTCTCGACCGCGCAAAAAATCAAAAGTGCGGCAAGATTCGGATACCGCCTGCTTGATCGCGGCAGCGGTCAGCACCGTGCCCAAACTCAGCCGGGCCAAGCCTGGATCAAATCCGCCAAGGTAGTAGTAGTAACGATCCCGATATTGAAAACAGTAGAGTGCCGCCGCCACTCGCCCGTCCAGCAAAAGCGTGTGCAATCGGAGCCAGCCGCTTTCGGCAAACCGACCGGCAACTAACTGGTGAAACGCCCGCGTCCGGGCCGATCCCAGCACCCCGGGCAGCCAGCGCGACCTCCAGCGTCGCTGATGGAGCGAAAACATCTCATTCATCACCGGGCCTATATCTCCGCCCTGATGCAATGACAAATCAACGTCTTGATAGGTCCGGTACAGCAGTCGTTCGTAATATCCGATGTTTGATCGCAATTTTTTCCCGAACTTGCCGATCACCTCTTCCCACCGGCTAGTGAGCGACAGATAGGGGCAAGGCTCCATTTCTTGAGTGGTAAAAGGTGGGGCCTGCCGCCCGCGATTGAATTCAGCCGCCATGCGGAGCCAGGTGGAATCGGGAGCAATTTGCTGGAGATCGGCTAAATCCCAACCGTGAAAGTGATCGACAAGGTAGTGAAGCAGATCGGTTGCTACCTCTTCCGCGCAATGGTTGGCCACAATCGGCGTGAGATAGTCCGAAACGCCGCAGCCGACAAAGGCCAACCTCCGAAACGGGGTGCGGAAATGGGAGCTTACATATAGGGGTGCAATGCCCACAACGCATCCATTCTCACGTACCACCAGAATTCGGAGCTGTTTGCGCTGTCCAAAATACCGCCACCATGCATCCTGCCACTCCCAGGTTTGGAAGATGGTGGCTTCGCTACTGAGGTTAACCAGCTCGGACCATTCATTTCGTAAGTGTTGAAATGCGCCTGGATCGGTCATTTCCTCGATTTTCAAGTGCGCGGCCCTCCAGTCACATTATAGCACTTGCTCGCTGAATAATCGGGTTTTGGCTTATACAGCAGGTAAACTGTAGCTACTCCAAATCATACGATGAGTAAAAAATAACGGGGTAGGCGAAGGGTGAGCAACGGCGCAATTGTCGATTGTATCTTGTAACAGTTCAGTTTTACGGGAATTTTTGGAGCGCAATGGATTTCACCGCCGTCCTGATTTTCCCCCTGAGAGGTGGTAAAAAGATAGGGTCAAGCCTTGAAGGACAGCCGACGACCCCCATCCTCACCTTCCCCCTAGGAGGGGGAAGGGATTCACTCGCGGATAATCTAATCTC
>JAMCWF010000059.1 GCA_023481295.1 Armatimonadota bacterium | reverse complement strand
AGTAAGGATCAGGGTGAAGCGGATACGGCGGTGTGGGAGGGAAGGGACAACTCCGATAAGGTCTTATCCAGCCCGCCAGCCGCTTCAGCTCGGAGCAGCATATTCGTATCGGAGAGGCTGCTGCTGTTCGGCGAGGCCAGGTAGTCCAACAGCCCATCGCAAGCCTGTGCCGCCAAGCTGACGGCCTGGTTTAAATGGTTTTGCGCCGAACTCAGCTCCTGCACCGTCGGCATCTTATCAATCAGATCGCTGATCGCGGTAAGCCGGTTTTTGTTGGATCGAACGGTGTCGTAATAGGTTTCGCGGGTAATGGTACCCTCCTCAAACCCACCTTCCATGGCCGCGAGCTTATTTAATGCGCCCTTTACATCCTCGACGACCGCTTTCATAACCTCAATGGATAAGCTGCGGTACTGATCAACCGAGCCGGGTGGAAGCAAGGAGCGGGACCGCGTCATCTCTTTTAAGCAATCTGGGTAGTCGCCGTTCAGCGCATCGAGCTTGGCCAACCGCTCGTGGGGAAGAGGACTGTTTGGGTCGGCGACGATCGCTTGATGGTAGGTTTGCAGGGCGGAGCTCTCATCGCCCTGTTTCAACTGCAGATCGCCCAGCGCGACGCAGCAGGAAGCGGAGCGTGGATCCAGCTTTATGCCCTGCTCGTAAGCGGATTCGGCATTATCGCTGTTGCCCACCGCTGCGTAACAATCACCCAGCAGCTTTTGCAATTTCGCGTCTTTGGGCATGAGCATCGTCGCTCGGGCAGCCTCACCCAGCGCCAGGTCGTTCAATCCCCGCTTCTCGTAGGCTTTAATGAGCTGGCTGCGTAAATCGGCCTGAAACGGATTTTCATCAATGGCCTGCCGCAGCGATTCTATCATATTGGGAATGTCGCCGGTGCGGCGGAAATTATCAATCAGTATTTCGGCCGCGCTGAGGCCGGCACTGTTTTGCGGGGCCGGCTTTGGCGGTCGAGGCGTTTGCGCGGTTGCGGTTGGTGCGGGCGGCATGGTTTGAGACTGGACCGGTATTAAAGGCTGTTGGGTCAACTGATCCATCAGCGAGTTCACCGCGAGATGAATGTTGCTCAGCAGTGTGTGCTTATTATTATCTTTTGGTGAGGAGAAATGGGTATAGAAGGCGGTTCTCCAATCCTGCTGGCCGACCGGCAGCAAGAGTTCATAACTGGCGTCGACTTGAGCATTCGCATACTTGGCATTTGCAATCACAACACCGCTCACGCCCATTATGTGGCCGATCCGCTCTGCCGCCATAGTTGTAATGGGCTCCACCAGGTCGCTGGTGGCGAGTTTTCCCGATGAGAGCGCCTGCTTGATTACCGGCGAGTCGGAGCTGTAGATAATCGGAACCGCACTGCCGGCAGCCCGAACCGCCCGGTCAATATAAACCGAGAGATCAAGCAAATAGGTGCCTTTTTTCAGTGGAGATAGCTTGGAGTACTTCGATTGGGAGCGGCTGCTGATGATGAGCAGCGTCGGTCGAATCGCCCCATTTTGTTGTGGCGGGGCCGAAACTAAAATCGTCGAAAGATAGAACAGCGGGTAGAGCAGCCTCATTCACCAACAATCCGAAGGCCGGCCTCACAGGCTTGAATTCCCCTTTTAGCCCAATCGGTTTTGCGACCGGCCGTTATGAGCGCCTTGTAGCCTGAGATCGCCTGATCATAGTTCGATCGCGCCTGATTCTTTTCGCCCAAATGCTGGTAACAGATCGCGATTTGCTGGTAGATGCCGGGCGCCTCATCACCGGCTCCATCCATGGCCTTGAGGTAGGTGTTGACCGCTCGCTGATAGCTGCCTTCCAACTGGTAGTGGGTCGCTATATTTTGCAGTGAGCGGGAATCCACGCTGGTGCTGATGCTTGATCCGCCGGGTGACGGCGATGTGGTGTTGGAGCCGTTCGCCGGTCCGACAATGATTTTAATGCGCCCCTCTGGTTTGGATTGTCCCGGTGACGATGAATGGTTGCCGTTAGCGCCGTTCGAGTTGTTGGCTGAGTTACCGGTATCCGAAAGATGCACCGACGTCTGATTAGTGCTCTGGCTCGGATTGATCGGCTGGGTCGGCATAATTTCGACCGGCTTCGGAGCCGATTGGACGGGCGGCTGGTAGACCGGACGCATCACTTGTGGTGGCGGAGCATAACCATTGGGCGGATAGTAGGCCGGCTGCTGCGGAGGCGCCGCTTGCGTGCCCGGATAGCCTACTGCGGATTGAGGTGCGGTGGCATAGGTGTTCGGCATCGCACTGGTTGAAGGCACCGAGCTGTAGTTTTGAGCCGGCAGCCGGTAAGCTTTAATGGCGGGCGCATTGTCGGTCGTGATGGGTGTGCCGAAGGTGTCGGTATCGGGCTTATTGGTCGGTTCGCCGTGCTTTAAAGCCACCCAACCAAACAGAAAAATGACGATCACAAACAGTGCCACTCCAATGACCGCCGCACCGGTCGGAGTGTCCAGAAACAGCCGGCGTGACACGCGCGTTGAAATGACCTTAACTTTGGGATGGTCAGAGGGTGCATTAGCCCGGAGCTCCTCCAGTGTTTCGCGGTCCGCAATGCTGCCCGGATTTAGTTCCAGCACCTTCTCATATTCGGCGATTGCTTTTTCCCGTTCGCCCTGCTTTTTGTAAAGCATGCCGAGCAGGCTGTGGGCGGATGTGCTGTTCGGCATCAGCTTCAGCGCCTTTTCGCAGCTTTCAATGGCGGCTGCCATATCGCCCTTTTGTTCTTTCGCGAATGCCAGCGCTAAAAGCTCACCGACCGATTCCTCGGCCGGCTTCATATCCTGGAAATCATCCTCACTCAGGGAATGAGCGTGGTCGTTATCGAGCTTCTGACCGCAATGCTTGCAAAAGTTGGCGTCGGGCGTGTTTCGAGTGCCGCAATTTCCGCAAAACATTTCAACACTTTCTGAATTAAGGTTCAATTGAACGTTATCATCACTCATTTGATACGAATTGATACTAAATTTAGTTACACTTCGTCATTACCAAATAGATTGGCATTTTGCCGGTTCGGCGTTAGTCCTAAATGTTGAAATGCCGAGCGGGTTGCCATTCGACCTCTCGGCGTGCGGTTCAGCAAGCCGATTTGCACCAGGTAAGGCTCGTAGACGTCCTCGATGGTATCTCGCTCTTCCGACATGGCAGCCGATAAGGTCTCAATGCCGACCGGGCCGCCGTCGTGCTTCTCAATGATAATACCCAGAAAACGGCGGTCAAAGTCGTCCAGTCCCAGCGAATCGATACCCATCAATTGCAGCGCTTCGGAGGCCACATTTTCAGTGATGATCGAATCCGCCTTAACCTGAGCGTAGTCCCGAATTCGGCGCAGTAAGCGATTGGCGATGCGGGGTGTGCCGCGCGCCCGGCCGGCGATTTCCATCGCGCCCCCATACTCGATGCGAATTTCCAAGATTTGGGCTGCCCGCACGATGATCTGAAAGAGATCCTCGGCGCTGTAAAACTCCAAATAGTGAACGATGCCGAAGCGCTCCCGCAGGGGAGAGCTCAGCAACCCGGCGCGAGTGGTCGCCCCAACCAGTGTGAATCGCTCCACCGGCAGCCTTAGGGTGCGGGCGCTCGGGCCCTTTCCGACAATTAAATCGAGCTGAAAATCCTCCATTGCGGGGTAGAGAATCTCTTCAACGGTGCGAGGCAGGCGGTGGATTTCATCCACGAAGAGGATGCCATTTTTCTCTTGATTCGTTAAAATGGCGGCCAGGTCGCCCGGCCTTTCGATGGCCGGGCCGGAAGTAACTCGGATCGGAGCCTCCATCTCA